>JBFFSI010000050.1:0-16354 GCA_041572475.1 Woeseiaceae bacterium
CCGAGGTGTCGCCCTCGCAGGCCTTCAGCGCCGAACCCGTGATGATCGGCGTGTCGTCGCCCGGGAACTCGTACGTCGAAAGAAGGTCGCGTACCTCCATCTCGACCAGCTCCAGGAGCTCCTCGTCGTCAACCTGGTCCGCCTTGTTCAGGTACACCACGATGTACGGCACGCCAACCTGGCGCGCCAGCAGGATGTGCTCGCGCGTCTGCGGCATCGGACCGTCCGCCGCCGATACCACCAGGATCGCACCGTCCATCTGCGCCGCACCCGTGATCATGTTCTTCACGTAGTCCGCGTGTCCCGGGCAGTCCACGTGCGCGTAGTGCCGCGCACCGCTCTCGTACTCCACGTGCGCCGTCGCAATCGTGATGCCGCGCTCGCGCTCCTCCGGCGCATTGTCAATCTGGTCAAACTCCCTGACCTCGCCACCGTGCTGCTCCGCCATCACCTTCGTCAGCGCCGCCGTCAGCGTCGTCTTGCCGTGGTCAACGTGACCAATCGTGCCAACGTTTACGTGGGGTTTTGTTCTCTCAAACTTCTGTTTAGACATAGCCCTTTTTCCCGGGGTTGAATTGTCGCAGCCATGCATTGTCCCCGAAGGGGGAGGCCGCTCCTAAGTTACTTGAGTGGTCTTTCTCAACTCGCTTTCTTCATTACGACGTCGGCCACGTTCTGCGGCACTTCGGCGTACTTTCGGAATTCCATGGAATATACGGCCCGCCCCTGGCTCATCGAGCGCAGGTCCGTGGCATAACCGAACATCTCGGCAAGCGGCACGTCGGCCTTGATAATCTTGCCCGAGGGCGAATCGTCCATGCCCTTCGGCAGTCCGCGCCGGCGATTGAGGTCGCCCATCACATCGCCCATGTAGTCTTCAGGCGTCACGACCTCGACTTTCATGATCGGCTCGAGCAGTACGGGGTCGGCTTTGATCGCCCCGTCACGAAAACCCATGCTACCGGCAATCTTGAACGCGACCTCGCTCGAATCGACGTCATGATAGGAACCGTCGTACAGCGTAACCCGGCAGTCGACCACCGGGTATCCGGCAATCACGCCGTTTTCCATCTGTTCCCTGATGCCCTTGTCGACCGCCCCGATATATTCTTTCGGCACGACGCCACCGACGATGGCGTTGACGAATTCATAGCCGGAGCCCGGCTCCCGCGGTTCGAGGCGCAGGAAGACATGGCCATACTGGCCGCGCCCTCCCGTCTGGCGCACGAACTTGCTTTCCTGTTCCACCACCTGCCGTATCGTCTCGCGGTAGGCCACCTGCGGCTTGCCGACGTTGGCCTCGACCCGGAACTCGCGCTTCATGCGGTCGACGATGATGTCGAGATGCAGCTCGCCCATGCCGGAAATGATCGTCTGGCCGGATTCCTCGTCCGTGTGCACCTGGAAGGACGGATCTTCCTTCGCGAGCTTCTGCAGCGCCTGCGCCATCCTCTCCTGGTCGGCCTTGGTCCTGGGCTCGACCGCGACGGAGATCACCGGGTCCGGAAACTCCATGCGCTCGAGCATGATGACGTTTTTCACGTCACACAGCGTGTCGCCGGTGGTGACGTCCTTGAGGCCGACAGCCGCGGCAATGTCGCCGGCACGAACTTCCTTGACTTCCTTGCGGTCGTTCGAGTGCATCTGCAGGATGCGGCCGATACGCTCTTTCCTGCTCTTGACCGGGTTGTAAATCGTGTCGCCCGAATTCAGGACGCCCGAATACACGCGGAAGAACGTCAGGTTGCCGACGAAGGGGTCGGTCGCGATCTTGAACGCAAGGGCCGCGAACGGCGCGTCGTCGCTAGCTTTGCGCTCGCCCTCCGACTCATCCTCGTTGATGCCCCTGATCGCCGGTACGTCGACGGGCGAGGGCATGAAATCGACTACGCCATCGAGCAATGCCTGCACGCCCTTGTTCTTGAAGGCCGAACCGCACATCGTCACGACGATCTCGTTCGCGAGCGTCCGGGCTCGCAGACCGCGGCGAATCTCGGCCTCGTCGAGGATGCCGTCCTCGAGAAACTTCTCCAGCAGGTCTTCATCGCCCTCGGCGGCAGCCTCGATCATCTTCTCGCGCCAGGCCTCTGCCTCGGGCAGGAGCTCGTCCGGGATGTCGCGCGCCTCGTAGGTCGTGCCCATGCTGCTGTCATCCCAGTAGATCGCTCGCATGCCGATCAGGTCGATGACGCCCTCGTACTTCTCCTCGGCGCCGATCGGCAGCTGGATGACGACGGGATTGGCCGCAAGCCGCTCCCGCACCTGCCTGACCACGCGCAGGAAGTCGGCACCCGCACGGTCCATCTTGTTGATGAACACCATGCGTGGGACCTTGTACTTGTTGCCCTGCCGCCAGACCGTCTCGGTCTGCGGCTCCACGCCACCGACTGAGCAGAGCACGGTAATAGCCCCGTCGAGCACGCGCAGGCTGCGCTCCACCTCGATCGTGAAATCGACATGCCCCGGGGTATCGATGATATTGATGCGGTGCGTATCGTACTGCTGGTCCATGCCCTTCCAGAAGCACGTGGTCGCAGCCGACGTAATGGTGATGCCTCGCTCCTGCTCCTGCTCCATCCAGTCCATGACGGCCGCCCCGTCATGTACTTCGCCTATCTTGTGGGAGACACCCGTATAGAACAGCACACGCTCGGTCGTCGTGGTCTTGCCGGCGTCAATATGGGCCATGATGCCGATATTGCGGTAGCGTTCGATGGGCGTTGTGCGGGGCACGTCAAGTCCTGTATTCCCTGGTGGCTGCTTGCTTACCAGCGATAGTGTGAGAACGCCTTGTTGGCCTCTGCCATGCGGTGCGTGTCTTCTTTCTTCTTGACAGCGGTACCGCGGTTTTCGGCCGCTTCCAGCAGTTCGTGAGCGAGACGATGTGCCATCGTCTTCTCGCTGCGCTTGCGCGCTGCGTCGATCACCCAGCGCATCGCCAGCGTCTGGCGACGAGTGGGACGAACCTCGACGGGCACCTGGTAGGTGGCACCGCCGACGCGTCGCGACTTCACCTCGACGACCGGCTTGACGTTCTCCAGCGCCGTCTCGAGCAACTCCAGCGCCTTGTCGTCGGCATGGGTCTCGCGCTCGGAAATCCGATCGAGCGCGCCGTAGATGATGCGCTCGGCTACTGACTTCTTGCCGTCAACCATGATCATGTTCATGAACTTGGCGAGCAACTCGCTATGGTACTTCGGATCCGGGAGGATCTGCCGCTTGGGTGCCTGTGTACGTCTGGACATCTTCTATTCCTGAATACCTTTGTCGCGCCCGTGGGGCGCTCCTACAATGTTATTTGGGGCGCTTGGTCCCGTATTTCGAGCGGCCCTGCCGGCGGTCGGATACGCCCGCACAGTCGAGCGTGCCGCGCACCGTGTGGTAGCGGACGCCGGGCAGGTCCTTCACACGGCCGCCACGAATCAATACGACCGAGTGCTCCTGCAGGTTGTGGCCTTCGCCGCCGATATACGAGGTGACCTCGAAACCGTTGGTCAGGCGCACACGCGCAACCTTGCGCATCGCCGAGTTCGGCTTCTTGGGCGTCGTCGTATAGACGCGCGTGCATACGCCACGCTTCTGCGGACTCGCTTCGAGCGCCGGCACGGTGCTCTTGGCGCGTTTGGTCGCGCGCGGCTTGCGTACTAACTGATTCACTGTGGCCATGGGGCCCTCTTCATTTTGTCGTTAATTCACACTTCATGCGCCCTGAAAACGCGCGCACCCGACTGCTGAACCGCCTGCGGTCCAGATGCCGGGTTTTGGGGCAATATCGCAAGCTCCTGAATCTCTTGCTTTTCCTTCGGCGCGAGGGCCAAGGACCGTCGCGATTTGCCCCGAAAAATCAGGGCCCGCTACAGGCGGGCCCCGGGGTTAAGGGCGGGCATTGTAGAGACGGCCGGCGATTGCTGTCAAGCAGGCAGGCAGGCCGCCCCCAGGCCCTTGATTATCAAGCGTCCGTCGCTTCCTCTGTGCCCTCGGCAGCCGCTTCTTCCGCAGGGGCCTCGACGCCCTCCTCGGCGGCAGCCTCCTGGGCGGACGCCTCCTGGGCGGACGTCTCGAGCTCCTTGAGCTGCTCGGCCAGGTCCTGCTCGCGCGTCCGCCGGCGCTCGGCGTGGTGCGCAAAGCCGGTTCCGGCCGGGATCAGGCGTCCGACGATGACGTTCTCCTTGAGGCCGCGCAGGTCGTCGCGAAGGCCGCGAACCGCTGCCTCCGTCAGTACGCGCGTGGTCTCCTGGAATGACGCCGCCGAGATGAACGACTCGGTCGCCAGCGAGGCCTTCGTGATGCCCAGCAGCACCGGATCAGTCGTGAGCATCTCCTTGCCCTGTGCCCCAAGGGACTCCGCCTCTTCGAGGTACCGCGCCCGGTCGATCTGTTCGCCGCGCAGGTAGTTGCTCTCGCCCGGCTCTGCAACGATGACCTTGCGCAGCATCTGCCGAATGATGACCTCGATGTGCTTGTCGTTGATCTTCACGCCCTGGAGTCGGTAGACGTCCTGGATTTCGCGAACGAGGTAGTCAGCGAGGTTCTCGACGCCCTGCAGCCGCAGGATGTCGTGCGGGTTCGGCTCGCCGTCGGCGATGACCTCGCCCCTGACGACCTGCTCGCCCTCGAACACGTTCAGGTGGCGCCACTTCGGAATCAGCTCCTCGTGACTGTCACCCGACTCGTCGGTGATGACGAGACGACGCTTGCCCTTGGTCTCCTTGCCGAAGCTGACCGTACCAGTGTGCTCCGCCATGATGGCCGGGTCCTTCGGCTTCCTGGCTTCGAACAGGTCGGCGACTCGCGGCAGACCGCCCGTGATGTCGCGGGTCTTCGACGATTCCTGCGGGATACGCGCGATGACGTCACCCACGGACACCTCGGCTTCGTCCGACATGGAAATAATCGCGCCGGCCGGCAATGCATAGACCGCGGGGATATCGGTGTTCGCGAAGCAGATGTCTCCGCCCTTCTCGTCCACGAGTCGAGCAACCGGGCGCAGGTCCTTGCCGGCGCCGCCGCGGCTCTTCGGATCGAGCACGACGATACTGGTCAGGCCCGTAAACTCGTCGACCTGTTCGGTCACCGTAACACCGTCGACGAAATCGTCGAACTTGAGCTTGCCCGCCACCTCGGTGACAACCGGGTGAGTGTGCGGATCCCACGTGGCGACCACGTGGCCCTGTACGACTTCGGCGCCGTCGTCAACCGTGATCGTCGCCCCGTAAGGCACCTTGTAACGCTCGCGCTCGCGTCCGAGCTCGTTGATGACCGAGATCTCGCCGGAACGGGATACCGCGACCAGGTAGCCCTTCTGGTGCGCCACCGTCTTGATGTTGTTGAGTTTTACAACACCTTTAGACTTGATCTCGATGTTGTTGACGGCCGCGGAACGCGATGCGGCGCCACCAATATGGAAGGTACGCATCGTGAGCTGGGTGCCCGGCTCGCCGATCGACTGCGCAGCAATGACGCCGACAGCCTCGCCGATATTGATGCGATGTCCGCGCGCGAGGTCGCGGCCATAGCACTGCGAGCACACACCGTAGCGTATTTCGCAGGTGATCGGCGAACGCACGACGACGTGGTCGATCGACAGGTCTTCCAGCTGCGCCACGGTCTGCTCATCCAGCATCGTGCCGGCGTCGAAGGCGACCTTGTCAGTGCCGGGAATCAGCACGGCTTCCGCCAGTACCCGGCCGAGCACGCGCTCGCGCAGCGGCTCGACGACGTCGCCACCCTCGACCAGCGGCGCCATCGCAACACCGTTCTGGGTCTCGCAATCCACTTCCGTCACGACCAGGTCCTGAGCCACGTCCACGAGGCGTCGGGTCAGGTAGCCGGAGTTCGCGGTCTTGAGCGCCGTGTCGGCCAGGCCCTTGCGGGCGCCGTGGGTCGAGATGAAGTACTGCAGTACGTCGAGACCTTCGCGGAAGTTGGCGGTGATCGGCGTCTCGATGATCGAGCCGTCGGGCTTGGCCATCAGGCCGCGCATGCCCGCCAGCTGCCTGATCTGGGCAGCCGAACCACGCGCGCCGGAGTCGGCCATCATGTAGATGGAATTGAAGGACTCCTGCTCCACGGTCTTGCCGGATGCGTCTTTCACGGACTCGGAGCCGAGCTTGTCCATCATCGCCTTGGCGACCTGGTCGTTGGTGCGCGACCAGATGTCCACGACCTTGTTGTAGCGCTCGCCGTCGGTGACGAGACCGGACGCGTACTGGTCCTGGATCTCCTTGACCTCGGCTTCTGCCACGGACAGGATGTCCGCCTTGCTCTCCGGCACAACCATGTCATTCACGCCGATAGAGATGCCGGCACGGGTCGCCATGCGGAAACCCGTGTACATCAGCCGGTCTGCGAAGACGACAGTCTTCTTCAGGCCCAGCTGGCGGTAGCAGGCATTGATGACGTTCGAGATCGCCTTCTTCGCCATCGGCTGGTTGACGAGTTCGAAGTCCAGCCCATCGGGCAGGATCTCCGAGAGCAGGGCCCGACCGACTGTCGTTTTGACGAGGCGCCGTACTGCAAACTGTTCGCCGTCGTCGTCGGTCTCAAACGTGTGAACGCGAATCTTCACCCTGGCCTGCAAGGCCACCGCGCCGCTCTCGAAAGCACGCCGCGCCTCGTCGATGTTGGTGAACACCATGCCTTCGCCCGTGGCGTTGACCCGGTCGCGCGTCATGTAATACAGGCCCAGGACGACGTCCTGTGACGGCACGATGATCGGGTCGCCGTTGGCGGGCGAGAGAATGTTGTTGGACGACATCATCAGGGCGCGCGCCTCGAGCTGCGCCTCCAGCGACAGCGGAACGTGCACGGCCATCTGGTCGCCGTCGAAGTCGGCGTTGAACGCCGTGCAGACGAGCGGATGCAGCTGGATCGCCTTGCCCTCGATCAGCACGGGCTCGAAGGCCTGGATACCGAGGCGGTGCAGCGTCGGGGCCCGGTTCAGGAGCACCGGGTGCTCGCGGATAACCTCTTCCAGGATGTCCCAGACCTCGGCGCCTTCGCGCTCGACCAGGCGCTTGGCGGCCTTGATCGTCGTCGCTTCGCCGCGCAGCTGCAGCTTGGAGAAAATGAACGGCTTGAACAGCTCGAGCGCCATCTTCTTGGGCAGGCCGCACTGATGCAGTTTCAGCGTCGGGCCGACCACGATCACGGAACGGCCTGAGTAGTCGACGCGCTTGCCGAGCAGGTTCTGGCGGAAGCGGCCTTGCTTGCCCTTGATCATGTCGGCCAGCGACTTCAGCGGCCGCTTGTTCGTGCCCGTGATCGCGCGGCCGCGACGGCCGTTATCGAGCAGTGCATCCACCGATTCCTGCAGCATGCGCTTCTCGTTGCGCACGATGATGTCCGGCGCATTCAGCTCGAGCAGCCGGCGCAGGCGGTTGTTCCGGTTGATGACGCGGCGGTAGAGGTCGTTCAGATCCGAGGTGGCGAAACGACCGCCATCGAGCGGCACGAGCGGGCGCAGGTCCGGCGGCAGCACGGGCAGCACCGTCAGCACCATCCACTCGGGCTTGTTGCCGGACTCGATGAACGACTCCAGCAGCTTCAGCCGCTTGGACAGGCGCTTGATCTTGGTCTCGGAGCGGGTGGCATCGATGTCCTCACGAACCTGCAGCACTTCGCGCTGCAGGTCGATCGTCGACAGCATTTCGCGCACCGCCTCGGCACCCATGCGGGCGTCGAACTCGTCGCCATACTGCTCCAGCGCGTCGAGATACATCTCGTCGGTCAGCAACTGGCCGCGCTCGAGCTCGGTCATGCCCGGCTCGACGACGACGAAGGCCTCGAAGTACAGGACCCGCTCGATCTCGCGGAGCGTCATGTCCAGCATGAGGCCGATACGGGACGGCAGTGACTTGAGGAACCAGATATGGGCTACCGGGCTTGCCAGGTCGATGTGCGCCATGCGCTCGCGGCGTACCTTGGTCTGGGTGACCTCGACACCGCATTTCTCGCAGACGACGCCGCGGTGCTTCAGCCGCTTGTACTTGCCGCACAGGCACTCGTAGTCCTTGACCGGGCCGAAGATCTTCGCGCAGAACAGGCCGTCCCTTTCCGGCTTGAACGTGCGGTAGTTGATCGTCTCGGGCTTCTTGACCTCGCCGAAGGACCAGGAGCGGACCATATCCGGCGATGCCAGACCGATGCGGATCGCCTCGAAATCGTCGACCGGATTCTGGTATTTGAAGAGCTTAAGTAGATCTTTCATTAGTCTGTCTCCAGCTCAATGTTGATGCCCAGGGAGCGAATCTCCTTGACCAGAACATTGAACGATTCCGGCATCCCGGCATCCATCTGGTGTTCACCATCGACGATGTTCTTGTACATCTTCGTGCGGCCCTGCACGTCGTCCGACTTGACGGTCAGCATCTCCTGCAAGGTGTAGGCGGCGCCGTACGCCTCGAGCGCCCAGACCTCCATTTCGCCGAAGCGCTGGCCACCGAACTGCGCCTTGCCGCCCAACGGCTGCTGGGTCACGAGGCTGTAAGGCCCCGTGGAACGTGCGTGCATCTTGTCGTCGACCAGGTGATTGAGCTTCAGCATGTACATGTAGCCCACCGTCACATCCCGGTCGAATTTCTCGCCGGTCCGGCCGTCGTAGAGCAGCGACTGTCCCGTATCGGAAAGGTCGGCCAGCTCGAGCAGGTTCTTGATCTCGGCCTCGGTCGCACCGTCGAACACCGGCGTCGCGGTGGGCACGCCATTGGTCAGGTTGCCCGCAAGCTCGATGACTTCCGCATCGCTCAGCTCGTTGATCGTCTCGGTCCGGCCGCCGGTCTTGTTGTAGATCTGCTCCAGGAACTGGCGGACCTTGATGACCGACTCCTGAGCCTTGAGCATGTCGTCGATCTTCTTGCCGAGACCCTTCGCTGCCCAGCCGAGGTGCGTCTCGAGCACCTGGCCCACGTTCATGCGCGAGGGCACGCCGAGCGGATTGAGCACGATATCGACGGGCGTGCCGTCATCCAGGTACGGCATGTCCTCGACCGGTACGATGGTCGAGATCACGCCCTTGTTGCCGTGACGGCCCGCCATCTTGTCGCCCGGCTGGATACGGCGCTTGACGGCCAGGTAAACCTTGACCATCTTCAGGACGCCCGGCGCCAGGTCGTCGCCAGCCGTGATCTTCGCCTTCTTCTCCTCGAAACGGCGATCGAACTCCTCGCGCTGCGCATTCAGGCGCTCGAAAGCGCTCTGCAGCTGCTCGTTCGCTTCGTCGTTCTTCAGTCGAATCTCGAACCACTTCTCGCGCGGGACTTCCTCGAGGTAGGCCTTGGTGATCTTCGAGCCCGACTTGAGCTTGTTCGGTCCACCTTGGGCCATCTTATTGAGGAGCATGCGCTCGACGCGCTCGTAGATGTCTTCCTCGAGGATGCGCAGCGTGTCATCGAGGTCCTTGCGGACACTCTCGAGCTCGGCTTTTTCGATCGACAGGGCGCGCAGGTCTTTCTCCACGCCGTCACGGGTGAAAACCCGGACGTCGATCACCGTGCCGTCCATGCCCGGCGGCACTCGCAGCGACGTGTCCTTCACGTCCGATGCCTTCTCGCCGAAGATCGCACGCAGCAGTTTTTCCTCCGGCGTCAGCTGGGTTTCGCCCTTCGGCGTTACCTTGCCGACGAGGATGTCGCCCGCCTTGACCTCGGCGCCGATAAACGCGATGCCGGATTCGTCGAGCTTCGCCAGCGCCGCGTCACCGACATTCGGGATGTCCGACGTGATGTCCTCGGGACCGAGCTTGGTGTCGCGTGCCACGCACTGGAGTTCCTCGATGTGAATCGTGGTGAAGCGGTCCTCCTTGACGACGCGCTCCGAGATCAGGATCGAATCCTCGAAGTTGTAGCCATTCCACGGCATGAAGGCGACCAGCAGGTTCTGGCCGAGTGCGAGCTCGCCCATGTTCGTGGACGGGCCGTCGGCCAGCACGTCGCCAACGGCGATCTCGTCGCCCGCCTTCACGAGCGGGCGCTGGTTGATGCACGTGTTCTGGTTGGAGCGCGTGTATTTCGTCAGGTTGTAGATATCGACACCCGGCTCCGTGGCGCTGGTTTCCTCGTCGTTCACCCGCACGACGATGCGCGAGGCGTCGACCGAGTCGACCATGCCGCCGCGGCGCGCGACGACAGTAACACCGGAGTCGACCGCGACCGCACGCTCCATGCCGGTGCCGACCAGCGGCGCCTCGGTGCGCAAGGTCGGCACGGCCTGGCGCTGCATGTTCGAACCCATGAGGGCGCGGTTCGCGTCGTCATGCTCCAGGAACGGGATCAGCGATGCCGCAACAGAGACGATCTGGCGCGGGCTGACGTCCATGTACTGGACATCTTCGGGCGCGGACAGCGTGAACTCGTTCTTGTGACGAACGGCGACGAGATCTTCGACAAACTTGCCGCTCTTGTCGAGCTCCGAGTTGGCCTGTGCAATGACGTACTGGCTTTCCTCGATCGCCGACAAGTACTCGATCGCCGTCGTGGCCTTGCCGTTGTTGACCTTCCGGTACGGCGTCTCGAGGAAACCATACTCATTGGTCCGGGCATAAACGGCGAGCGAGTTGATCAGGCCGATGTTCGGCCCTTCTGGCGTCTCGATCGGGCAAACGCGACCGTAGTGGGTCGGGTGCACGTCGCGGACCTCGAAGCCGGCGCGCTCGCGCGTCAGGCCACCCGGGCCGAGCGCGGATACGCGGCGCTTGTGAGTCACCTCGGAGAGCGGGTTGTTCTGGTCCATGAACTGCGAGAGCTGGCTGGAACCGAAGAACTCCTTGACCGCCGCGGCGACGGGCTTCGCGTTGATCATCTCCTGCGGCATCAGGCCCTCTGTCTCGGCCTGGGTCAGGCGCTCCTTGACGGCGCGTTCCACGCGCACGAGGCCGACGCGGAAAGCGTTCTCGGCCATTTCGCCGACGCTGCGCACGCGCCGGTTGCCCAGATGATCGATGTCATCGACCATGCCGTAGCCGTTACGAATGTCGATCAGCGTCTGCAGGACGGCGACAATGTCTTCCTTGTCCAGTACACCGCTGCCTTCGGACGTGTCACGGCCGACACGGCGATTGAACTTCATGCGGCCCACGGCCGACAGGTCGTAGCGATCCGGGTTGAAGAACAGGTTCTGGAACAGGTTCTCGGCGGCCTCCTTGGTCGGCGGCTCACCCGGACGCATCATGCGATAGATCTCGACCAGCGCTTCGAGGCGCGTCGTCGAGGGGTCGATATTCAGGGTATTCGAGATGAACGGGCCGCGATCGAGGTCGTTTACGTACAGCGTACGAATTTCCTCGATGCCGGCCTTGACGAACGCCTCGACAAGCGCTGGTGTCAGCTCGGCATTGGCTGCGGCCAGCAACTCGCCGGTTTCCGTGTCGACGACATCGTGCGCCAGGATCTTGCCCTCGAGGTACTCAGCCGGCACGGCCAGCCTGTCCACCGTGGACTTCGACATCTCGCGAACATGCTTGGCGGTGATGCGCCGGCCTTCTTCGACGATCAGCTTGCGGCCCAGCTTGATGTCGAAGGTCGCCGTTTCGCCGCGGAGGCGCTCGGGCACGAGGCCCATCCTGATTTCTTTTTTGGACAGGTAGAAATCGTTGGTCTCGAAGAAGAGGTCGAGCATCTCCTCGTTGCTCATCTCCAGCGCGCGAAGGATGATCGTCACGGGCAGCTTGCGCCGGCGATCGATACGCGCGAATACCGCATCCTTGGGATCGAACTCGAAATCGAGCCAGGAGCCGCGGTAGGGAATAATGCGTGCCGAGAACAGCAACTTGCCGGAGCTGTGCGTCTTGCCCTTGTCGTGGTCGAAGAACACGCCAGGCGAGCGATGCAGCTGGGACACGATGACACGCTCGGTGCCGTTGATAACGAAGGTCCCGTGGTCGGTCATCAGCGGCATTTCGCCGAGATAAACCTCCTGCTCGCGGATGTCCTTGACCGGCTTCGGCGTACCGCTCGCTTCCTTGTCATAAATGACCAGGCGGACCTTGACGCGAATCGGCGCCGCGTAGGTCAGGCCGCGCATCTGGCATTCCTTGACGTCGAATACGGGCTCGCCGAGGCGATAGCTGACGTATTCCAGCGCAGCATTGCCCGAATAACTTACGATCGGGAAGACCGACTGAAATGCCGCGTGCAAACCAATTTCGTCGCGTTCTTCGACGCTCTTGTCGGTCTGCAGGAACTTCTTGTACGAGTCGACCTGGATGGACAACAGGTACGGCACATCCAGGATGGTCGAACGCTTGCCGAAGTTCTTGCGGATACGCTTTTTCTCAGTGAATGAATAGGCCATTCGAGAACACCTTCGTTAATTACAGATGCGCGCAAGCAGCCAGCCGCACTGCGACTGGCTGCTTGCCCGACTTTTCGGGCCTGACTGCGTCGTCAGACAATGAGTCAAGAGTTACTTGAGCTCGACGCTTGCGCCAGCTTCTTCAAGTTGCTTCTTGAGCTCTTCAGCTTCGTCCTTCGAGACGGCTTCCTTGATCGTGGACGGTGCGCCTTCGACGGTATCCTTGGCCTCCTTGAGGCCCAGGCCGGTAATGGCCCGGACAGCCTTGATGACGGCAACCTTGTTGCTGCCGAAGCTCGCCAGGACGACATCAAACTCGTCCTTTTCGGCTGCTGCTTCAGCGGCATCTCCACCGGCCGCCGGGCCAGCGGCTACAGCAACGGGTGCTGCGGCCGAAACGCCCCACTCTTCCTCGAGCATCTTGACGAGCTCGACGACTTCCATGATCGGCTTTGCGCTCAGTTCTTTGAGCAGATCTTCGTTTGACAATGCCATTTTTTCAGTTCCTCTTAAAAATTTATTCCTGGGTCAGGTAAATCGAATCCAGCCTTACGCAGCTTCCTGTGAGCCACGCGCAGACAGTGTCCGCGCGATCATCGCGGGAGGCTCCGCAAGAGTCCGTACCAGCTTGGACATCGGAGCCACCATCACGCCGAGCAGCATTGCATGCGCCTGATCCAGGGTCGGCAGGTCCGCCAACTTGGAAAGATCAGAGCCCGGCAACAGCTGTCCACTTGCGGACAGGGAAACCGCCTGCAAAGCCTCATGCTTCTTGGCGAACTCCTTGATGACCCTGGCAGCAGCACCTGGATCGTCTTTGGCGAATGCGAGCAGAATCGGCCCTTTGAGCGTGTCTTGCATACACTCGAAGTCCGTGCCTTCGACAGCCCGGCGCGCCAGCGTGTTTTTGACCACACGCATGTAAACGCCGGCATCGCGCGCGTTCTTGCGCAACTCCGTCATTTCAGCAACAGACAAGCCTCTGTACTCGGCCGCGACGGCCGTTACAGACTCACCCGCAACCGCATTCACCTCTGCAACAAGAGCTTTCTTGTCTTCGAGTCTCAGTGCCATGTATTACTCCTGGCCTACGGTTACACACATGCAGGGGGCTTTTCGGCCCGACAGATGTCGCAGCTACCGCTGCTCCTGCACCCTTAGGGATTCCATCCCTTGTCGGATGGCAACCGTCGCCAGCCAATCTGACTCAGGTTTCACCATCTACACAGGCGGTTATTAAGACCATGAATCAACACGGTCGCCTGTGGTCTTCGACGATTGCCGCGTCCCTGCGGCTATCCCCGACCGGACCCGTCTTCGACTGGCCCGGCCGCGAATACCAGGATCAGGCGTCGACCGACGCCCGATCCACTGACACGCCCGGCCCCATCGTGGAAGAGACGGTCAGCTTCTTTACATACTGGCCCTTGGACGCAGCCGGCTTGGCCTTCTTCAGGTCCGCGAGCAGCGTGTTGAGGTTCTCTTTCAGCGCGCTCACCTCGAAATCCGCCCGGCCGATCGGGCAGTGAATGATGCCGGCCTTGTCGGTGCGGTAGCGAACCTGGCCGGCCTTGGCATTCTGCACGGCCGACCCGACGTCGGCGGTCACCGTGCCCACCTTCGGGTTGGGCATCAGCCCGCGAGGCCCGAGAATCTGGCCCAGCTGTCCGACGACACGCATCGCATCCGGCGTGGCAATCACGACATCGAAGTTCAACTGGCCGCCCTTGACGGCTTCTGCCAGGTCTTCGAAACCGACGATGTCGGCACCGGCAGCCTGGGCCTTGTCGGCGTTCTCGCCCTGGGCGAACACGGCGACGCGCACGGTCTTGCCGGTGCCGTTCGGCAGCACGGTAGAACCACGGACCACCTGGTCGGACTTGCGCGGGTCCACGCCGAGATTCACGGATACGTCCACGCTCTCGGCAAACTTCGACGTCGCCAGCTCCTTGACCAGGCTCAATGCCTCGTCGACCTCGTACAACTTCGTGGAGTCGACCTTCTCGCGGGCAGCCTTCTTGCGCTTGCTCTCAGCCATTACTCCACTCCTTCCGTCTCGATGCCCATGCTGCGGGCCGTGCCCGCAACCGTACGCACGGCAGCGTCCATGTCGGCAGCCGTGAGATCCGGCATCTTGGTTGTCGCGATCTCTTCGAGCTGCTGGCGGTTTACCTTGCCTACCTTGTCGACGTTCGGCGTGCCAGAACCCTTCTTGACGCCGGCCGCCTTACGCAGCAGCACGGCCGCTGGCGGCGTCTTGGAGATGAACGTAAAGCTGCGATCCGAGTAGACCGTGATGATCACAGGGATCGGCAAGCCCGGCTCGACACCCTGGGTCTCGGCATTGAATGCCTTGCAGAACTCCATGATGTTGACGCCGTGCTGACCCAGCGCCGGACCAACCGGCGGTGACGGGTTAGCCTGGCCTGCGGGGACCTGTAGCTTGATGTAGCTAGCTACTTTCTTAGCCATCGTTTTTACCTCTCGAGTTCAAACGCTACGGTCCGGCCGTAGCTCCTCGTCTTCGGGCGCGCCCGAGGGCGCGAACCATTTCTGCCCGGCACCGCCCGCGGCCAAGGGCCGACGGGACGCTGCCTGCGCTCAGGACTCCTTGACGACCTGTCCGAAGTCCAGTTCGACCGGCGTCGACCGGCCAAGAATCTGTACCGCCACCTGCAGGCGGCTCTTGTCATAGTTGACCGACTCGACGACACCGGAGAAGTCCTTGAACGGCCCGTCGATGACGCGCACGACTTCTCCCGGCTCGAAGAGCACCTTCGGCCGCGGCTTGTCGACGCCGGCCTCGACTCGATTCAGGATCGCCTCCGCCTCGGCGTCCGAGATCGGCGCCGGCCGGTCGCTCGTCCCGCCGATGAAACCCAGCACCTTCGGCACCTCCTTGACGAGGTGCCACGTCTCTTCGTCCATTTCCATCTGGACGAGCACGTAGCCCGGGAAGAACTTGCGCTCACTGCGGCGCTTCTGCCCCTCCCGCATCTCCATGACCTCTTCGGTCGGTACGATGATCTTGCCGAACTTGTCCTCGAGGCCCATGCGCTTGATGCGCTCTTCGAGAGAGGACTTCACCTTGTTCTCGAAGTTCGAGTACGCATGGACGACATACCAGCGCAGCGCCATCGTCAGGCCCCCTGTCCCGTCACCATCCGGGTGACCCAGAGCAGCCCGAGGTCGAGCAGCCAGAAAAACACCCCGAGGATCAGCACGAAGACCATGACCGTGAGCGTCGTCTGCAAGGTCTCCTGGCGATTCGGCCACACGACCTTGCGGAGCTCGACGCGGGAGCCCTGGATGAAATGCCAGAGATCACGGCCCCGGGCCGTCTGGAAGGTTACGAGCAGGGCCAGGGCGACGGCGACGATGACGCCGATAACGCGCAGCAGGATCGAGCTCTCCTCGAAGTAGTAATAGCCCGCCACGCCACCCACGACCAGCAGGCCGGCCAGCGCCAGCTTGGCGGTGTCCAGCGCACCGCCACCTGCCTGCGGTGATTCAGCCTTCGTGTTCATGCGTCTGCCGATCCGTATGCGTGGCAGGCCAGGAGGGACTCGAACCCCCAACCTGCGGTTTTGGAGACCGCTGCTCTGCCAATTGAGCTACTGGCCTGTGAACTCTCTACTCGATGATCTTGGCGACGACGCCGGCGCCGACCGTGCGCCCGCCCTCGCGGATCGCGAAGCGCAGGCCGTCCTCCATGGCGATCGGCGAGATCAGCGACACCTTCATCTGGATGTTGTCACCCGGCATCACCATCTCCGTGCCTTCCGGCAGCTCCACCGCCCCGGTCACGTCCGTCGTCCGGAAATAAAACTGCGGCCGGTAACCCTTGAAGAACGGCGTATGCCGGCCGCCCTCCTCCTTGGTCAGGATGTACACCTCGGCCTCGAACTTGGTGTGCGGCGTGATCGAGCCCGGCTTGGCCAGCACCTGGCCACGCTCCACCTCCTCACGCTTCGTGCCGCGCAGCAGCACGCCGACGTTGTCGCCCGCCTGGCCCTCGTCCAGCATCTTGCGAAACATCTCCACCCCGGTGCAGGTCGTCTTCGTC
>JBFFSI010000051.1:0-16323 GCA_041572475.1 Woeseiaceae bacterium
TCGATGTTGATGCCGCGTTTTTGCATTCCTGCTACCCCGTTTTAGATGGCACCGCCGGATCTGAATGGCCAAAGGTCCGAATACTGAGCCTTTATGCTCAGAAGTGAAAGGCCTTGCTGCGCCGCAGCAACAACGCATCGGAAAATACTTAGAAAAAAGGTTCTAAACCATTTGCTAATTTCGTTGACTTAACTATGCTCCGCGTAATTGCACGAAGACACGTGCGTTCTTGACATCTCAGGGGGAGTAATCTTATGAGTAGTAACTCGTACAGCCGGTTGCGGCTGTTTGTAATAGCGTGTGCCGGACTGTCCACGGCACTGTTCGCGCCGCCTTCTCTGGCGCAGGACGATGCGGTCGAGGAAGTGGTGGTCACCGGTTCGCGAATCGGCCGCGACGCCGATTTCCAGAGCCCGTCACCCATCACGACGCTGGACCGCGAATACATCGAGAATTCGGGCTACCTGAACCTGCAGCAGATGCTCGAGAAAGTCCCTGCCGCGGGTAACGGCACGTTCTCGACGCGTGGCAACAACCAGGACTCTACCGCCAATGGCGCATCGGCGATCAGCCTGCGCGGCCTCGGGGCCGACGCGACGCTGGTACTGGTCAACGGCCGTCGTGTGGCCATCAGTGCTTTCGCCGAGAGTGTCACGACGAACTTTGTCGACATCAATACCATCCCGGTTTCAGCAATCGAGCGGGTCGAGGTGCTCAAGGACGGCGCGTCCGCCGTGTACGGCTCCGATGCCGTGGCGGGCGTGGTCAATATCGTATTGCGCAAAAACTTCGAAGGCCTCGAATTTACCGCGGGTTACGGCGACACGTCGGATTCCGACAACAGCGAGACGATCTTTAACGCGATCTGGGGCACGGGCGGCAGCGACGGCAACGTGACCCTGATCTTCGACTATTACAAGAACGGCTCGCTGTTCAATTCCGAGCGGCCCAAGCTGGCCACCGCCAATCAGTCCGCGCGAGGCGGCGAGGACTTCCGGTCATCTCGAAGCTTCCCGGGTACTTTTGTCGTCGACGGTGCGCAAATAGCCGATCCGACCTGTCCGGCCGATCGGGTCGTCACCACCGACGACGGCACCCTGTGCGTCTTCGATTATGGCCCGTTCAACGTGCTGACGCCGGAGTCCGAACGCACGGGACTTCTCCTGCTGGCCAACCGCAGCCTCGGTGGCAGCATGGAGATGTTTTCCGAGATCACCGTGCAACACAACGAGTCGATCGCGCAGGGCGCGCCGACACCGTTGGATGATTCCGCTGGCCTGACCGTTCCGGCCACACACCCGAACAACCCCTTCGAAACCGACAATACGATCGACGTCTATCGATTCCGTCCGGTAGACGCGAACCCGCGTCAGTGGGACATCGAGACCGATAACCTGCGCATGTTGCTCGGGCTGCGAGGCGAATTCGGGGATTGGGATTGGGAAGTCGCGGCTTCACGCGGCCGTAGCGAATCGTTGCAGACGGGCGACCGGACCATGGGCTGGGTACGCACAGACCTGATGCAGGCGGAGATCAACGCCGGCAACTACAACATCTTTGGCACGACCTTCAATTCGCAGGAAGTCATCGACCGGATCACGACTAACCTCGTTCGCCAGGGGCAGTCGGATCTCGAGACCTACGACGCGACCATATCCGGCCCCGTATTCGACATGGAATCGGGCCCGGTGATGATGGCGGCCGGCCTGGAGTATCGCGAGGAAAGCATCTCCGATGTCCCCGATGACCAGTTCCAGCGCGGCTTGATCTTTGGCACCGAATCCGTATCGGCAGCCGCCAGCCGCGACAACTGGTCGGCGTTCATCGAGTTCGCGATACCGCTTGCCGATAATGTCGACCTGGAGATTGCCGGCCGTCACGACGACTACAGCGACTTCGGCAGCACGACCAACCCGAAGGTCGCCGCGCGCTGGGATGTCAACGACAATTTCGCCGTGCGTGGATCGTGGGGCCAGGGTTTCCGTGCCCCGTCGCTGGCCCAGGTCGGCCTCGGCCCCTCCCAGGAATCGCTGTTTTTCATCGATCAGTTCGGTTGTGACGCAGGCAATCCGGGAGCTTGTAATCTGCTCGACTACGTGATCATTTTCTCGGGCAATCCGGACCTGGAACCGGAGGAATCGGAGAACTTCAATCTCGGCCTGACGTTCAACCCGATCGACGACCTGAGCGTTTCCATCGACTACTGGGACATCACCCAGGACAACAAGATCGACGACGCGCCGTTCGGCTTTTTGTACAACAGCTTCTGCAATGTGCAGGACAGCACCGTCTGCGTGCGCGGTACGCCGTTGCCGGGACAGTCGTTGGGTCCGTTGCAGTCGGTCAGCACGGGTTTCGTCAACATCGGCGAACAGTCGGCGACGGGCATCGATATCCTGACGTCCTATTCGATGGACGTCGGACCCGGCAATCTCGGGCTGAATCTGTACTATTCGTACCTGTCTGACTTCGAGCGTGTCGAACTGGCCTCTGACGGCGAGAGTTTTGTCGCGCGCCAACTTGCCGGCGAGTACGAGTATCCCGAGCAGCGGTTCCAGTTGTCCGGCAACTACGCGACCGGCGACTGGAATATCTATGCGCAGATCGACCATATCGGCAGCTTCGAGGACACGCCGGACATCGACTTCAACGGCACGCTCGATTTCGATTCCAACACGTCACGCACGGTCGGCTCGTTCACGACTGTGAATGTCCAATTTGCCTACACCGGCATCGAAAGGACGCGACTGACGCTCGGCATCGACAACCTGTTCGATGAGGAACCGCCGTTCGCGATCGGCGACGGTGATAGCGACCTTTATGGTTATGTGCAGAGTCAGCACAGCCCGCGCGGTATGTTCTGGTACCTGAGGGCCAACTTCACGTACTAACCGAAGGCCAGAGCCGAAACCGACAAGGGGCGCCGAGGCGCCCCTTGTTTTTTTCAGGACATGAGTTCAGACCTGGCGCAGCAGCACGGGGATTTTCGCCTTGCGCACCAGGTACTCGGTCGTACCGCCGAAGACCCTCTCGCGCCAGCGGCTGCGGCTGTAGGCGCCGCCGACCAGCAAATCGGCCTGCGCCATGCGGAATTCTGCAATCAGCTCGGCTTCGACGTTCTTGCCCCGGGTGTTCACCTGTTTGCTGCGGATGCCCCAATGCGCAAGATACGCCGCAAGCTGGCGAGATTTGGGTCCGGCCTTGTCCTCACGCCCACAACTCACGATCGTGACCTCGTCGGCCTGCTCGAGGAGCGGCATCGCGGCCTGCGTCGCCAGCACTGCCGCCTTGTCCTGGTTCCAGGCGATGCAGATGCGCTTGCCGATGCGCTTGCGCGTCCGCGGCGGCAGGATCAGCACGGGCCGGCTCGAACGTGTCAGCGCCGAGGTCAGGAACATATCGGCTACACCGCCCTTTTCCGCGGGCCGCGATACGACGATGAGATCGGCGAGCGGGCCGTAGATCCCCAGCAGCATCTCGGGCGAGCCCACCTTCTCCGACCACAGGGCGCAGGGCGCCTTGCAGGCCCGCCTCGCGACTGTGTAGCCGTGCTGTGCGGCAATCTCCTCATAAAGCGCCCGCGCCGCCGCCGGCGCTTGTTTGGTGCTCTTCTTGCGCCAGGCCGCCTCGGCAAAATCGGCCGAGAGGGTCACATCGGACCGCCGGTGTGGGCGCATGTGTATGCCGCTGACGCTCGCCCCGATGCGCTCGCCGAGATCGAAGGCGGCTTGCAGAGCCCTGGCACACTCGGGCCGGTCTGCCACGGGCACGAGAATTACACGCATGATTCCCTCCTTCCGTTGCTGCATCCAGCATAATCTCCGGCCGCCGCGGCCGAAATCGGGGGTTACCGCAGTGAGACCCGTTTGCGCCCCCTCTTTCGGGCTGCTGCTTGTTCCCCTAGAGAGTTTCAGCAAGAATGGCCGCTGTGTGCAGCCTTAACCGATCAGAATTACTCGTTGTCGTCACCTTCGCCTGCCTGATCGCGGCTTGCGGCGGCTCTGGCAATGGCGGGGGAACCCAGGCACCGCCACCGCCGCCGCCGCAACCGACGCAGGACCTCCGCGACCCGTCGGTCGCCAGGCTGTGGAACGAGCTTGTACTGCGGGCGATCCGCAGTGATTTCGCGCGTCCCACCGTGCATGCCAGGAACCTGTGGCACACGTCGGCGGCCATGTTTGATGCGTGGGCCGTATACGATGACACGGCCAACACCTACCTGCTGGGCCAGCAAATCGATGGATTCGCCTGCGATCTAGGCAATTTCACGCCGCCCGCAGACATGCACCTTGCGCGCGAAGAGGCCATCAGCTACGCGGTCTACCGCCTCATCGACCATCGCTTCGCCAACTCGCCCGGTTTCTCGCTCACGAAGACGCTCATCGACGACCTGATGCAACAATCCGGTTTCAGCATCGCGGAGACCTCCACTGCCTACACGGGCGGGTCGGCGGCAGCGATGGGCAACTACATCGCGGAATGTTATATCCAGTTCGGGCTACAGGACGGTGCCAACGAGGCGAACGACTATGCAAATGTCTCATACACGCCGGTCAACCCGCCCGTTGAGCCGGAATTGCCAGGCAACCCCAACATCGTCGACCTCGATCGCTGGCAGCCGATCTCGCTGTCGTTGTTCGTCGACCAGGCCGGGAACCCGATCTTTGACGAGCCCGAGTTCCTGAGCCCGGAATGGGGGCAGGTCCTGCCCTTCGCATTGACCGATACTGACAAAACCATCTACCAGCGCGATGGCTTCGACTACCAGGTCTTTTTCGATCCCGGGATACCGCCGACGTCAGCGGGCCCGCTGTCCGACGAATACAAGTGGGGTTTCTCACTCGTCTCGATCTGGTCCTCGCACCTGGACCCCGGCGACGGCGTTATGATGGACATCTCGCCGGCGAGTCTCGGCAACATCCAGCAGTACCCCGCGAATCCGGGCGAATACCGGCAGTTCTATGACCTGCTGAACGGCGGCGATCCAGGCACGGGTTATGACGTCAACCCCGTGACCGGTGCGCCGTATACGCCGCAGATGGTGCCGCGCGGCGACTATGCGCGCGTTCTCGCGGAATTCTGGGCGGATGGGCCGGAGTCCGAGACGCCACCGGGTCACTGGTTCGTCATTCTCAACGAAGTCAACGACCACCCCGAACTGTTAAAGCGCTTCGGCGGCGCCGGTCCGGAGCTGGGCCCGCTCGAGTGGGACGTCAAAGCTTATTTCGCGCTCGGCGGAGCGATGCACGACTCAGCGATCGCCGCCTGGGGCATCAAGGGCTGGTACGACTACATCCGGCCACTGTCCGCGATTCGCGCGATGGCCGACCGGGGACAGAGTTCCGATTCATCGCTATCGCGGTATTCGGCGGACGGCATCCCGCTCGTGGCCGGCTATATCGAACTGGTCGAAGCGGGCGATCCGCTGGCGGGCGCCAACGATGAGCACCTCGGCAAGATCAAGTTGTATGCCTGGCGAGGCCCGGATTACATCGGCGACCCGGAAATAGACGAGGCCGGTGTCGGCTGGATACTCGCCGAGAACTGGTGGCCCTACCAGCGGCCAACGTTTGTTACGCCGCCGTTTGCCGGATACGTGTCCGGTCACTCGACTTACTCGCGTGCCGGCGCCGAAGTCCTGACCGCATTGACAGGCAGCGAGTATTTCCCCGGCGGTATGAGCAGCTTCGATATTACGGCGAACGAGTTCCTCGTCTTCGAGGAAGGACCGAGTGTCGACATGACCCTGCAGTGGGCGACCTATCGCGACGCATCTGACCAGTGCAGCCTGTCGCGCATCTGGGGTGGCATCCACCCGCCTGCCGACGATATCCCGGGCCGCCTGATCGGCGAGCAGATCGGCATCGATGCCTTTGCGCTGGCCGAGTCCTATATCAGAGGCGCGCGCTAGCGAGAACTGATGTCCGGGGGCTGTCGCGCCAGTTCGTAGGCGAGGAGCACATTGCCGGGCATCTGGCCGAACATGCCGTAGCCCGAGGTGATGAACAGGCGCCGCCCATCGACGACCACCCCGCTCAGGTCGATCGCGCCGCCATGTCCCTCGATACCGTTGTCCGCATCGTAAGTTCGCCTGGTGTCGATCACCCGGCGGACCTTGCCGGTGGCTGCGTCCAGTATGCGCAACTTGCCGTCCAGCGCACCTGCGTAGAGCAGGCCATTTGCATAGAGCGGCGCGGCCGAGTGGCCGTAGTAGAAGGAACATTCCGGCCAGGGACTGACTGGATCGGCATCCCGCATTGCCGCGAGCCCGACACGCGGCGCGTCAGCGGGATCGAACTCGCAGCCGCGCTCGACCGGCAGTGACCAGCGGATGTCGCCCGTCGCCAGGTCCAGCGCGTGTATTCCCGGATTCGGTACGTAGCCGTCGCGCTGCCGTGGCGGGTCGGCCACCGTAACCCAGACCGTGTTGCCCGTTGCGGCGAGGCCCCAGTGGATACCGCCGTTGGTCGTGCCCATGCTCAGTCGCTGCCGCCACAGGACCGCACCCTTGCGGTCCGGGTCCAGCGCGTGCACGTGCCCCGACTTCTGCCCGGCCAGGATGATGTCGCGGCCATCGGCTGTCCTGGCCAGCGTGATGCCGCCACCGAAATCAAAATCCGGGCCGGCGTCCTCGGGACAGTTCGCACCACCTGTCAGGCAGGCGGCGTTCCAAACGTCCCCGGCGAGCGCCTGGAACACCCAGTCGACCTCGCCGGTTTCGATATTCAGCGCGATGACGGAATCGCTGTTGTGGGTCGCCGGCAGCGACATGTTCTGCCCGGTGCCGATGTACAGCAGCCCGCGCTCGGCGTCGACAGCCGGGGTGGTCCAGACGGTGGCACCCGACGGTCCCCAGGAATCCGTGCCGGCGCTCGTCGTACCGACCTTCATCGCATCCGGCGTGGTGTGGTACTCCCAGAGGACCTCGCCCGCGGCCGTGTCGAGCGCCACGACGCCGCCGTGCGAGCGACAACACGGGTAACTGTCCAACCCGGCGAGCGCGGTCTCGAAGCTCGATATCGGCACGAACAGCTTGTCGTCGTGAAAAGCGAGCGAACCACTGATTACCGATGCCGGGAACCAGCGCAGCGACGTCTTCCAGCGCAGCCGGCCCTCGTCGGCGGTGACCGCGTAGACCGTGCCGAGCTCGTCGGCAAAAAACAGTGTCGCGACGCCATCCGAGGTCGTATCGAGGTTCAGCGAGGACCGTATCGTGCTGTCCGCGGCGAAACGCCAGTGCACGCAACCCGCCTGCTGATCGATCGCCAGCACATTGCCGTTGGCCGTACCGAGAAACAGCACCTCGCTCGCCGCAACCGGCTGCGAGCGCATCTCGGTAGCACCCGGTATGGCGAGCGACCAGCGCAACTCGAGGTCGCCGACGTTCAGCGCGGAAATGCCGACCCCCGAGCTCAACGCGCGTCGATTGCCGTTACCGAAGCCCCAGTTGTCTTCCGGGCCGGCCTCCACGACAACGGGGCGCCGCGGCTTGCACAGGTTCGGCTCGATCCACTCGTCCCGGGCATTGCCGCTGCCCCGGCCCAGGTACTTGGCGATCGCCAGGCGCTCGTCGGAACCGAGGTGTGCCGCCTGCTGCATCATCTTGCCGAACTCGATCGCGCGAGCGATGCGGGAGAACGGCATCTGCTGGAGCGTAGTCAGGCCGGGCGCTTTCATGTCCGGCAGCGCGTGGCAAATATCGCAGTGCTCACCGTACAGCTCTGCGCCCCGGACCAGGTCGGGATCCGCCGACACGCCCGGCTCGACGCGGATCAGCGTTGGCTGCCCGCCCTCGATCATCCAGCTCGGGAAGTGGGAGTTGCTCGTGTAGACACTGCCGTCTGCCGCGATCTCGATGTCGCGCGTGAACGTGCGCCTGCGCGGCATCGGGAAGACCCGCCAGGTCTCGGAGGCGATGTGGAAGGACATGACCGTATCGGACTGGTTGCCGTTGACCCAGACCACGCCGCGTTCGCGGTCGACATTCAGCGCGTACGGCGTTTCGCTGGCAACCGGCAGGTCGTAGACCTTGAACCGATCCGCCCTCGGCTCGTAGCGGGCCAGCTGCCCCTCGGAGAACGCGACGATCCAGACCTGCCCGCGGGCGTCGATACGCAGCCGGCGCGGCGCCTCGAACGGCGTATCGATCATCGTGATGTCGCCGCTCTCCGGGTCGATCCTCGCAATGTCGTCGGCGTAGAGTCGCGCAACCCAGACGGAGCCGTCGACGGGTGAGACATCGATACCGTAGGGCATCGGGAAACCGCTCGTCTCCCAGTCGAGGTCGGGGCGGCTGCCGACCCAGCCACGGGACAGCCGGAAATCGATCACTTTCAGTGCCAGCCACTCCTTGATGCCGCGCGCCGGCAGGTCATAGTAGGTAAAGGTCTCGGTCTCGCGATCGAACATCGCGACCTGCGAAGACAGTGCCAGCGTGAACCAGACGCGGTCCTGGTCGTCGGTACGAATCGTGTGCGGGTAGAACCCGTCGTCCATCTGCCAGCGCCGGAACTGACCGGTGTCAGGATCGAACTCGACGAGTTCCTGTTGCATCGACGGCGTCAGGAAGATGTGACCGTCGGACGGGGCGATCGCGAATGAATGCACGCCCATGACATTGTCGGTCTTGGGGTAGGTCCCCATGCGATCGCCGAGGATGCCGCCGCGCTGCGCGCCTTCATCATGGGGAACCTTGAAGACCTCGTACTCGCCGGTGGCGGGATCCACCGCGTAGATGCGGTCCATCAGGTTGTCGCCGACGTACACCTTGCCGTTCGGGTGCAGGATGAAGTCGTGCATCTGTGAGAACCCGTCGCCGATCGGCCACTCGGTGACCTTAGTCGCGGCCAGCGCAGGGTCCCAGGCCTCGAAGTCCGGGAGTTGGGCATAGCGGGCATCGAGATTCGTGAACGCCGTGACCAGGCCGGCGTGCGCCTCGTCGACGAAGTCCTCGGCCGCCATAGCGCCGTACATCTGCATGCGCTCGATGATGTCCTGCCACTCTGCCTCGGTGCGGGCCGGGCGCATGAACACCGACGCCTGCTGGTGGCAGAAGCCGCAATGGCGCAGGAAGTGCTCGCGGGTCTGCCGCGGGTTCTCGGCGTAGTCGAAACGCAGCGCCGACAGCCATAGGTTGGCCGGCTTGCTCTCGGCGATCTCCCGCGCGTCGGTCAGCCACTCGAGCACGACTGTCAAGGATTCCTCGTCGCCTGCCGCGATCACGACCTTGTCCGCATAACCCTGTTTGCGCACGCTAAAGCGGCGTTCGCCCTGCACCGCCAGCGGCTCGAAACTCGCGGCGCCGTCGGCGCCAGTGAACAGCGTGTGCTGCGGCACCGCCGTGTTGATGAGATCCGGTTTCGGATAGCCGTTGTCGGACGTGTCGACAACATCCTGGCCGGGCGCGCTGCGCGTCACCATGGCCGTGGCGAGGGGCTGCCCCGCACTGTCCGTGACGATAACCGTGGCCGCGTTGGCCACGCCGGTCAGGAGGAATGCGATCAGGCAGCTTACGATGTCGCGCCTATTCAAAAAGTGCTTCCTTTGCGTCGCTTGTCAGTCGCCCGGGTATAGCTCATTATCGTACACAATAAAGGGGTGGATCATGGTCGCAACCAATAATAAGGAAATCGATCGCAACGCCATGCCATTTGTCGCGCCGTGCCGCGAACTCAAGCCCTGGGCGCCGTTTCGCTGGTTGATGCTGGGCGCGAAGGATCTTTTCGACGCCCCGCAGCCCAGCCTCTTTTACGGGCTGTTCGTCGCCGTTCTGATGGTCGTCGTCGGCCTGCTCGCCTGGTTCAAGGGCAGCCAGTGGATCATGTTCGCGATGGTCGGCGGTTTCACCTTCCTGGCGCCGCTGACCTGCATCGGCCTGTACGCGATCAGCGCCCAGCTCGAGCGCGGCCAGCCGCCGCTCCTTGCCCGTAGCCTGCGCGCCGCCTTCAGGCGGCACCTGGGTAACGAGATGATTTTCGCCATCGCCCTGCTCGTGCTGTTCCTGGTCTGGGCGCGCGCGGCCGTAATGGTGGGCATTTTCTTCCCGACAGAGGGCGACCCGACGGTCTGGCAGATCGTTCGCTACCTCGCCATCGGCAGCCTGATCGGCTCGGTATTTGCCGTGGTCACGTTTTCGGCGAGCGTGTTCTCGCTGCCGATGATCATGCACCGTGACGTGGACAGCGTCACCGCCATCGTGACCTCGATCAACGCGGTCTTGAGAAACAAGTTGACCATGTTCGTCTGGCTAACGCTGATCGTATCGATGCTGCTGCTTGGTGTGATCACGTTAGGTGTCGGCCTGATCGTGATTATCCCGCTCATCGGCTACGCGGCCTGGCACGGCTACCTGGAGGCAATCGACTCGGATGCGTTCCCGCGCCACGACATCGGCATCACGGCGACGCCGCGCAGTGCCTAGGCGAAGCAGCTACTTGCGCAGCAGTTCGAGCGCGCAGTAACTCGCGCCAAGGAGTCCCGGCTGCTCGTGCAGGATGAGCTGGGTCGGGATCTTTTCCATCAGCGAGCGGTGGCGACCCTTGGCCTCGAAGCCGTTGCGGAAGCGGCTGTTCTCGAGCAGCTCCGGGTAACGCCGGACGATGCCGCCCGCGATAAAAATACCGTCCCTCGCCCCGAGCGCCATCGCGTAGTCACCGGCGAACTGGCCCAGCATCTCGAAGAACATCTGCACGGCCTCTGCGGCACGAGGATCGGAACGATTCTCTGCTTTGGTGAAGACATCCCCAGCCTTCAGCTGTGGCCGCTGCTCGCCGTGGATACGGCACAGTGCCCAGTAGATATTCTCGAGGCCGGGCCCGGACACGAAACGTTCCGATGACACGCGGTCGTAGCGCTCCCTGAGCGCGGCGAGCATGTCGATCTGCACCTGCGACTCGGGCGCAAAGCCGCCGTGGCTCGCTTCGCCGGCGATCGGCAGCAGCAGGTCGCCGTGCTTCCTCAGCCCGACGGCGCCGAGTCCCGTCCCGGGGCCGACGATACCCACCGTGAAATGATCGGCGTTGAGTGGCCCGGGTTCCGGCAGGCCGAACGGCAGACAGTCCTCATCGGTGAGAAACGGGATCGAATAGGCGATGGCCTCGAAGTCGTTCAGCAGGCGCACTCCCTTGATGCGGAAGTGCTCGGCCAGCTCCGCCGATGCAATGGTCCAGGGATTATTCGTAAACCGCACGCGCTGCTCGACGATCGGTCCGGCAGCGGCGAGGCAGATCACGTCGGGCGCCTTGGCGCCGACTTCTTTCAGGTAGTCCTTGATGGCGTCGTCGGCGGACGCATAGTCGGCGCACTTCAGCGTGTGTTCGCTGCTGAACCCCGGCCGCTTCGGGTCCGCCAGCGCGAAGCGCGCGTTCGTGCCGCCAATGTCGCCGATCAGTAGAGTTGCCGCCATGCTCAGTCTCTGACTATTACGCTCGCGCCCTGCTCCGCTCCACTGACGGTGTCCCGAAAACCGGCAAACAGGTCACGCCCGCTGCCGAAGTGGCTGTGGCCAAGATCGCGCTCCGGCGCCACCCTTGCTGCCACGTCGTCAGCGGCGGCCACGGACAAGGTCCCGTTATGGGCATCGATCGTCACCCTGTCGCCGTCGCGAATCTTGCCAATTGTGCCACCTTTGACGGCTTCGGGGGTCACCTGGATGGCTGCCAGAACCTTGCCCGACGCACCCGACATGCGGCCGTCCGTCAGCAATGCCACCTTGAAGCCGCGGTTTTGCAGCACGCCGAGATACGGCGTCAACTTGTGCAGCTCCGGCATGCCGTTCGCGCTGGGGCCCTGGCCGGGAAGGACAGCGACGAAGTCCGTCTCCAGCTCGTCGTTGTTGAATGCCTCGGTGAACTCGGCCTGCGTCTCGAACACTCGCGCCGGCGCAGTGATAGACCAGAATTTCTCGGCGACCGCGGAAATCTTGACCACCGCACGGCCGATATTGCCATCCATCACCTGCAGCCCGCCGTGGTGATCGAACGGGTCTGCGACCGGGCGCAGGATGTCGGCGTCGAGCGACCGGCTTTGCGCATCCTTCCAGCCCAGTTTGCCGTTGGCCAGCGTCGGCTCGGCGCAGAACCTGCGCAACCCCTTACCAAGAATCGTCCGCACGCCTTCGTGCAGCAGGCCGGCGCCGAGCAACTCCCGGATCATGAAACCGAGCCCGCCGGCCGCATGGAAATGGTTCACGTCGGCCATGCCGTTCGGATAGACATGCGCCATCAGCGGGACCTCATCGGACAATTCCGAGAAATCGTCCCAGTCGATGACGATACCGGCCGCGCGCGCCATCGCCACGAGGTGCAGCGTGTGATTGGTCGAACCGCCCGTCGCCAGGAGGCCGACGATGCCGTTGACGATGGCCTTCTCGTCAACGATTTCTCCCATCGGCGTGTAGTTGTCGCCAAGGTCGGTGATCCGCAGGGCGGTGAGCACGGCCTCGGCCGTCAGCGCGTCGCGCAGCTCGGTGCCCGGGTTGACGAACGAGCCCCCCGGCAGCTGCAGGCCCATGAACTCCATCAGCATCTGGTTGCTGTTGGCCGTGCCGTAAAACGTGCAGGTACCCGGCGCATGGTACGAGGCCGCTTCGGACGCAAGGAGTTCATCGCGGCCGACCTTGCCGGCGGCATAGGCTTCCCGAGTTCGCGCCTTCTCCTTGTTCGACAACCCCGACACCATCGGGCCCGCCGGCACGAACACGACGGGCAGGTGCCCGAACGACAGCGCCCCGATAACGAGGCCCGGCACGATCTTGTCGCAGACGCCCATGCACAGCGCGGCATCGAAGACATTGTGCGACAGCGCAATGGCCGTGGACATCGCGATGACGTCGCGGCTGAACAGCGACAGGTCCATGCCGTCCTGACCCTGCGTGACGCCGTCGCACATCGCGGGCACGCCGCCGGCGAACTGCGCCGTGGCGCCCGCCTCCAGCGCTGTCTTCTTGATCAGTGCCGGGTATTGCTCGAAGGGCTGGTGCGCGCTCAGCATGTCGTTGTAGGCAGAGACGATGCCGATATTCGGCGTCTTGCTGCCGGCGAGCGCCGCTTTCTCGACCTCGCTGCTCGCGGCCATGGCATGGGCGATGTTGCTGCACGACAGTCCCTGCCGCTGCGGCCCGTCACTGGCGGCCCTGTGGATCCGCGCCAGGTATTTCTTACGCGTGGCCTTGCTGCGTTCCTGGATGCGCGCGGTGACGCGCTCGATGACTGGGTTCATGCTGCTGCCTCTTCTACGGCGCCCAGAAAACGCTCACGGGGGCGCGCTTCTGCTTGATCAGGTGGGCCACAGGATAGGTGTTGCCGGACGACTTGGCCGCTTCGTACACCTCGCGCTTCTTCTCACCGAAGACGAGCAGCACGATCTCGTCGCTGCGCGACAGGGCCGTCAGGGTCAGGCTGACGCGCGGGTGCGGGCTCGCGGCCGTCGTCACGGGCAGGCACAGGTCCGGCCCCTCGTAGTCGAGACCCTGGGCCAGGTTGTCGGCATCGGGAAAGAGCGACGCGAAGTGCCCGTCCTCGCCCATGCCGAGCAGGCAGCAGGCGAACGGGATCGGCAGCGTGCGTATCGTATTGCCGAGTTCGACGCAGTGCTCGGCGATGTCGGCGCCCGGCGCATAGAGGGGCCACAGCGTCGCATCCGCGGCTTTGTCCTGCAGCAGCGTGTTGCGAACCAGTTTCTCGTTGCTCGCATCATCACTCGGCGGCACCCAGCGCTCGTCACTCAGGAGAACATGCACACGCCCCCAATCCAGGTCGGCGCCAGCCAGCGCTTCGAAGCAGCGGCCGGGCGTGGAGCCCCCGCTCACGATGAGAGACGCCGCGTTCTGGGCATCCAGGCGGCGCGCAAGCGCGCTGGTGATTCGTTCCGCGGCGGCGAGTGATGCCTGCTCACGCGTTTCGAAGCAGTGTTGCATCGCTATCTCACGTTTCCGGGTACCAGGCGCGCCCGTCACGGTCGAGCAGCACCGACGAGGCCGTGGGTCCCCAGGAGCCGGCCACGTAGGACTCGACCTTCTGGCCGGTCGCCTCCCAGCCCGCGATGACGCTGTCCACCCAGCGCCATGCCGCTTCGACTTCGTCGCGGCGCATGAACAGCGCCGGATTGCCGCGCAACACCTCCATCAGCAGCCGCTCGTAGGCATCGGGGTAACAGATTCCGAAGGTCTCCTCGAAACTGAGGTCGAGAGACACGGGGCGGAGGTCGAAACCGCCCGGACCCGGCTCCTTGGCCATGAGCGACAGCTTGACGCCCTCGTCGGGCTGCAGGCGAATGGTCAGCCGGTTGGGCTGGATGTTGTATTCCTGCTCCGGAAAGATCGAGTGCGGGACGTCCTTGAACTGGACGACGATCTCGGAGTGTTTCTCCTTCAGGCGTTTGCCCGTGCGCAGGTAGAACGGCACGTTGGACCACCGCCAGTTATCGATCTCGACCTTGAGCGCAACGAAGGTCTCCGTGCTGCTCCCGGCGCCCTCGAGTTCCTCGAGGTAACCGGGCACCGACATGCCGCCGATCGCGCCGGCCGCGTATTGGCCTCGTACGGTGTTGCGACGGACGTCGCCCGGGCTCATCGGCCGCAACGCCCGCAAGACCTTAATTTTTTCGTCGCGCACTGCGTCGTGGTGCAAGCTCGTCGGCGGTTCCATCGCGATCAGGCACACGAGCTGCACGATGTGGTTCTGCACCATGTCGCGCAGCGCGCCGATCCGGTCATAGAACTCGACCCGCCCGCCCACGCCGAGGTTTTCGGCAACCGTGATCTGCACATGATCGATCGCGCTCCGGTTCCACAGCGGCTCGAACAACGAGTTGCCGAAGCGCAGCGCGAGCAGGTTCTGCACGGTCTCCTTGCCGAGGTAATGGTCGATGCGGTAGATCTGGTTCTCCGCAAAACAGGTGCCCACCGCGTCGTTGATCTCGGCGGCCGACCCGAGGTCGCGGCCGAGCGGCTTCTCGAGCACGATGCGGCTGTCCGCCGTAACAAGGCCGTTAGCCTTCAGTCCCCTGGCGATCGGGCCGAACAGGCTTGGCGCGGTCGCGAGGTAGGCGACGCGCGTCCGGTCCTCGTGCCTTTCGAGCAGCTTGGCCAGCGGGCCCCAGGTGTCGGGCGCGAGGGCATCCAGCTCGAGGTACTCGATCCGGCTGGAGAATGTCTTCCATTCCCCGGGCTCGAAATCGCCGTCGGCAAGGTTGTCCTTCAGCGCCTGCCGAACGAGGTCCCGATACTGCTTGCGGCCGAGTTTCGAGCGGCCCGCCGCGATGATGCGGCTGTCACCCGTGAACTGCCCGTCGCGCTGCCGGTGATACAGCGACGGCAGCAGTTTGCGCATCGAGAGGTCGCCCGTGCCGCCGAAAATGATGAGGTCGAACTCGTCGACCGGGACCAGCTTGGCCATAGTGTTTGCCTGCAGCAGATTGAAACTTTACTACTTTTCAATCTGAAAATGCCTAAAAGTCTGGATTCTACGTCATTTTTTTTGTAATTTTACTACATGTTGCACGAAATCCAAGAGCTGGCGCCGGAGATGAGCCGCGCCGAGCAACGCGTTGCCCGGTGGGTCGTCCAGCATCCGCGGCAGGCTGCCCGGGCCACGCTGGCCGAAGTGGCGCAGGCCTGCGGCACGAGCGAGCCGACTGTCATCCGCTTCTGCCGCCGCATCGGGCTGGGCGGATTCCGCGACTTCACGATACGCCTGACCGAAGCCCTGAGCCGGCCCGTCAGCAACGTGCACAGTAGCGTCGGCGCCGACGACACCGCCCCCGACGCGGTCGCCAAGGTGCTGGATGCCTCCATCCGCTCACTGATGGACATGCGCAGCATGATCTCGTCGCTGCCAGTGGACGCCGCCGTGCTCGCAATGCGGTCGGCCCGGCAGATCGGCTTCGCGGGTCTCGGCGCGTCGGGCCACGTGGCGGCAGACGCCTGCCAGAAATATTTCCGGCTCGGTATCCCCTGCGCCGCCCTCACCAACACGCCGGACCTGCTGCAGTTTGCCGCCGTGTGCGATGCGAAGGACGTCCTCGTCATCACCTCGCACGAGGGCCGCTGGCCGGAGCTGTCCCGGGCCGCCGAACTCGCGCGGATGGCGGGAGCGACCGTTATCGCGCTGTCGGATCGCAAGTCCCGGCTGGCCCGGCTGGCCAGCATCTTCTTCCCCTGCGACGAGATCAGGGACCCGAGTATCTTTACGCCGATGAGTTCGCGGCTCGCCCACCTGGCGCTGCTCGATGCGCTGCAGGTTGCGCTGGCCCTCGCGATGGGCGAGACGGCGGTCGAGCGCCTCAGGCGCAGTCGCGAAGCCCTGGCCTGAGCCGCGCATACAA
>JBFFSI010000052.1:0-16180 GCA_041572475.1 Woeseiaceae bacterium
CGCTTCACGTCGCTGCTGGTCGACGAGCTGCGCACGAAAGCCGGGCTGACTTACAGCGCGTATTCGGCTCTTTTGCGCCCGTCTGCGCCGGGCTCGGTCGCCGTCGTGTCCTATACGAAAACCTCGTCGACGATCGAGGCCGTCGACCTGGCGCTCGGCCTGCTGGGCCGGCTGCACGAGGCCGGCTTCGATCCCGAGCTGATCGCCTCGGGCAAGAACTACATCCTCGGTCAGTTCCCGCCGGGCTACGAGACCGCTGCGCAGCTGGCCGAACAGTTCGCAAACCTCGAGGCTTTCGGGCTGGGCGCCGGCTATGTCAACGACTACGGCGCCGCCGTCGCCGCGGCTGATGTCGAAGCCATCCAGGCGGTCATCGACGCCGTTTACCCGCGGCAGGACGATCTCGTGTTCGTGATCATCGGCGACGCCGAAACCATTCGCGACAGCGTCGCCAAGTACGGCCCCATCACCGAGATGGCGCTTACGGACCCGCGCTTCAGTCCCTGACGTCCGCCCTATTTGCCGATGCAAAACGACGAAAAGATCCGGCCCAGCAGGTCGTCCGACGACACAACGCCGGTGATTTCACCAAGGGCTTCCTGTGCCAGGCGAAGCTCCTCCGCGAGCAGCTCGCCGGCACGCTGCTCATCGAGCGCACGGCGACCCATTGCAAAGTGATCCGCCGCCCGCCGCAGCGCCTCGAGGTGCCGGCGCCGGGCCGTGAAAGCCCCCTCGCCCAGGTCCTCGTAGCCGGCCAGCTCGCGCAGCCGGTGGCGCAGCGTCACGATGCCCTCGCCCGTCTTTGCCGACAGGCAGACCTCGTCACCGGCGCCTGCCGCCGCCTCGTCCAGGAGGTCGATCTTGTTGCGCACGACCAGCACCGGTATGTCGGGCGGCAGAGTCTCGTCGAGCTCCGCGGCATCCGGGTCGCTGGCGTCCTGAATCCATAGAACGGCGTCCGCGGTCTTCAGCGCCTCGCGTGCGCGGCGGATGCCCTCGGCCTCGATCCGGTCGGGGTTTTCCCGCAGCCCCGCCGTGTCGATGAGCTCGACGGCGAGCCCGTCGATGTCGATCCGCTCGCGCAGGATGTCCCGGGTCGTGCCGGCGACCTCGGTGACGATCGCCGAGTCTTCGCCGCTCAGGCGGTTCAAGAGGCTCGACTTGCCGGCGTTGGGCCGGCCGACGATGACGACCTGGTAACCGTCCCGGAGCATGCGGCCTATTCGCGCCGTATCGAGCAGCGCAGCAAACTCGGCGGCGCACGCGTCGAGACTGTCCTGCAGCTCGCCGCCCGACAGGAAATCGATTTCCTCTTCCGGAAAATCGATGGCCGCCTCGACATACATGCGCACGCGGGTGAGCTGTTCCGCCAGCGCGCCCACCGCCGCCGAGAACTCGCCGGACAGTGATCGCAGCGCCGCCCTGGCCGCCTGCGCGGTGCCGCTGCCGATGAGGTCCGCTACGGCCTCGGCCTGCGCAAGATCCAGCTTGTCGTTGAGGAAGGCCCGTTTCGTGAACTCACCCGCCTCCGCGTGGCGTGCGCCGAGCGCGACGGCCGCATCCACGAGCATCGCGATGACCACCGGACCGCCATGGCCGTGCAGCTCGAGCACCGACTCGCCGGTGAACGACGCCGGCGCCGGGAAATACAGGGCGAGACCCGCGTCCAGCCGCTCGCCCGCGCCATCACGGAAGACCCGATAGGTCGCCGTGCGCGGCTCGGGCAGGCTGCCGAGCATAGCTCGCGCGATCTGCTCCACGGCCGGTCCGGAAATCCGCACGACCCCGACGCCGCCCGTCCCCGGGGGCGTGGCCGCTGCGACAACAGTGTCGTGCTCGTAGGTCATTTGCTCATCGAGATTCGATGAGTCTCATTCCTTTTTCGGGCGCTTGCCGCCCTTCTGGGCTTTCGCTTCCCGCTCGACGACGCGGTTGATCTTCCATTGCTGGGCGATCGAGAGAACCGTGTTCGTTACCCAGTACAGCACCAGCCCCGACGGGAAAAACGCGAAGAACGCGGTGAAGATGATCGGCATGATCTGCATCACCTTGACCTGGACCGGGTCGCCCACCTGCGGATTCAGCTTCTGCTGCAGGAACATCGCGCCGCCCATGATCAGCGGCAGGATGAAGTACGGGTCGCGTGACGACAGGTCGGTGATCCATAGCGCGAACGGCGCCTGGCGCATCTCGACGCTCTCCAGCAGCACCCAGTAAAACGCCAGGAAGAACGGCATCTGGATCAGTATTGGCAAACAGCCGGCCGCGGGATTGACCTTCTCGCGCTTGTAGAGGTCCATCATCGCCTGGCTCTGCTTCTGGCGGTCGTCCTTGTAGCGCTCCTGGATCGCTTTGAGCCGCGGTTGCAGGTTGCGCATCTTCGCCATCGAGCGGCCGCTGGACTCGGTCAGCTTGTAGAAGACCAGCTTGATAAGGATCGTCACGGCGATGATCGCTGCGCCCCAGTTGGCGAGCAGCGCGTAAGCCTTGCTGAGCAGCCAGAACAGCGGCTGGGACAGTATGGTCAGCCAGCCGTAGTCGACGGTGAGCTTGAGAGACTCGTCGATGTCCTCGAGCTGGGCCTGAAGCTTCGGGCCGACAAACAGCGTTCTCGAGAAGACGTGACTCTCGCCAGGCTGGACGGTCTGCTTGGCGCCGACAGCGCTGGCGGCCATCGTGTTGCCCGTGACCCGGACCTGGTAAACATGCTGTTGCCCGCGCTCGGGCACTATTGCGCTCAGGAAGTGGTGCTGGATCGACGCCACCCAGCCCTGACTCGCGGTGAACTGGAACGGTCCGTCATCCAGCAGGTCCTCACGGTCCAGCTTGTCGGACCGCTCGCCGTCGTAAATGATCGGTCCGTCGAACGAATACGAGTCCACGTCGAACATCGAGCGTTCCTGCTCGTAGGAGCGGCGCAGGATCTGCGAGTACTGGTCGCCGGTCCAGGCCGTCCCGGAGCCGTTACTCAGCGTTTGTTCAACCTCGATCGTGTAGCTCCCGCGGCGGAACCGGAAACGTTTCTCCAGAACAACGCCCTGCCCGTCGGTCCAGCTGAGCGGCACGACGAGTTCGTCGGCATCGCCGAGCTCATACGTCGTTCGCTCCGCTGTAAATATCGCCGCGTGCCCGGGCCCTGCTCGCGTCGCATCCGCCGATCGCAGGCCTGTGCGAATGAGCCCGAGCTGGTCCATCACCGGGCTCAGCAAGACGACCGGCTCGTCGGGCCGGTCCTTCGCGATCGGGTACTTCGGCAGCGCCGCCCGTATAACCGTGCCGCCCTCGAGGCTGATCTCGATATCCTGCACGTCGGTAATGACGCGAATACTAACCGCCGCGGGGCTGGTGCCGACAGCCGTCGGCCCGGGAGTCTCGGGCAGCGCGGGCACATCGTCCTGCCCCGCACTGACCTCCGGCAACCCGAAAGCGTCCTCGTCCGGCAGGGTCGGCGCCTGGTCCGTGATGACCGGCACCGGCGCCGGGGCATAGTCGCGCTGCCAGGCCTGGTAAGTGAACCAGAGCATCATGGCGAAGAGCGCCCAAATCAGCAGTCTTTGGTTGTCCATGCTTTACTAGTCCTGCCCGCCCTCTCGGGGCATGCGCCGCGCGCATCGCTCCCAGTGTTTCTCCAGGCTATCGAACAGCGCCTGGTTGCTCGCATCTTTCGTCGCTGGCTGGCTCATGACAACGATATCCAGCCCGGCCAACTGCGCCTTATGCCTCCTGAATGACTCTCGCACGACGCGCTTGATGCGGTTTCTGCCCGTCGCGTGCCGGCAGTGCTTCTTCGAGATTGCGAGGCCGAGGCGCGCGACCTGGCGGTCATTGAGCCGGGACAGTACGGTAAACCATTTGTCGCGGCTGCGGGCTGCTTTTTCGAAGACGCGCGCGAAGGCCGCGGGCTGAAGGAGTCGGTTTTCCCTCGTGAGCCGGTGCAGTGGACGGTCAGCCAATCGCGGGTGCGCGGCCGGGGTCGATTACGGCGTAAGCTTGGCGCGGCCTTTTGCACGCCGACGCTTCAGAACGAGACGGCCGGCCTTGGTGGCCATCCGGGCACGAAATCCGTGATCGCGTGCGCGCTTCAATTTGCTCGGCTGATACGTACGTTTCATTTGCCTGGTACCTGGGTTTTCCGCTGCCGTTTCAATGGCCTGCGTTTGCGAAGGGCGGCAAGGGTACGCACTCGCCCGGAGGCTGTCAATAGAGGGCTGTGGCGGCGCGCTGGGAGACGGTATAGACTGCGCGGTCTTCCTGGTGACAACGACGAAACGCGCTCTTTTTTGGGGACTGAATTGCCGGCCGAGACCAACTTGTGGAACCGCTGCATCCGTGACCTGCAGGCGGAGCTGCCGGAACAGCAATTCAACACCTGGATTCGCCCGCTGCAGGCCGTCGAAGACGGCGAGATCTTGCGCCTGCTCGCCCCTAACAAGTTCGTCGTCGACTGGCTCGAGCAGCACTACATTGAGCGCATCCTCCAGATCGTGGGCGACTCTGGCGCCAAGGCCGACGTGGTGATCGAGGTCGGCTCTCGCGACGCCGGGCCCGCAGAGCCCGCGGGCCTGCGCGCGCCGCCGGCCTCGGCCGATGCGGCCGCGCCGGCGGTTGAGTCACGGCTCAACCCGCTGTTCACGTTCGACAAGTTCGTCGAGGGCAAGAGCAACCAGTTGGCCAAGGCCGCTGCGGTCCAGGTCGGCGAGAACCCGGGCACTTCCTATAATCCGCTATTCATTTACGGCGGCGTCGGTCTCGGCAAAACCCACCTGATGCAGGCGATCGGCAGTGCGATGATCGGCCGGAACGCGGGATCCCGCGTCGCTTACGTGCATTCGGAGCGATTCGTCCGGGACATGGTGCAGGGGCTGCAACACAACAAGATCGCGGATTTCCAGCGCGCCTACCGATCGCTGGATGCGCTGCTGATCGACGACATCCAGTTCTTTGCTGGCAAAGAACGATCGCAGGAAGAGTTTTTCCATACTTTCAATGCCTTACTCGAGGGCCAGCGGCAAATAGTGTTGACCTGTGACCGCTATCCAAAGGAGGTGTCCGGGCTCGAGGAGCGCCTCAAGTCGCGCTTCGGTTGGGGGCTCACCGTCGCGATAGAGCCGCCGGAGCTCGAGACGTCGGTTGCGATCCTCATGAGCAAGGCCGAAGCAGAGGCTGTTGAGCTACCGGAGGAAGTCGCCTTTTTCATCGCCAAGAGAATCCGTTCCAACGTCCGCGAGCTCGAGGGCGCTTTACGGCGCGTCGTCGCCAACTCGCGCTTCACGGAGCGACCGATCGACCTGGATTTCGCCAAGGAGGCCTTGCGCGACCTCCTTGCGCTCCAGGCGCGGCTCGTGTCGATCGAGAACATCCAGAAGACCGTTGCAGACTATTTCAAGATTCGCCTTGGTGATTTACTGTCCAAGCGCCGCAGCCGGTCGATCGCGCGCCCGCGGCAGATCGCGATGGCGCTGGCGAAGGAATTAACCAACCACAGCCTGCCGGAGATCGGGGATGCCTTCGGCGGCCGCGACCACACAACGGTTTTACATGGCTGCCGGCGGATCGCGGCTCTGCGTGAGTCCGACAAGCGGGTGGACGATGATTATTTGAATTTGTTGAGAACTTTGACAGGATAATGTGGATAACCGGTGGGTAACTTGGCCGATGCGTTTTGTCCACAGGGTATGCACAGCTGGCGCGCCCGTGATCCAGATGGTTTTGCGTCAGGTTTTTTATTATAAATAATTGTTTTATAAGGTGTTTTCGATTTTATCCACAGGACCCGGGGCGCCTTACAACAACAATAAGATCCAAAATTCCAATTATTATTAACAGGTGGAAACTATGAAGTTGAGCGCAGCCCGCGACTTGCTATTGAAGCCGCTACAGGACGTTATGGGTGTAGTGGAGCGTCGCCAGACGATGCCGATACTGTCCAACGTGCGGCTCATCGCTGAGGACGGGCGCCTGGCCATTACAGCCACGGACCTGGAGGTCGAGCTCGTCGCCGAAACCGAGGTCAACGTCGAGACACCCGGTGCAATTACCGTATCCGGCCGCAAGCTCGTCGATATCTGCCGAGCCTTGCCAGACGGTTGCGAGATCGACATAAGCGTGGCCGGGGACAAATTGACGGTCAAATCCGGGCGCAGCAGGTTCACGCTGGCGACGCTGCCGGCAGACGAATTTCCTGCTGTCGAGGATATCGCGGCGGGACAGACAATCGCGATCGACCAGGAAGCGCTCAGGCGGCTTATCGACCGGACGCACTTTTCCATGGCGCAGCAAGACGTCCGTTACTACCTCAATGGCATGCTGCTCGGAACCACCGGGCAGCATTTGCGGGCAGTCGCGACGGACGGTCACCGGTTGGCTCTTTGTGAACTGGAGCTCGGGGGTAAGGCGCTCGACGAGCGCCAGGTCATCGTGCCGCGCAAGGGCGTGCTCGAGCTTCAAAAGCTGATCGCGGGCGAGGGAGCGCTGAAGATCGAGCTGGGTTCGAACCACATCCGGATCCAGCTGGAAAAAATACGCTTTACGTCCAAGCTGATCGACGGCCGTTTTCCGGAGTATGAGCGAGTGATTCCGAAGGAGTCGGCCAACCAGGTAACGGCGAATCGAGTGGCGTTCCGGGATGCGCTGCAAAGGATGGCCATCCTCTCGAACGAGAAATTCCATGGTATCCGGCTGATCATTCGCGACAGCGGCGTCACGATGCGGGCGCATAACCCGGAGCAAGAGGAGGCGGAAGAAGAGCTCGATGTCGTGTACAGCGGCGAAGATATCGAGATCGGCTTTAACGTCAAATACCTGCTCGAAGCACTGGGCGCGATCGATAGCGAGGAAGTGACCTTGTCCGTCCAGGATAGCAATTCGAGCTGCCTTATTCGCGAGCCCGGCAAGGAAGATAGCAAGTTCGTCGTCATGCCCATGCGGTTGTAGGGAAGGGGCGGGCTCCACAAAAGTGCCCATCCAGTCGTTCTCCGCGCAAAATTTCCGCTGCCTGGCCGACATAGAGTTCGAGGCGGACCCGCTATACAACCTGATTGTCGGCCCGAACGGCTCGGGCAAGACGAGCATTCTTGAAGCTATTGGCTACCTGGGCCGCGGGAAGTCCTTTCGAGGGGCGCCAACCACGAACCTGATAAGGCACGGGGAAGAGGCCTTCGTGCTGTTTGGCCGCGTGCTAGACGGGGAGCGGCGCTCCAGCGTTGGCGTGCGCAACAGCCTGGCGGGGCTCGAGGTGCGCATCGACGGCTCTGCGGGCGGCGGCTCGGCGGCGCTGGCGGAGGCGCTGCCCCTGCAGATCATCGATCCGGACGTTCATGATCTGGTGGCGGGGGCTCCGGACGGGCGCAGGCGCTACCTGGATTGGTTGGCGTTCCACGTGGAACACGGCTACCTCGATAACTGGCGGCGATTCCGTCGCGCGCTCAAGCAGCGCAACGCTGCGCTGCGCTCGGGGGCGAGCAGGGCGGTAATCGACAACTGGGGCGCCGAGCTTTGCGAGTACGCCGGGACGATTGACGCTGGCCGCCGGGCAGCGCTGGCCGCAGCTAAGCGGGCGCTGGAGGAGATGGCCCAGGCGCTGCTGGGCGGCGCGACGCGCTTCGAGTATCGGCCCGGATGGCCCGAGGACCGCCCCCTGGCGGAGGTTCTCGCTGGGAGCGCAGACCGGGACCTGCACCAGGGCAGCACGCAGTATGGGCCGCATCGCGGGGATCTGAAGCTGATTTACGATGACCGGCAGGCGCGAAAACTCGTGTCGCGCGGCCAGCAGAAGCTCCTGGCCTGCGCAATGGTGCTGGCGGCGGCGGAGACCGCACAGGCAGCGCTCGAGAGGCCCCTGTTGTTGCTTCTCGATGATCCGGTCGCGGAGCTGGATGGCGATTCGCTGGGCCGACTGATGGGCCGGGTGGTGGCGCTGGGTTGCCAGGTCATTGCCACCAGCCTCGAGGCTGACACGCCGATTTTCGGCGATTCAGCGGCGGTGTTTCACGTGGAACACGGCCGCCTGGCGCGGGCGTCGCAAGGGCAATAAAACAGCACGCAAACAGCGATTTTGCGGCGCCGGAAAAGCCCTTTTCAGGCCCCGTTTTGATACAATGCGTCGGTTGTCTCGCAAGGATCAGGAATGACCGACGAAACCGAATATACTTCTACAAATATCAAGGTCTTAAAGGGACTTGAGGCCGTCCGTAAAAGGCCCGGAATGTACATCGGCGACACCGATGACGGCACCGGCCTTCACCACATGGTTTTTGAGGTTGTCGACAACTCGATCGACGAGGCGCTGGCGGGATTCTGCGACGAAATCACGGTAACGATTCACGCGGACGAATCGGTGACGATAGCGGACGACGGTCGCGGCGTCCCCGTCGACCTGCACCCCGAAGAAGGCCGCTCGGCCGCCGAGGTCATCATGACGGTGCTGCATGCCGGCGGCAAATTCGACGACAATTCCTACAAGGTGTCCGGCGGCTTGCACGGGGTTGGCGTTTCGGTCGTGAACGCGCTGTCCGAGCACCTGGTCCTGACCGTGCACCGCGACGGCAAGACCCACCAGCAGGAATATGTGCACGGCGAACCGGAGGCACCGCTGGCCGTGGTCGGTGATACGGATCGCTCCGGCACCACGATACGCTTCAAGCCCAGCGCGCGGACCTTCACGAACATCGAGTTTCACTACGATATCCTGGCGCGCCGGCTGCGCGAACTGTCATTCCTGAACTCAGGTGTCCGCATCCGCCTGATTGACGAGCGCGAGGACCAGGAAGATATCTTCCAATACGAGGGCGGCATCCGGGCCTTCGTCGAGCACCTGAATCGAAACAAGACGCCCATTCATGCAGCGGTGTTCCATTTTTCCGACGAGCGGGACAATGTCGGTGTCGAGGCGGCGCTGCAGTGGAACGATGGCTACCAGGAAAACATGTTCTGCTACACGAACAATATCCCGCAGCGCGACGGCGGAACGCACCTCGCGGGCTTCCGCTCGGCGTTGACGCGCACGCTGAATACCTACATCGAAAAGGAACTCAGCAGCCGCAAGGACAAATTCACGCCCTCCGGGGACGATGCGCGCGAGGGACTGACGGCGGTGCTGTCGGTCAAGGTGCCCGACCCGAAGTTCTCGTCCCAGACCAAGGACAAATTAGTTTCATCTGAAATTAAAGGCATCGTCGAGCAGGCCATGGCGGCGCGCCTCGAGGAGTTCCTGCTGGAAAACCCGCAGGAGGCGAAGGTTATCGTCTCCAAGATCATCGATGCGGCGCGGGCCAGGGAGGCCGCCCGCAAGGCGCGCGAAATGACCCGCCGCAAGGGCGCGCTCGACGTCGCCGGGCTCCCGGGCAAGCTGGCAGACTGCCAGGAGAAGGATCCCGCGCTCTCCGAGCTGTTCCTTGTCGAGGGCGACTCGGCCGGCGGATCGGCCAAGCAGGGCAGGGACCGGCGCACCCAGGCGATCCTGCCGCTGAAGGGCAAGATCCTCAACGTCGAGAAGGCCCGCTTCGACAAGATGCTGTCGTCGATCGAGGTCGGCACGCTGATCACGGCCCTCGGGTGCGGCATCGGCCGCGACGACTTCGATCCGGACAAGCTTCGCTATCACCGCATCATCATCATGACCGACGCAGACGTGGACGGCTCGCACATCCGCACCCTGCTGCTGACCTTTTTCTACCGGCAGATGCCGGAGCTGATCGAGCGCGGCCACGTCTATATCGCACAGCCGCCGCTTTACAAGATCAAGCGCGGCAAGCAGGAGGTGTACGTCAAGGACGATGCGGAACTCGAGGCGCACCTGTTGAACACGGCGCTGGACGGCGCTTCGCTGCACGTCAACGCCGATGCGCCGCCGCTGTCAGGCGTCGGCCTGGAGACGCTGGCGAGGGAACATATCGCCGTGGAGCGCATCACCGTCAGGCTCGCCTCGCGCTACGACGAGGTCGTGCTGCGCGCCCTGAGCCGGCTCCCGGAGGTTACGGGCAGCGTGTACGAGGACCTCGATGCGCTGGAGGCCTGGGCCGGGAAGCTCGCGGAAGCGCTGCCCAGGGCCACCAGCGACCGCGCGAAAGACGGTAACGGCGGCGCGTATTCAGCCGTGCTGGAGCGGGGCGACGAGGACGGCGAAGGCGTGCGCGTCGCGATCACGCGGGTGCAGCACGGCATCGGTACCACCCGCTACCTGCCGAGGGAGTTCTTCGAGACAACGGACTACAGGCACATCATGGCGCTCGCGAGCAAGCTGGCAGGCATGTTCGGGGATGGCGCCTACGTGCAGAGGGGCGAGCGCACCCAACCCGCAGCAGACTTTGCAGAGGCGGTGGAGTGGTTGATGGGAGAAGCGCGCAGGGGCCAGAGCATTCAGCGTTACAAGGGCCTCGGCGAGATGAACCCCGACCAGCTCTGGGAAACCACGGTCAACCCGGCATCGCGCAGGCTGTTGCAGGTGAAGATCGAGGATGTCGTCAAGGCCGACGAGATCTTCACGACGCTGATGGGCGACCAGGTCGAGCCGCGCCGGGAGTTCATCGAGAAGAATGCCCTGACGGTCTCGAACCTGGACGTATGACCGCTCGGGTGCCGAGCGGCGGCTGACACTAAAGAGCATGTTCCGCAAGCGCCTTTTCCTGCACGGCATATTCCTGTTCCTGTTGCCGGTTTTGGTCGCGGCGTTCGGCCTCGGCGTCGTAACGGCGTCGCTGCTGGTCGCGGCCATGCTGCTCTGGCGGTGGCTCATTGTCGTCAGCGGAATCTGGGCACCCGAGAAGACGGCCGACATCGTGCTCGATACGATATCGGCCAGCCACTTCGTCGAAAAAGTGCGCTGGTGCATGGACCGGCTCGGCGTCGACTACACCGAGCGGCAGAGCGCCGGCACGCTCGGCGTGTTCTTCACGGGCAGAACGGTGCCGCGGCTGCGGGTTCGAACGGGGCTCGTGGAGTCCGTGATCGGCAACTCGCCGGAGATTCTGCGATACCTGTGGGGCGCCTATGGGGCGGCGGCTTTCCTCGAGCCCACAGAAGCGCGCGTCGAGCTGGAGGGGTGTCTCGACAGGTACGGCAGAAGCCTGCAGGTCTGGATCTATTACCATATGCTGCGCGACCGGCAGCTGACCCTGCAGGCCTGGGGCGCGAACAGCCCCTACGTACCGGGGTGGCAGCGGCGGCTGCTGGGGCTGCTGTTTCCGCTGCAGGCGGCGCTGATTCGCAGGGCGTTCGGGATCACCGACGATCACTACGCCAAATCCGTGCTTCGCATCGAGGAGCTGCTCAGCGACGTCGATACCCGCCTGGCGGATGGTCGCACGTCGATCCTCGGCGAGGAGGAAATCAATTACACTGACCTTGCGTTCGCGGCGTTCACTGGCCTCTGGTTGCAACCGCAGGGCTATGGCGGTGTCAAAGGACAGTACGTGAGGATTGAACGGGCCCGGCTGCCGGGGCGCATGCGGGCCGATATCGAGCGCTGGATCGAGGATTTTCCGAGAGCGACCCGCTTCGTCGAGGCGCTGTACCGGGACCAGCGCGGACTGGAGACAAGTTGAGGAGGCGCCCATGAGGCTGACGCTACTGCTGGCTGCCCTGATCGTGATTGCAGCCTGTGCTACGACCAGGCCCGAGGTCGACAAGGCGTCGATCGAGGACTTCATTGCGGTGCGGGAGCTGCCGGAGGTCGACAGCATCCGAACCGATTCCAACGATGGCTGGTACGAGCTGAACAATTACTACCTCATCTACCAGACGCGGCGCGGTGAATTCCTGTTCCAGTTTTCGCGGCGCTGCTGGGAGCTCGATGAGCAACGGGTGACGCCCGACGAGCGCTGGGATGCGAACACGATCCGGGCGCGGTTCGATACCCTGCGGGGCTGCCGCATCGACAAGATTTTCGGGCTGACGGAGACCGACGTTACCGAGCTCAAGCAGCTAGGGGATTTCCCCGGTGAGGACGGCTAGCCGCCAGGCGCTTCGGTGACAGATCGTAACTATCGGTCCGACCGGGGTTCCTGCTTCGGGCCTTTTCGCGGATGATGCCCAGATGAACGTCGCTATTTTTGGAGCCACCGGCTTCGTCGGCGGCTACCTCGTGGACGCGCTGCTGCGCGCCGGCCACGATGTGTCCGTGCTGGTTCGGCAGGGCAGCGAAGAGAAGCTTCACGCTGCCCGCCAGTGCCGCCTGACCGCGGGCGATCTCGCCGACAAGGGGGCGATCCGGGCAACCCTGGACGGTTGCGCCGCCGTTATCTACAACGTCGGCCTGCTCCGGGAGTTTCCGTCGCAAGGCATCACGTTCGAGGAAGCGCACGTGGCTGGCGTCCGCCGGGTTGCCGAAGTCGCGCAACAGGTCGGCGTGCGGCGCTTCCTGCTGATGAGCGCGAACGGCGTCAGGCCGGGCGGCACGCCCTACCAGGACACCAAGTACCGCGCCGAGCGGCTCATCGAGGAGGGCGGCTTCGATTTCACCATCTTCAGGCCGTCTGTCATCTTCGGCGACCCGCGCGGCACGATGGAAATCGCAACCCAGCTCTACGCCGACCTCGTGAAGCCGCCTATCCCTGCCGCCGGCTTTCACACGGGCTGGAGCCCGGCGAAGGGCCCGGTGCTGATGTCACCCGTGCACGTCGAAGACGTCGCTGACGCGTTCGTCAGCGCGCTCGACGACACGGCGACCCACGGGAAAACGATCGTGCTCGGCGGGCCCGACGAGCTGTCGTGGACCGACATGCTGCAGCGAGTCGCTGCGGCAGCGGGCCGGCGGAAAACGATCCTTCCGGTGCCCATCCGTTTCATGAAGCTGGGCGCGGCGGCGCTCGACTGGTTGCCCTTCTTTCCCGTCACCCGCGACCAGCTCAGCATGCTCGAGGAGGGCAACACGGCGCCGCCCGACGACCTGGAACGGCTGATCGGGCGCCCCGCGCGGGCGTTCTCGACCGACAGCCTCGGGTACCTCGAGCGCCGCTGAAACAGCCTGATACAAACCTACACAGTCCTGTCACCAAAGCCGCTCCGCGCGCTGCTATCCTTTGTTTGCATACCGGTCAGTTCTTGGCAACCATGTCCCTCATCAGTTCACTGACAGAGCCCGCCCGGATCGTGGTTATCGGGGCCAGTGGCGGCATCGGCGCCGCCGTCGTCGAGCGGTTACGAGGCGACGAGCGCGCCGGCGCGGTGTATGCGCTGTCCAGGTCGCCGGGCGCCGACGAGGACGGCGTCGTTCGGCCGGGGCACATCGATCTTATCGAGGAGGGGTCGGTTCGCGCTGCTGCAGAGCGCATCGCCGAGGGCGGCAAGCTCGATCTCGTGTTCGTGGCGACGGGCATCCTGCACCGTGGTGACGCGCTGCACCCGGAAAAGCGCGTGCGCGACGTCGACGCGGGCGCCATGGCCGAGGTTCTGCGCGTCAACACGATCGGGCCGGCCCTCGTGGCCAGGCACTTTCTGCCGCTGATGCGCCGCGACGCGAAAAGCGTGTTTGCGGCGATCTCGGCCAGGGTCGGCAGCATCGGCGACAATCGGCTCGGTGGATGGGCTTCGTACCGGGCGTCCAAGGCGGCGCTCAACATGCTTATCAAGACCTTCTCGATCGAACATGCGAGGACCCACCCCGATGGAATCTGCGTCGCATTGCACCCAGGCACCGTCGACACGGCGCTGTCGCGGCCGTTCCAGGCCAGGGTCCCGGAGGGCAGGCTTTTCACGCCGGGCTACTCGGCCGAAAGGATGTTGAGTGTACTGGACGGCCTGGGGCCTGCCGACAGCGGCGGCGTGTATGCCTGGGACGGCAGCCGCATCGAGTACTGACACCGACCATGGAGATGAGAACAAGATGAGACGACAATGGCTGGCAGCGCTGCTGCTCCTCCCGCTGGCACAGGCGACCATGGCGATCGAGACACCGGAATACGAAGTGCTCATGTCGGACGACGACTTCGAAATACGCCGCTATGCGGAATATATCGTGGCAGAAGTCGACATCGACGCCGACATGCGCGAGTCCGGCAATAGCGCTTTCCGCATCCTTGCCGGCTACATCTTCGGCAACAATGTCGCGGGGGAGAAGATGCGCATGACCGCGCCCGTTGAGGCCAGCAGCCCGGAGGACGGCGTGCGCATGAACATGACGGCGCCGGTCGAGTCGCAGCCCGGCGATGCGGGGACGACCACCTACGCGTTCGTCATGGAGCGCAGGTACACGCTCGAGACCCTGCCGAAACCGGTGGACCCCAGGATCAGGATTGTCGTCCGGCCGGCGAGAACGATGGCTGTGCGGCGTTATTCCGGCACCTGGAGTGAGGCGAACTACGACGAGCATCGAGCCGCGCTGTTCGACGCACTGGATGAGGCCGCGGTGACGACCGTCGGGCCGCCCGTCTGGGCGCGCTACGACGCCCCGATGACCCCCTGGTTCATGCGGCGCAACGAGGTCATGGTCGAGGTGAGCTGGCCGCGAGCCGACGGTGCGGCCGGGCCCGAGAGGGACGGTTAGCGACCAAATCTCTCGCCGAAAAAATCACCCTCGTTCCAGGCGGGGCGCTCATCGGCATTCGCGATAGCGGCGCCGATGCTGACGTTGGCACGCGCGAAGCGCAGCGCGGAGGCCCAGTGGAAAGTGCGGGCCATGTCGTCCGAGGGCTGGTGGTAGTGGTGCTTGCGGTGCTCCTTGACCACGGCCTCGCCGTCGATGTCCGGGTCGGAAGACGTATAACCGGGCACCAGGAACACGGCGGGCACGCCGCGACGAACGAAGGAGTACTGGTCCGAGCGGCGGAATATGTTCTCTTCCGGCATCGGGTCCGGCGTCAGCTCGAAGCCTTCGGCCCTGATGGCCTCGCGCACGACCCCCTCGAGCGACGAATGCTGTGCGCCGAACGCGATGATGTCCGCGAGCGGATACAGGAACAGCGGCATGTCGAGGTTGACGTTGGCGACCATCGCCGCGGTGGGCACGGTCGGGTAGTGAGCAAAATAATCCGAGCCGAGCAAGCCGCGCTCTTCCGCCGTCAGGGCGATGAACAGCACCGACCGCCGCGGCGGATTGGCAGCAAACGCCCTCGCGGCCTCGATCATCAGTGAAACGCCCATCGCGTTGTCGTAGGCCCCGTTGTAAATCGAGTCCCCGTCGACTTCGGCGCCGATGCCGTTGTGATCAAGGTGCGCGCTGTAAACGACGTACTCATCGGCCAGCTCCGGGTCGGTGCCGCGCACGATGCCGAGGACATTGGGGCTCGTGATCTGGTCGAGGCGGGTCCTGGCGGCAAGCGTGGCTTCGAAACCGAGCGGTGTCGATGCCGGGCGGGAGGCCTCGGTGGCCTCGCGCGCTTCGTCGAAAGAAATCGGCGTGCCGGCGAACAGTTCCCGCGCAACGTCGACGTTGATCCGGGCGCCGCCCTGCAGCTCGGGAAAGTAGTCCGCGGCCTCGCCGCTCAGTGCCATCCAGGTCATTCCCGGCCGGATGCCCGCCTCGGCTTTGACGCGCTCCCATGGGTAGTACTCTTCCATGCGCCTCGAGGTCAGCATGATTGCACCTACCGCACCGCGTGCGACCGCGTCTTTGGCCTTGACGCGCGACGATGAATAGTGAGCGCGTTCCGTCGAGGGCAGGATGGCCGGGGCGTTACCGAACAAGGCGACGATCTTGCCCTCGACGTCGATGCCCTCGTAATCGGAATAGCCGAACTCGGGCGCATGTACGCCAAAACCGGCGTAGACCACCTCGGCACGCACGAAGGTCTCCTCACGCACCTTGTCGCCGCTGGTGACGAAGTCTTCCCTGTATTCGAAGTGCGAGTCCTGGCCGTCGCGGTGCGCGATCAGCGTCGTGCTCTGCTCGTCGAGGCGGTAGGTGATCAGCGGCACCGGCTGAAACCACCCGTCCTCACCGGCAGGTTCGAGGCCGAACTCTGCGAAGCGGTCGGCGACGTATTGTGCTGCCGCGCCATAGCCGGGCTGACCTGCCATGCGCGCTTCGCGGTCGTCGTCGGCGAGCCAGGCCACATGGCCGTGCAAGGCGCTAATCGTGATGGTGCCGCCCGCAGCACCGGGTGCCGCGGGCTCCGGCGAGGGCTCCTTTTACACAGGCCGCGCTCGCGAGGCAGGCAAGGGCCAGCAGAGCGTTACGCATCGATGGGGTCTTCCTTGTACAGAATGCTGATCTCGCGCATCTTCGTCTCGATCCAGTCCTGGGCAA
>JBFFSI010000053.1:0-16165 GCA_041572475.1 Woeseiaceae bacterium
ATTGTCGTGGTACAGCTTCAGCTGCGAGCGAAAGGGAATGACCTTGCCGGGATCGCCGCCGGTCAGCTCGCGATGAAGGGCCGGCAGCCGGTACCACGGCACGTTCATGTCGGCATGGTGGGCGTTATGAAAACCGAAGTTCAACGTGAGCCAGTTCAGCTTCTCGAAGCGCAGCGAAAGCGGATTACTGAACGTATGTTCCTGCTCCCAGGCGGCATCGCCCTTGTGGGGCGGCTGCACGTAATTGAACAACGTCGGGTTGTACGGGTAGTCGTGCTGAAGCGCGTCCATGAAGCGCAGCACGTGCATCATCAACAGGTAGGCGACGGCATACAGGATCGCGACTTTCGGTTACAGGACCAGCACCGTGAGATACAGGCCGCCGCGTATCGCGATGACCGTGAGATTTCTCGCACGCTGGTCGCGCCGCTCGGGAATGATGAACGACGTGAACACCATGATGAAGTGCATGATCAGGTCGTGCGCCGGAATATAGAGCCATTCCAGCGCCCGGGTCAGCCACAGCGCGAACGGATGCCGCGCGAACCACTTGTCGTACTCGAACCAGACGACATCGTCGTTGTCGACATGATGGCGGAAGTGCTTGTAGCGCATGTCTTCGTAGGTGCCATAGGCGGCCCCGCAGAGCCAGCTCATCAGGCGGCCCAGCCTGGCGTTATGCTTGCTCCGGCAGAAGACCAGGTTATGGCCGCACTCGTGTATCAGGTATGCGGCAATCACCATCGCATGTGCGAGCAACAATGTGGCAATGATGTTGACCGGCCACGCAGCATGAAAGAGCCCGGCGAATCCGAGGATATAGCCGGTTATGGCATAAGCAATCGCCAGGCCGTAGTAGATTTGACCCTGCGGTTCCCTGAGTATCGCGGCCAACATAGTAGTGCTAGCATACGCCTCCATCAGCCATCGGCCAAAGGAAGTCCGCACCCATGAAGCTCGTCACCGCTATCGTTAAGCCGTTTCGCCTGGATGACGTTCGCAACGCGCTGAGCGAGGTCGGCATCCAGGGCATGACAGTCAGCGAAGTGAAGGGCTTTGGACGCCAGCGCGGCCACACGGAACTGTACCGCGGCGCCGAGTACGTCGTGGATTTCCTGCCGAAGGCCAAGATCGAGGTCGCGGTGACCGACGACCTGCTCGAGAGGACCGTAGAGGCCATCATCGACAGCGCCAGGACCGGCAAGGTCGGCGACGGCAAGATCTTCGTCACCGACCTGCTCGAAGTGCACCGCATCCGCACGGGCGAGACTGGCGAGGGCGCTTTGTAGGCCCGCGTTGCGCGCGTCAGTCCTGCTGCGCAGACATGCAGAACGCATTCAGCTTGTTGCCGTCCAGGTCACGGAAATAGCCCGCGTAAAAGTTGCCGAAGCGAAAGCCCGGCGCCCCTTCGTCTGTTCCGCCGAGTTCTAGCGCCCTGGCGTGAAACGCATCGACCTTCTCCGGTGAGTCCATGGCGACCGCGACCATTACGCCGTTACCCACGGTCGCCTTCTCCTGGTTGTACGGCTTGATGATCGAGATGGCGGGCGAGCCCGGCCCGGTCGTCCATGCGATGAAACTGTCAGATTCCATGAAGCGCCGCGCCTGGATCGAGCCCAATAACGCGTCGTAAAACGCCGCCGCCTCGTCAAACCGGTTCGTACCCAAGGTCACATAGCCGATCATGATTGCCCCCTTTGTTTATCCGATGATGCTATCGCGCCAGCACGCGAGCTTGTCCGCAAACGGCATCGACGCAAAGGCCGGGCTCGTTGACGGCAACGTGCGTAACTCGACGGAACTGGGTGCCGTATCGAGCTTCGCGAATCGCCCGAACATCTGCTCGGCCTTGCGGCCATTAAAACAGATTCGCCGCAACTGCACGTGCTGCAACAGGAATGCGTTGAAATCATTAGCCTCGGCGGTATCGAGCCGAATGTTCGCGTCCAGGCTGCCGGGGCGCTCCGAGCACCGCAGCACATCCCACAGGGCGATACCCGACTCGATCAGGGCGTCGCACCTTGCGCCATAGCTGCCACTGGCGCCGACGAGTTCCCGCATGATCGGCCAGAATGCGTTTCGCGGATGCGCGTAATATTCTCCGGCGGCAATCGAGCGCGCACTCGGCAGGCTGCCGAGGACCAGGATGCGAGCATCGGCCCGCGCAATTGGCGGGAAGCCCTCCGCCACGGCAATCACGGCCCCACCCTGCTGCGGCTCAGTAACCCCTGTCGGGGCTGACGACATTGTAAAGGGCTTCGCCCGCGATGAAGCGCCGTATGTTCTCGCGCAACAGGACGGCATGCCGCTCACGGCTGCCACCCGTGCCGGCAACGTGCGGCGTGATGATGACATTATCCATCCGCCACAGCGGATGGTCCGCCGGCAAGGGCTCGGGGTCCGTGACATCCAGCCCGGCACCGGCCACCTGGCCACTTGCCAGCGCATCGACAAGATCATCGGTCACCGTGCTGGCGCCCCTGCCGACCGAGACGAAGATCGTGCCCCGCTTCGCGGCGGCGAAGAATTCCGCATCGAACAGACCGCGGGTCTGGGTCGTCAGCGGCAGCGCGTTGACGATAAAGTCCGCCTCGGCGGCGAGCGCGTGCAGTTCGCTGGACAACCCGACATAGGCGACGAAGTCCGGCCCTGACCGCGTACTCCTGCGGGTTGCCGTCACGCGCATCCCGAGCGCCGCGGCTCTTCGGGCAACCTCGGTGCCGATACCGCCGAGACCGACCACCAGCAGGGTCTTGCCCGAGACCGATTGCATGCGATCCGTGATGGGGCTGCGCCGGCGCCACTCGCCTGCTCTCATCACCTTGCCGTGTTCGACCAGTCCTCGCGCAAGCGCCATCACCATGGCCACGGCGTGCTCGCCGAGCACGGGCGACGACATCTTCTGCATGTTCGTGACGAGAACGCGCCCGCTTTTCACCGCTTCCAGCGAGACACAGTGTTCCGCGCCGGCACCGAAGATCTGGATCCACGCCAGCTCTGGCGCGGCTTCGATAACGCCCTGGCTGCAAAGGCCGATGACGGCATCAGCATCAGGCGCTCGTTCGGCCAGGTCTCCGGCCGTCTGTACCTCGATGAACTCGAGTTGTGGAAACTCGTCGCGCAGCTGCTGCACCCTTGCCGCGGGTGCCCATATCGCAATTCGGTTGGGCTCTTCCCACCCCGGCATCTCTCGCAGCGGGACGGAACCAACCTCGATGCCGGTCTCCTCGATCAGCGTCTCGAGTGCAGCGTCGGCTTGCGCCGTGATAGGAAGCAGCCACGCGAACAGCGTGGCAAGCGAAAACAGTGACTTCATGGACCACCCGGCCGTCGTGCGTGCGCAATGCACACAGGATAGCGGACGGGTATCAGGCTGGGAAGAAGTCGATGGGTTTGGTCGTCGTGATCGCCTCGACGTCCTTCGCCTCGAAACGGAACATCTTGACGCGGGCCACGAGCTTGCCCTCGAGATCCGGATCGTTGAGTTCGGACGAGACGATCTCGCAGGCAGTGACCTCCCCATTGGGTGCGATCGTGAGCCGGAGGACCAGCTTGCCTTCGAGGGTCGGATCGTTGCGCAACGCACGGTTATACAGCGCGAAAATCGCACCCTTGTTCCTGTCGAACACGAGCTCGATTTCCTCGCGCGAACGCGATGCCCTTCCGCTCGTGCCGCTGCGGCTGGCGGTGCCGCCAGCCGGCGCGATTCCCGCTACCGGGCTGTCCACACGGGTCGTCGAGCGCCCGGCGATCCCGGTGCCGCCGGTGTTGCGGCTCATGCTGGTCGTATTGATGCCGGTGGAAGCGGTGCCGACGCTCGAGGTAATCATCGACCGTTCGTTGCGAGCCGCCTCGCCTACCGAGGCCGTCAGCTCGCGGTCATCGGAAACCTTGTCGAGCAAATCCTGGTCAACGAGGTCGGCCAGGTCTTCGGCAAAGGGCATGAAGGCAGCCTGTGCCTGGGCTCGCGCGACCTCCTCACGATCCGGCTCGGGCTCCGGGGCCGGCTCCGGTTCTGGTGCCGGCTCCTCGGCCACCTGCTCGGGCTCGGGCTCCGGCTCTTCCTCGGGCTCGGGCTCCTCGGGCTCCGGCTCGGGTGGCGGTGGCGGCGGCAACGGCTGCTCTTCGAGCATCAGCTGGGCGATGCGCGGCGGGATTTCGATGACGTCTTCGAACTCGGGCTCGGGCGCCGGCAGGAAAGGCCAGGCGATGCTCAGTACGAAAGCGACCAGGAATACGATGCCGAGCAGCCGATGGAATTTCTGTTCCTGGCTCTTCCCCGTCGTCCAGGGCAGCTCATACTCTCTGTAGAACGGTAAATCCACGCGCTACTCCCTAGCCATCCTTTTCCATCCCTAGCGCGATGCCTGCAGATTATCGAGCTTCTCGGAGCTCTTCTGCAGGACGGCAAGGGAGATCTGTCCATAGTCCGACTTCGTGCAGGTCGCCATCACTTTCTTCAGCAGACGATAGGGAATTTCCTTGTCGCCCATGATCGTGACCTCACGGCCGGCGATATTGTCGCGAGCCTCGCGCCGCAGTACGCGGTCATTCTGTGACTTCAGAGCCTCGCGCAGTGCAGGGATGTCGTTGCCCTTTATCTGCATCACGTCGGCAACCTTGGCTACCGGCGTGCCCTGCACGATGATGTCTTCCTCGCCGATGAGAATGACCACGGTTTCCTTGGCCTTCTCTTCGGCGATCGATTCCGGCAACTGCAGGTCCTTCGCATTGGGCAGCGTTTCGACGTCCGACGAATTGACGAGCAGGAAGAACACGAGGATCGTGAATATGTCCATCAGCGAAACGAGGTTCAGCATCCCGGCGCCCTTGTTGCGCTTGTGGTGCTTCTCCATGCGTTTGGCGCGTGCCGACTTGACCATGTCCTAGGCCCCTTCGAGGACCGGCGCGTCGCCGATCGAGATGTTCGGGAACAGGTCGTTGCGCCGGATCGAATCGTCTGTCAACTCTTCCTCGACACGCACCCGGTCCATGACCTGCACCAGCGTGTCGTAGGCGATATCCGACTCCAGCAGGATCGACGCGTCCGTCTTCTGCGGATAGCGCGTTTTCAGCTCCCGCAGCTTGACGCTCAGGGCATCGTAGTCGTACTCGCCCTGATCCGTGTTCGGGTATACGCCCAGCAATCCCTGGTTCCTGTCGCCGACCTCGAGCTTGTCTTCACGGATGATCACTTCAAGCTGGAACGCCTGTTCCTGCGGATCCGCGGGCTCGGTCGAGGAGCCTGGCAGATTCAATTCGAGAATCGCCAAACGCGAGAAAACCGCGGTAATCAGCAGGAACGGCACCAGGATGACCATCAGGTTCATGAAGGCCGTGATGTTGAGTTCGGCCGTCTCGATGTTGCGACGGCCGCCGTGCCGGCGACTAATCATGCCTAGGCTCCGGTGCCCTTGAGCTGCCTTTCAGTCACTGCGTTGAGGAACTTGACGCTGGCCATCTCGAGGCTGTCCACGAGCTGGTTCGTCTTCGTCTGCAGCAGCGCGTGAATCAGCAGCAGCGGTATCGCCACCATCAGGCCGAACGCCGTCGTGTTCATGGCGACCGAGATCGACGCCGACAGCAGGTCGGCCTTGTCCGCCGGGTTGGCATTCGACACCGCGGTGAAGGCCCGGATCAGTCCGATGATCGTACCGAGCAGCCCGAGCAGCGTCGCAATATTCGCGAGGGTCGCGAGGTAGTGCGTGCGCTTCTCGAGGCGCGGCAGCACCTCCATCATGCTCTCCTCCATGGCCTTCTCGATATCGTCGCGCCGGCGCGCAGACTTCACTCGATACAGGCCGTAGGTCAGGATCGAGCCGATGGCGGCTTTCGACTTGGCCGTATGCTGAGCGGCCTCCTGGAAGTTGCCGGCCTTCAGGAACGGCACGATCTTCTTCCAGAGCGCGCGGTTGCTCGCGCCGCTCATCGTCAGGTACATCCAGCGCTCGATCGCGATCGCGACGCCGAATGCGAATACAAACAGGATCGGGTACATGAAAGGACCGCCATCCTGGAAAAATCGCACGATTGTGCCCATTGTCTTGCTCCTCTGTTCGCGGCTGGAGCCGCTTTTACATTGCTATCGCGCCCATGGGGCGCTCCTACACAATTTCGCGCCCATGGGGCGCTCCTACACAATTTCGCGCCCGTGGGGCGCTCCTACTCTTTTCCGTACAGGTCGTCGTAATAGCCGACCTGCCTGATAAACTCTTCCCGGTCCAGCGGCGCCAGCACCTCGTCCAGCAGGGTGTTGACCGGTCGCCCCAGCAACTCGCCCGGGTCCGACTTCTGCCACGGCACGATGTACAGCACCTTGGGCAGTTCCTGGTTGCCCGTTATCTCGGTACGACCGAGTTCGAGCCGGTCCATGACCTGCGACCCCGTTTGCTGGCGGGTCACGTCGGCCGCGATCGCAGCTGCCGGCACCGCCGGCTCCAGCGCCTCCCGTTCCTCGTCGAACGCCGCCGAGGTATCCACCGCCGGGCCGATCTCGGCCGAGGTATCGACCGCCGGTTCCAGCTCGTCGACCTCGCCTTCCTGGGCGTGGGCGAAAAAGGCAAACGCTGCCACGAACGTGGCCAGCATGAATCGGGTGCCGAATACTGTCAGTCTGCGAGTAATCATGTCCGTCATTCCGCCACGTTTGCCGTACGCTGATTCGCCGCCACGCGGCGCCTCAGATCCGCAATCCATTTCTCGACCTGCTTGTCGCCACCCTCGAGATCCTGGTAGACCTCGAAGTGATGCAGGGCAGCGTCCAGGCGCTGCAGGTACAGTTCATACAGAACGCCCAGGTTGTAGTGTGCCAAGGCGTAATCCGGCGAAGCTGTGACGGCCTTCAAATAAGCGGCCTCTGCTTCGAGGAATTTGCCATTTCTGCGAAGTAGCATGCCCTGCTGGTTCAGGGCCGGCGCGTAATCGGGGTCCAGCGCCAGCGCCGCGTCGAGAGACGCCCCGGCCGCCTGGTCGTCCCCGTTCTGGACATGGACGATGGCCAGGTTCACGTGCGCGCCCGGATACGCCGGGTACAGGAGCAGGAATTCCTCGAAGCGCAGCTCCGCGTCAACGAAATCGCCTGCCGCCATCACGGCGACGGCCTGCTCGAACAAGGTCCGGGCCTGGGGCGGAATTTCCACAACCACCGCTTCACCCTCGGCGGTAACCCCGGCGGCGGCTTCGGAACCGACCGATTTCGGTCCGGGCGACGCACAGCCGGCAGCAACCACGAAGGCGGCCAGCGCGGCGAGCTGCCGGGCTCTCTCAGTACAGCGCTGTAACAACATCTTCACTGCGCTCCATCTTTGCGTAACGGGCCGGCATCAGGCTCGCCAGCCGGTCAAAACTCATCCTGACCCACTCGTCGTAGACGCCGTCCGGCGCCCTGTCCGCGTTCGCCTTGTAAAGGTCGATCGCCTTCTCCTCGAACGGGTAAATCTGTTCCTCCAGCAGTAGTTCATACTGCTCGAGCGCCGCCGCGTCGAGATCGGTCGGCCGCTCTGAATCCATCAGGTCGGTCGCGAACTTCTCGTAGACATCGCCAAGGTGGAACGTCGCCGCGGTCGTCACCTCGGCGACCCCATAGTCGGCGGCCGCCGTATACGCCGCGATAACGTCTTCCATCAGCGACCGCTTCAGCTTCATGCTGTCCGCGAGCGGCTGATCGAGCTTGACCACGGTAAACCGGCGCAGGGCCGGCTCGGCCAGCTCGAGCGATGCCTTCGCCGCGAGGAAGCGCGTGCGATCGGTTCGCTGTGCACCGGCTGTCGCGTCGACGCGCACGATGTCCTCCAGAGCCGCGGTCACCGCGGCCTGATCGCTCCGCGACCTGAAGATATCGACCAGCCTGACGCGCCCCTCGATGGACTCGGCAATCGGGCTGGGATACCGGGCGACGATATCCTCGAGCACGCGCTGCTCGCTGCTGACGGCACCGGAATCCCGGTAAAGGTCAGCAGCTTTCCAAAGCGCTTCGCGGCGAACCTCGTCGCTGCTCGTTGCAGCCACGGCAATGCGCTCGAACTCCCGCGCCGCCTCGACGCCACGACCGGAATTGAGATAGCTGACTGCCAGCTTCTGCGTTACGTCGTCGGCGAACTCGCTGTCGGGATAGTCCCTGCGGAAGCTCTCGAGCACGCCCGCCGCACGGTCCCACGCCTCGAGATTGATCAGCGCCGCGGCGGCGTCGTACTCGGCCGTCGCACGGATGTCCGAGTCGGGCACGGCCTGGCCGAGGCGCATGAAGTGCGTCACCGCGGTCTCCAGGTCGCCGGCATCGCGCGCCTGCTCGCCCTGCTTGTAGATCGACGAGGCGATGCGATCCTTGATGTCCTGCAGCGCCGGCTGGTCATCCACGGGCGTAAACGTGCGCAGCTGGTAATACGCGTCTTCGGCCATCGCGAAGTTGTCGAGGTCGAACTGGGAATGCGCGATCACGGTCCACGCCGTGCGCGCAAGCTCCGGCTTGACGGGCGGCTGCTTCGCCACGACCGACTGGCCGACCGCGATCGCGAGATCGAACTGGTTCTGCGCAAACAGGTCTTCGGCGACCGCCGTCAGCACGGCTCCCGACTCCGGGTGTTCGGGATAGGTATCCGCAAACTTCAGGCCGCTGTCGAGGTAGCGCTGGTGCCAGGCCGCCCTCGCGACACCTGCCAGCGACTTCTCGTGCTCTCGATAAGCCAGCAGGGCGGCGTAGCCAGCCTCGGCAGACTTATCGTGATCCGGGTAAGCGTACGCGGTGCGCTCGTACTCGTTGGTCGCATCCTCGAACTGCCGGCTCTCGAACAGGATCTCGGCCAGCAGGAAGTTCGTGTTGGCGGTGTCGGGCTCACCCGGGAAATAAGCCAGGTACTTCCGGTAGTAACGGGCCGCTTCCTGGTAGTCGCTCTGCCCACCATCCCGCTGGGCTTCGGCATGGTAGTACTTCGCGAGATCGGTAAGGTTGGCCTTGAGGTGCGCCTCGACAGCGGCGTTCTCCTCGCGGGGATTGCGCGTCCAGAAGCCGCCGTCCATCCCGTAGCGATCGACGAAGCCCTTCTTGCCATCCAGCACCAGGCTCGGGAAGCCGCCCTGCTTGTAGGCTTCGATAACCTCGACCTGCAGGAGCGGCGCTTTCGGGTGGAACGGATCCTGGTCGACGAACGCCTCGTAGGACCCGGCCGCGTCCACGAAGCGCTCTTTCTCGAGGTAGAGTTCCCCGAGGTTCATGTAGATTACCCAGCTGTAGTGCGGGTGGCCGCGCCGCTCGAGATAGTCGTCGATGCTCTCGGGGCCCTGCATGTAAGAGAAGCTGATGCTCAACACGCGAAACGTGTCCTCGACGAGTTCCTGCTCCGCGCGGCTCAGCTGCTGCAGGCGATCATCGCCGTCACCGATCTCGATGTCGCCGATCCTGCGATCGAGCAATTCGAAAAACGGGTCGAGGCTGTCCTCGTGCCACGCCAGCTTGAACTGTGACCAACCGAGCTTGTACAGCGACTGCTCATAGAACCTGGAGCCCTCGCCAGACCTAACGACGTCCTTGTAGGCCAGCTCGGCGTCGTTGTAATTCCTGCGCAGGAACAGCATCTCGCCACGCCGGAATTGCGCCTCGTCGATCAGCGGGGTGTCCGGATAGCGCGCCACGAGTTCGTTGAGCACGTCGAGCGCGTCGTCGTTACGGCCACCGATTTCGTAGGCGCGAGCGAGCTGATAGAGCACGGTGTCGTTGCGCCGGTAATCGGGGTACGCCTCCAACAGCTGCTGATAGAGCTGCACCGCGTTGTTGAAACTCGCGTGATTCAGCGTATCGATGTTCTGCGACAGCTGCGCGACCTCCGTCGCATCGAGCTCGAGGTCTCCGAGACGCCGCATGGCCTCGGCCCTGAGCTCCGGATCGTCCGAGACGAGATCGAGGAAAGCGCGGTAGTTGTCCCGCGCCAGGTCGGTGCTTTGCCGGATGACCCTGCCCGGGCGAACATCGACCGTGCGGCCCTCCAGGCTCTTGATCGTGTCGCTCTTCTTGATGTTGTCGGCACCCGCACCGGCACCGATGAGGGTGGCGGCAACGACCGCGAAGATGGTCGGGACGAGCTTGCTCATTCGCCCGCCTCCTCGGCCGTCGCGGCAATGTCATAGATCGCGGCCAACGCGAAGCGCGCCTGCACGGTGTAGACATCCAGCCTTTGTTTCTGTGCCTGCAGCTCGCCGACGGCTATCGACTGCAGGAACGCGCGTTGCTCTGCCAGCTTTTCACCGACGCGGAATTTCATGCCTTCGATTCTGGGCTCGAGGCTGTAGACCCGGCCGGACAGCTCCCCGAAGCGCTGTGGCTCGAGACGCATGGTGTCGTCGATCTGCCGCCGCGACCGCTGCGTCTCGACCAGCGCCTCGCCCGTCTCGCGCAGGTTGCGTCGCACCCGCCACAGGCGATCCTTGAAATCACGCTCCAGCTGCCACTGCAGGACCCCTTTCAGGAGCTCGATCTTGTCGCGGACTTCCCTGGCCTCCGGGATATCCGCCGCCAGTGCGGGCGCACGCTCCAGCCCCGTGATCTCGCCCCACAGCTCGAATTCCCTGTCGGTGGCCAGCGCCAGCCAGTCATTACTCTCCTCGATGTTCTTGAGCACGGAATCGAACTCGAGCTTGCTATCCACCATGCCATCGAGATCCGCCCTGGCCAGGGCGCTCTCGACCAGCGGCAAGCGCTCGTTGTAGGCCTGCAGCCGGGTTTCCAGCATGTTCGTGTATACCTCGACGTTGTCCTGCCAGTCATCGAGGTTCTTGTGGAGATAGCTCAGGTCCCGGTAGTTCTTGAGCCCTTCCTGGAATTCGTGCGTCGCCAGCAGATGATACAGGTAGCGCGCCTCGGGCCCCTCCGGAAGCTCCTCCAGCCGCCAATACCAGCCTGTGCTATCGAGGGGATCGTCGGACAGGAACTGTTCGAAAATCTCTCCCGACTCGATAAAGCCGATCGTGCGATCGATACGGTTGGTTTCTTCGTAGAAGGCCTCTATGGCGTTCAGGTAGTGATCCGCCGCCTGGCTGATCGAGTCGAGTTTTGCGAGCGCATACGGTATCGCCAGCATCGACTCCTGCACGGCCGAGTCCAGCAGGTCGCGGCTGCGCAGCTCCATCCAGGGGACCAGCGCACGGTCGTAGTTCTCTATCTCCGCGTCGGCCCAGCCGACGCCGAGCAGCGCCTTGTTCGAGAACGGCCCTGCGAGGCGCACGCGCTGCAGCGGCGCCTTGGCCGCATAGGGCTGGCCGGACTGCAGCAATGAATACCCGAGCGCCAGGTTGGCCCGGTCACGCAGTGCCGCCAGTTCTTCGTTGAAGGGGTCGATGTCGCCCAGCTCGTCGAGAATCCCGGTCGCCGAGTCGACGTCGCCGCTGCGCACCAGCGCCACGCCCAGGTTGAACCTGGCGTAGCTGGCCCACTCGGTCCTGCCGCGCCAGTTCTGCAGCATCGCGATAGCCCGATCATACTGGCCGCCGTCGATATACAGCTGGGACTGCGCCATCTCGGCCTCGCGGCGGAGGTTGTCCGGCAGGTCATCGCTCAGGTTGTCGAGCGCCTGCTGGGCCTTGTCGAGATAGCCGCGCTGGTGCCAGATTTTCGCCAGGAAGAACCAGGTACGGTCACGGACTTCGCGATCCGCGCCGCCGGCCAGCAGGCGATTGAATATATCGGCGGCTTCGAGGTGGTGTCCGTAGGAGAGGTACATGCCGCCGAGGAGAAGCTCCGCCTGCTCTTCGTGTTCAGTCAGCTGTGCCTGCTCCTGGGCCGCCAGCAAACGCACGATCGCCGGGAAATACTCGCCCTGGTAGAAATAGAAGAGCACCTCCCCGTACTGGGGATCGTTGACGACGATCGGATCAGGGCCGTCCTTTGCTGCCGTGGCGGGCTGCGCGACCGCCAGCATAGACACGCAGAATACGGTGAGGATGGCGTTGCGCAGCAACAAGGATCACTCCCAGTCCTTGATGACGAATTCCGGCTGCTGTTTCTTGACGCGGTCGGTGATCTCGAGCTCCATGTACTTGGCGCCGATCCCTTTGTCGAACGTAAGCGTTGCGCCGCGGCGATAGTCCCGGGCGTTCGGTCCCTTGCCTGTAAACACGGCGATGAGTTCATGGTCACCGGTCTTCAGGTTTGCCATGTGCAACCGGTGAACGCCTCCCCGCATCAGCGCGTCCACCTCGCGCTCGGTATAGAGATAATTGGCTACCTCTTTGCCGTCGATCTTCAGGTTGATGGAATCCAGCGCGAAATACTCGCCCACGTCCATCGAAATGAAGAACGCGACCTGCGAGTTGGCCGGGAAGAGCAGCTCTTCCTCGAGGAGGAACAGATCCCGGTTGAGGTCGAGCACCTCTTTCTTGAGCGCCTGCACGTCCTGATCGAGACTCCGAAACTTGTCTCTCGATGCGGCGGCCGCTGCATCGGCCTCTAACGCGGCCGCGGTTGTCGGGTCCTGATCCGCCGACACGGATTCCTGGGCTATCGTCGTGCCGACGAAGAGCAGCGTCATGCAAATGGCCAGGCTATGTAGCAAATGTCGTGTCACCGTCACTCTCCACATTGCGGTGTATCCGCGTTACTCCCTCAGCAAGGACCGAATCTGTTCGAGGTATTTGTCTTCGTACCCCGGCTTGTAACCGTGGTGTACGTAACGAACGGTGCCCTCGCGATCGATCAGCACGGTAACGGGCATCGCACCGACCTCGTAGAGCTTGCTGACTTCCTTGTGCGCATCGAACAGCACCGGGAAGGAAACGCCCAGCTCGTCGACCATGTCCATTGCCTTGGACGAGTCATCGTCGATGTTGACGCCCAGCAGGCTGAAGCCCACGCGCTGATAACGCGAGTACAGCTCGTCCAGGAGCGGCATTTCCTGGCGGCAAGGCCCGCACCACGTGGCCCAGAAGTTGACCATGACGACGTCGCCGCGATATTCCGAAAGACGCAGGTTCTCACCCGAGCTGCTCTTCAGGGCAAAATCGGGCGCAGCCTGTCCCGTCAGGCCCGACGAAGCGAGGCTGGCGGCTGAAATCACGCAGCAGACGATTCCCAGTAGAACATTCTTGATTCTCATCATCCCATCCCTTGTAAACAGCCGGACACGGTCCTTGCGCCGGCGCGCACAAACCAGAGGCTGCATGGTGACAGCCCGGGCCCTGTCGGGGCCGTGATTGAAGTCACAAATGGCCGGTCGCGTCTGAACATAATTGCCGGCGGCGGCCACGCCGCGGCCTCGAAAAATGCCGCCAGCCCGCCGTTTTCGGCGTGCCAGCCGCGAACATGGCCTGTACAGATTACGTTAAATCGATGTTTTTGCCAGACATTTCTGGAGCGGGCAGCGACCCGGTCCTCTGCCGCCAGATGCGCTCCTCTCTCAGCGCATGACAGGCCTACTATGATAAGCGTATGACGCTGAATTTAAAGTGAATTTCCGTCTCTATTCGGCGACAGTCGGCGGCTTTTTCGGGATGCCGGCGGCCGCGACCCGGCTGCTGCTGCACTACTCGGCGCCGGGTTGGGTCAGCCCGTCGGAGTAGAAAATGCGGCCGGCCTCGTCGATGACGATGCTCTCGTAGTCGGGCAGCGTCCCGATGAGGCGCAGGCCCTGGTCGACGCCCATGACGAACACCGACGTCGACAGGGCATCCGTGATCACCGCGTCGGGACCGAACACCGTCGCACTGCGCACGCCGCTCGCCGGCACGCCGGTACTCGGCTCGATGATGTGGTGATAACGCCTGTCGCCCTCTTCGAAGTAGCGCTCGTAGTCGCCGGAGGTGGATATCGCTTCATCCACCAGCGGCACCGAAATCGCCACCTGACCCTCCTTGCGCGGATCGCGGATGCCGACCATCCAGGGCTGGCCGCGGCGGTCACCGAGCAGGCGTGAATCGCCGCCTGCTGTCACGATGGCATGCTGCACGCCGTTGACGCGCAGAATATCGACGCCGCGTTCGACCACGTAGCCCTTGGCAATGCCACCGAGATTGATACGTACGCCCTGCTCGAGGAAACGAACCGTCCCGGCCGCCTGGTCGAGCTCGATGAGCCGGAAGTCGATGTGCTGGCGCTCGGCTTCGAGCGTCGCCTGGTCTGGCCGCCGACGGGCCCGGAAATCGTAGTGCTGGCCGACGCTGTCATAGGTGATGTCGAAGGCGCCGAGGGTGAGCACCGAAATATCCAGCGACCGGCGTATCAGGTTGAACAGCTCGTCGCCGGCGACGACGGGTCCTTCTGCGGCAAGCCGGTTGATCTCGGATATGCGGCTGCTCTCGATGTAGGTGCTCATCAGCTGATTGATGCGTTCTGCCTCGGTAAAGACCTCCTCGACCAGCTCGCGGCCCGTGTCCGCATCATCGTGCCAGACGCGCACGCTGACCTCCGTCCCCATCAGCGGCCGCGCGTCACCAACCCATTCACCGTATACCGGGCCTGAAAAGGTGAAAACGAACACCATTCCTAGTGTAAGTTTGCGCCCGGGGTTATGCTTGGGTCCTCCAAACTTCGACAAGGAGCGGGACAGTGCTTTCATTCCTGATTTTCCTCGCGATACTGGCAGCGATTGTCTTCTGGGGAGTCGGCATTTACAACCGGCTCATCAATGAACGCAACCGTGTCAAGAACGCATTCGCGCAGATCGACGTGCAGCTTACCCGCCGCCACGACCTGATCCCGAACCTTGTCGAGGCCGTAAAGGGCTACATGAAGCACGAGCGCGAAACGCTCGAAAACGTGGTCAAGGCGCGCAATGCCGCGGCATCGAGCCTCGATGCCGCGAAGGCCGACCCGGCCAACGCACAGGCGATCAAGGAACTCGGCGCCTCCGAGGGCGCGCTTACTGCTGCGCTCGGCAAGCTGTTCGCGTTGTCCGAGGCCTATCCGGACCTCAAGGCGAACCAGAACATGATGCAGCTCCAGGAAGAGCTCACGACAACGGAAAACAAGGTGGCATTCTCCCGACAGGCCTTCAATGACGCCGTCTTGCAGTACAACAACTCGACCCAGAATTTTCCGAACAACGTCATCGCCGGCTTCTTCAATTTCGCGCTGGCAAGTTTCCTGGAGATCGAGTCGGAAGAAAAACGCGAAGTACCCGAGGTGTCCTTCACCTAAGTCCGCGCCTACGGCCGAAGCAGCGGTGCCGCCGTGAACTTCTTCGATGCCCAGGACAAAGCCCATCGCTCCACGCGATGGCTTGTCACTGTCTACATCATCGCGACTATCCTCATCGTCCTCGGCGTCACGCTCGTCATCGGCGTCGCGCTGTACCTGGTCGACGACATGCAGAGCTACATGTCGATCTACGATTATTTCCTCCACCATCCCGGCGTTTTCGCAGGCATTGTGGTCGTTACCGTGTTGTTCATTGTCGGCGCGACGATTTTCAAGGCATCGGTCCTCTCGTCCGGCGGCGGCCGGGTGGCGAGAGACCTCGGCGGCACCGCGGTGGCGCCGGATGTGAGCGACCCATTGCGGCGGCGGCTGCGCAACGTGGTAGAGGAAATGGCCATCGCTTCCGGGCTGCCCGTGCCGGAGATCTATGTGCTCGAATCGGAAAGCGGGATCAACGCATTTGCGGCAGGGCATGCGCCGGGTGACGCCGCTATTGCCGTCACCCGTGGCGCGCTTGAACTGCTCGACAGGAATGAGCTGCAAGGCGTCATCGGCCATGAGTTCAGCCACATCCTGAACGGCGACATGCGCCTGAATATCCGCTTGATGGGCGTGCTGTTCGGCATCATGGCGATCGCGCTCATCGGCCGTACGATCCTCAGAGGTGCGCGTTACGCTCGCGGACGCGGCGCCGCTCCGGTATTCGTCCTCGGAGGGGGGCTGTTGGCGATCGGCGGTATCGGCATCGTGCTGGCTCGGCTGATCAAGGCCGGTGTCTCGAGGCAGCGCGAGTACCTGGCCGATGCGTCGGCCGTACAGTTCACTCGTCAGACAACCGGCATCGCCAATGCGCTGAAGAAGATCGGCGGCTTGGGCCAGCACTCCTACATCACGGCCGCCGATCCGGAAGAAGTCAACCACATGCTGTTCGGCAGCGGCTCGCGGATGAGAGGCCTCTATGCCACGCATCCGCCGCTGACGGACCGGATTCGGGCGCTCGAGCCGAGCTTCGAACCAGGCGACTACCCGGATGTAAACGACAGCACG
>JBFFSI010000054.1:0-16161 GCA_041572475.1 Woeseiaceae bacterium
CTGCCAACCCGCGTAACGGTGTTCCAGTTCGGCATTTGCGGCCACGGCCGCCGCCCTGTAGTGCCCGAGGTCGCCAAAGGTCTCCGGTACAAACTTCTGCCGGAGGAAAAACACGCTCACGCCGACGATCGCGAAAACGATGCCGAGCTGGATGATCTGGATCGGCACCCTCAGCCGGCGCGGCCGTGTGCTCCGGTTCCTCAACCAAGTCCGCAAAGCCGTGATCGGCTTCAGCAGTGTTCTAATCATCGAGACACCCGCACGCGATAATCTCCGCTTTTCCACCCTGATCGAATGGATGCAGGGCGCCAAACCTGATCATTTATTATTCGGACGGCTTGGGTGAAATTGCGCTGAGTTCACACCGTGCCCCCTAAATCGGGACCCAGCATATATCGAGGCGCCGCAACGAACGTATACGTGAATATACCGAGGAAAATGCCGTCACCGAGCCGCAGCAGATGGCTTCAACTCGGCAAACAGCGCCACCTCTAGCGGTTCAAGCCGATTGTCAGTTCGTAATTTCCACTGTATTGCAATCCCCACCTACTTCGGTATAAACGTCCTGACGATGCGCCGGCTGCAGTCGGATCGTGCTCTTGCACGCGGGAGAAGCTAATGACATCAGAAAACACACGCGCCGGAGGCCCGTCAGCGCAGACGTATGCCGGGAACACGGTTTCGCAAACGGTCAGGCGTCTGTTCGATGCGACACGACCAAAATTTTTCCCGGCGTCGGTGCTGCCCGTGCTGGCCGGTACCGCGTGGGGCTTCCATGTCGCCGGGTCTCTCGACACCGCGGTCTTCCTGCTCGCGTTGTTCGCGACCGTCTGCGTGCATGCCGCCTGCAACGTCCTGAATGACGTCGGCGACGACTCCGGCGGAACGGACCGGCAGAACGAGGACCGGATCTATCCGTATACCGGCGGCTCGCGGTTCATCCAGGCAGGCATCATGAGCGGCCCGGAAATGGCCCGCCTCGGCATCAGCCTGCTGGCCCTGGCCGCAGTGGCGGGACTGGTCCTGTTGCTGATGAAGGGCGTCATGGTGCTGTACTTCGGCCTCGCAGGTATCGCGCTCGGCGTGCTCTACTCGCTCGGGCCGGTGCGCCTCAGCGCACTCGGCATCGGCGAGACGGCCGTGGCCATCGCTTTCGGCGTCATTCCGGTCGCGGGCGCAGCGTGGCTGCAGGGGGCCGCGCTGGACCTGAGCCTGCTCGTCTACTCGGTGCCCGTCAGCCTCTGGGTCGCCGCGATTCTGCTGATCAACGAAGTGCCCGACCTGGCCGCCGACGGCGCCACGGGCAAGCGGACCCTGCCGGTGAGAATCGGCCTTGGCGGAACCGCGATCCTGTATGCACTGATGAATATCGCCGCCCTCGCGGCGTTCGTGTGGCTGAGCTATACCGGCGCCCTGCCGCTGCTCGCCCCGCTGGTCCCGATCGCCCTGGTGCTGCTCGCGCTGCGCTCGGCAAAGGCCATTAGCGAGGGGGTCGCGGATCGCGCCAACATGACCCGCGCGATCGAGAGCACGCTGGCAATTCATACGGTCGGGTCGCTGTGGCTGCTCGGCTGCGTTCTTTTTCAACACTGGTGGTCTTAGGTTCTCCAGATGCGAATAACCATCAAAAAGGGACTCAATATCCCGCTCGCGGGTAAACCCCGCCTCGAAATCGACAAGGGCAACGAGATCAGCAGCGTAGCGTCGCTGGGCCTCGATACGCGCGGCCTCAAACCCCGCATGGCCGTCCAGCAGGGCGACCGGGTCAAGCTGGGGCAGCCGTTGTTCGTCGACAAGCGCAACCCGGATGTGCCGTTCACGTCGCCGGGGACCGGCGTCGTGTCCATCGTCAATCGCGGCGAGCGGCGCGTGCTGCACTCGGTGGTCATCCAGCTCGACGGCAATGACGAACAGACCTTCCCGGCCTTCGAGCCCGGACGCATCGATGCCATCGACCCGGCCGAGGTTCGCCGCATCATGATCGAGGGCGGCCAGTGGACCTATCTCCGGACCCGGCCGTTCAGCCGCATTCCGATGCCGGGCGACACCCCGCACTCCGTGTTCATCACGGCGATCGACACTAACCCGCTGGCGCCGGACCCCGCTGTCATCATCGGCGAGGATGCCGAGGCGTTCGAGACCGGCATCAAGATCCTTGCGAAACTCACCCAAGGGTCGACCTACGTATGCACGGCCCCCGATTGCGGCTTCACCGTGCCCGACGGGCCGACGATCAGGCACGCGGAATTCGCCGGGCCGCACCCGGCCGGCCTGGTCGGCACTCATATTCACTTCCTCGACCCGGTCAGCGTGAAGAAGACCGTCTGGCATATCGGCTACCAGGACACGATCGCGGTCGGCAAACTGTTCCTGACAGGCAGGATCTCGCCGGAGCGCGTCGTCGGGCTGGTCGGGCCGATGGTGCTCGACCCGCGGCTGGTCAGAACCCGGCGTGGCGCAAACATGGCAGACCTCCTCGATGGTGAGCTGCGCCAGGGTCACGCGCGCATCATCTCCGGATCGGTGCTCAACGGGCACCTTGCCTCGGGCACGCTCGGCTGGCTCGGCCGTTACCGCAACCAGGTCTGCGTGCTCCAGGAAGGCAGGCCGCGAGAGTTCCTGTCCTGGCTCCGCCCGGGTCATAACAAGTATTCGGCGTCCCGGGCCTTTGCGGGCACGCTGCTGCACAAGGGCGACTTCCCGCTGACGTCGTCGCAAAACGGCAGCCCGCGCGCCATGGTGTCCATCGGTGCTTTCGAGCGGGTGATGCCCCTGGATGTGCTACCGACCCCGCTGCTCAAGTCGCTCGTCGTCAGGGACACCGAGACGGCGCAGGAGCTCGGCTGCCTCGAGCTCGACGAGGAAGACCTCGCACTCTGCTCGTTCGTCTGTAACGGCAAATACAACTATGGCCAGCACCTGCGGCAGGCTCTCGATGAAATTGAGGTCAACGGCTGATGAAAAGACTGCGCAACTTTCTCGACCACATAGAGCCGCTGTTCGTCAAGGGCGGGCGCCTGCAGAACCTGCACGCCATCTACGAGATGGTGGACACGCTGTTCTACTCGCCGCCCGACGTCACGCGCGCCTCGCCGCACGTTCGCGACGCGATAGATCTCAAGCGCGTCATGATCATGGTCGTGTTCGCGGCGACCCCGTGTGCCCTCGTGGGTATGTGGAACACGGGGTTCCAGGCAAATGCCGCCATGGCCGCGATGGGTATCGAGTCGGTGCCGGGCTGGCGGGATGCCATCCTCGCTCTCGTCGGTGTCGGCCACGACCCGGCGAGTTTCTATGACAATTTCATGCTGGGCCTCAGCTACTTCCTGCCGATCTACCTCGTCACGATGGCTGCGGGCGGCTTCTGGGAAGTCCTGTTCGCCGGCGTGCGCAATCACGAAGTCAACGAAGGCTTCTTCGTCACGTCGTTCCTGTACGCGCTGATTCTCCCGGCGACGATACCGCTGTGGCAGGTCGCCATCGGCATCAGCTTCGGCGTCGTCATCGGCAAGGAAGTGTTCGGCGGCACCGGCAAAAACGTTCTCAACCCCGCCCTGGTCGGCCGCGCCTTCCTGTACTTCGCGTACCCGGCGCAGATTTCGGGCGATGCGGTCTGGACGGCCGTCGACGGCTTCACCGGCGCCACGGCACTCGGCATCAGCGCGATCGAGGGCATGGCGGGTATTGCCGCCAGCGGCCTGACCTGGACGCAGGCATTCGTCGGCCAGATGCAGGGCTCGATCGGCGAGACTTCGGCGGCGGCCTGCCTGCTGGGCGCTGCGCTGCTGATCTACGCCCGGATCGCCTCGTGGCGCATCATCCTGGGCTGCTTCGCGGGCCTCATCATCCCGGTGATGCTGGTCGGCTTCATCGACAGCGACAACCCGATGATCGGCATGCCGTGGCACTGGCACATCGTGCTTGGCGGCTTTGCGTTCGGTGCCGTGTTCATGGCGACCGATCCGGTCTCGGCAGCACAGACGGACACGGGACGCTGGATCTACGGACTGCTGATCGGCTTCCTGACCTTCGTCATTCGTGTCATCAACCCGGCATTCCCCGAGGGCATCATGCTGGCCATTCTTTTCGGTAACGTCTTCGCGCCAATGATCGACTATTTCGTCGTGCGCTCGAACGTCAAACGGAGGTTACGTCGCAGTGTCTGACGCAGCACCCAAAAAATTCAATCGTGACAGCATGAGCAACACGCTGATCGTCGCCATCGGCGTCAGCCTCGTATGCTCGATACTCGTTGCCAGCGCCGCCGTCGTCCTGAAGCCCCGCCAGGAGCGGAACGAGGCGGAGTACCGGCAGCGCATCATTCTCGACGTCGCCGGCCTCTATGAGCCTGGCGGAAATATTGCCGAGCTCTATACGGCGATCGAGGAGCAGACGACGACGCTGGCCTCCGGCGAGGAAGCGCCCGTCTACATCGTGCGCGACGGCGGCGAACTCGAGCAGGTCATCCTGCCTATCGAGGGCGCCGGCCTGTGGGCGACGATGTACGGCTTCCTGGCTGTCGAGGCAGACGGCGAGACGGTCCGCGGGCTGCAGTTCTACGAACACGGCGAGACGCCGGGGCTTGGCGACGCCGTCGACAAGCCCGCCTGGCGTGCCCAGTGGCGGGGCAAGAAGCTCTACGACGCCGACGGCAATCCGCAGGTCGAGATCATCAAGGGCAACGCCCCCGACGACAGCGAATACCAGATCGACGGCCTGGCCGGCGCGACACTGACCGGCAGGGGCATCAACGAGTTCGTCCACTACTGGATCGGTGACGAGGGTTACGGACCCTACCTGCAACAGCTCAGCGAGAAGGAGTCGCAATAGTCATGGCAGAGGCAAAGAAAGTAATTCTGGATCCGCTTGTCGACAACAACCCGGTCACGTTGCAGGTGCTCGGCATCTGTTCGGCGCTCGCCGTAACGACCTCGCTGCTGCCGGCCCTCCTGATGTGCGTGGCCCTGACGAGCGTTGCCGCACTGTCGACGGCAGCCATCAGCAGCATCCGCGGCCGGATCCCGAACAACATCCGCATCATCGTGCACATGACGATCATCGCCTCTTTCGTGATCGTTGTGGATCAGCTGCTGCGTGCATACGCCTTCGAGACCAGCAAGCAGCTGTCCGTGTTCGTCGGCCTGATCATCACTAACTGCATCGTGCTGGGACGCGCCGAGGCCTTCGCGATGAAGAACGGCGTCGGCATGAGCTTCCTGGACGGCCTGGGCAACGGCCTCGGCTACAGTGCCATTCTCATATCGGTAGCCGTGATCCGCGAACTCTTCGGCGCCGGCACGCTGCTCGGCTATCGCATCCTGCCGCTCGCTTCCGACGGCGGCTGGTACGAAGCCAACGGCCTGATGCTGCTGCCGCCCAGCGCCTTTTTCATCATCGGCCTGATGATCTGGGGCATCCGCACATGGAAGACGGCCCAGGTCGAACAGCCTGAACACCGGATACAGGAAGTCCACCGGACGGAGGTGCTGTGATGACGGACTATGTGAATCTCTTCATCCAGGCGGCCTTTGTCGAGAACCTCGCGCTGGCGTTCTTCCTGGGCATGTGCACCTTCCTCGCGGTGTCGAAGAAGGTAGAGACGGCCGTTGGCCTGGGGCTCGCCGTAATCGCGATTCAAATCATCACGGTTCCGGTCAACCACCTGATCTTCCAGCTGCTCCTGAAAGACGGCGCGCTCGCCTGGGCCGGTTTGCCCGAGGTCGACCTGAGCTTCCTCGGCTACGTCTGCTACATCGGCGTGATCGCGGCGCTCGTGCAGATCCTCGAGATGACGCTCGACAAGCACTTCCCGAAGCTCTACAACGCGCTCGGCATATTCCTGCCGCTCATTACCGTCAACTGCGCCATCCTCGGCGGCACGCTGTTCATGATCGAGCGCAACTATGACTTCGGGCAGAGCATGGTCTTCGCCGCCGGCAGCAGCATCGGCTGGGCGCTGGCCGTCATCGGCCTCGCCGGCATTCGCGAAAAACTGAAGTACAGCGATGTCCCGCTCGGACTTCAGGGCCTGGGCATCACCTTCATCATCACCGGCCTCATGTCGCTCAGTTTCATGGGCTTCTCGGGTATACGGCTATGAACGTCGGCGCGGCAACATTCACCCAGGTCGGACTCGGCGTCATACTGTTTACGCTGATTGTCCTCGTTCTCGTTGCCGTGATCCTCGCCGCGCGCTCGCGGCTCGTTGCCGAGGGCACGGTCACGGTGTTGATCAACAGGGAGCGTGAGCTCCAGCTGCCGGTAGGCGTCAAGCTAATGAACGGGCTGGCGGATGCCGGCATCTTCATTCCTTCCGCCTGCGGCGGTGGCGGCACCTGCGGCCAGTGTACCTGCCGGGTACTCTCCGGCGGCGGCGCCATACTGCCGACCGAGACCTCGCTGATCAGTCCCCGCGAGGCCAAGGAGCACTATCGCTTGTCCTGCCAGGTTGCCGTCAAGCAGGACATGGAAATCCAGATTCCCGACGAGATCTTCGGCATCCGCAAGATCGAAACCGCGGTGGTCTCGAATCACAATGTCGCGAGTTTTATCAAGGAACTCGTGCTGCAGCTGCCGGAAGGCGAGGAACTCGATTTCCGCGCCGGCGGCTACATTCAGATCGAGTGCCCGCCTCACGACCTCAAGTTCACCGATTTCGACATCGACGAAAGATTCCGGGACGAGTGGGACCGCTACAACCTGTGGCGCTACGAGTCGCACGTCAAGGAAACCGTGTCGCGGGCCTACTCGATGGCGAGCTATCCCGAGGAGCGCACGCTCGTGAAGCTCAACGTGCGCATCGCCACGCCCCCGCCGGGCGCGGGCGATTCCGTGCCCCCAGGCATCATGTCATCCTTCATCTTCAACCTGAAGCCGGGCGACAAGGCGGTGATCTCCGGTCCCTACGGCGAGTTCTTCGCCAAGAAGACGGACAACGAGATGGTCTTCATCGGCGGTGGCGCCGGCATGGCTCCGATGCGCTCCCACATCTTCGACCAGCTGAAGCGCATCAAGACCGATCGCAAGATGACATTCTGGTACGGCGCCCGCAGCCTCAAGGAAATGTTCTACGTCGAGGAATTCGACAAGCTCGCCGAAGAGAACGACAACTTCGAATGGCATATCGGCCTGTCCGAGCCATTGCCCGAGGACAACTGGACCGGCTACACCGGCTTCATACACCAGGTCATCTACGATCATTACCTAAGGGATCACCCGGCGCCGGAGGACTGTGAGTACTACCTCTGCGGTCCGCCCATGATGAACACGGCCGTGATCAAGATGCTCGAGGACCTCGGCGTACCGAGAGAGCACATCATGCTGGACGACTTCGGAGGCTAGATGAGGCTGCTCGTCTCCCTCACCTGCCTTGCACTGGCGGCCTGCCCGGGTGCCGATCCCGGCGAGTTCGTGCTGGCCGGCGCCACGATGGGCACGCAGTACTCGATCAAGCTCCCCTACCCCGGCGCCGACCCGGACGCGATCGAACCCGAGATCGAGGCGGCGTTTGCCGACGTCAACGCGATGATGTCGACCTACCTCCCGGAAACGGAGATCTCGCGCTTTAATGCTTCTGACTCGACCGACTGGTTTGCGGTCAGCGGGGCATTCTGCCTCAGTGTCGAGAAAGCGCTCGAGATCAGCGCCGAGACCGGCGGCGCCTTCGACATCACGGTCGGCCCGGTCGTCAACCTCTGGGGTTTCGGGCCGGGAGACGCGGTCGACGAGCCGCCCTCGGATGAGGCCATCGCTGCCGCGATGGCCGTCGTGGGCTACAGGAAACTGCAGGCGGACTGTCACCGGCCCGCCCTGAGGAAGGACGTGTCCGGCCTTATGATCGACATGTCCGCCTTCGGCAAGGGGTTTGCCGCCGATCGCATTGCCGCGCTGCTCGACGAAAAGGGCTTCAGGAACTACCTGATCGAGGTGGGCGGTGAACTTCGGCTGCGCGGCCACAATATCAGGGATGAGAAGTGGGCGATCGGGATAGAGATGCCGCTGACCGACCAGCGCCGGCCCCAGACCAAGGTGCTCGTGACCGATACGGCCCTGGCAACATCGGGAGATTACCGCAATTTCTTTGTCAGCGAAGGCCTGCACTACTCGCACACGATCGACACGCGCACCGGCAGGCCGGTGACGCACGACCTGGCGTCAGTCACGGTGCTGGATCCGCAAGGCTACCGGGCTGATGCCCTGGCAACCGCCCTGCTCGTCATGGGCCCGGATGAAGGCCTGCAGTTTGCCGAGGCGGAAAATCTGGCAGTACTCTTCCTGGTGCGCGATGATGAGGGCATCAGGGAATTGACCACTCCTGCGTTCGAACGCTTGAGGGCCGAAACATGACTTTATTACCCACCTTGATACTCACCTTTGCCGTCCTGCTCGCGGCGATCGCCGGCATGGCCATAGGCGTCATGAACGGCCGCAAACCGATCAGCGGCAGCTGCGGCGGCCTGAACGGTGGCCGTTGCGAACTGTGCAGCGGTGGCAGGTGCTCACGGGAGTCCAAAGAATGAATCTGAAATCCTGTCTGGTCAAAGACTACATGGCGGGCAGCCTGGTGACCTTCCGTCCTGACACGGATGTCCTCGATGCGATCCAGATGCTGGTGAAACACCGTATTTCCGGCGCGCCCGTCGTCACCGATCGGGGCGAACTCGTCGGCATGCTGTCTGAGCTCGACTGCACGAAGGTCGCGCTGGACGCGGGCTACTACGGTGACGCGGGCGGCCCGGTGTCGGAATTCATGACGACCGGCGTCGAGACGGTCGATGCACAGATGAACATCATCGACCTCGCGAAGAAGTTCCAGGAGTCGGGTTATCGGCGCTTCCCGGTCCTGGAAGGCAACCGCCTGGTCGGACAAATCAGCCGGCGCGACGTGCTGCGAGCTTTGGGGGAGCTTGCTATCGCCCGCTAGGAGGTGGGAAATGAAGATCAATAACCTGCTCTTGCTCGCAGCAGTTCCACTGTTGCTGGTCGCAACGCAGACGAATTCCCAGGAAGGATCCACCGTAGTCAGCATCTGCATCGTCTGCCACGGCGTGGACGGTTCCGCGCCGGATTTCACGGACGTGCCCATCATTGCCGGAACGCCGGCCGGGCACATCGAGGAAGCAATCTACTCCTACCAGGACGGCGCGAGGCGATGCATCGAAGAGCCGGCGATGTGCGAAGCCGTCTTCCCGTTAACTGATAAAGAAGTCGGCGAGGCCGCCGATTATTTCGCGGCACAGAAACGCGTCATGTCGGGCGAACCCTACAGCGACCGCCTCGCGATGCGCGGCCGCAACCTGCACCGGCAGCACTGCATCGAGTGCCACGCCAGGCCCGATGAGGAACGCGCTGCGGACGCCATCGGCATTCCTCTGCACGGGCAACGCTCCGCGTACCTGCGCTACGCCATGAAGTCCTACTTCAACGGCAACCGCAGCACGCTGGTGCCGGAGATGGAAGCCAGGATTCGGCAGCTCACCCCGGACGACGTCGAGGCGCTGATCAACTACTACGCGAGCTACAAGCCCTAGGACGAGGTCTGCCTCTGACGTAACAGCCTTGCGACCAGCAGCAGTGCGCTGCCGGGCAAGTTTATTTCCCGAACTGCGCTGCCAGCGCTTTGCGCCGCAGATACGCGTAAACGTCCAGAAGCGGCAATTCCTTCGGGCAGATATCGTGGCACGCCATCATTCCCAGGCAGCCGAAGACACCATCTTCGTTGGAGACGACCTCGAACCAGTCCGCCGCGTTGCGTTGGTCGCGCGGATCCATCATGAATCTTGCGATCCGGTTCAGGCCCGCGGGTGCGATGAATTCCGCGTTGATATTGGCAACGCCGCAGGACGCGATACAGCAGCCGCATTCGATGCAGCGATCACGCTCGTAAATCTCCTCGGCAAGGTCGTCGTCCATCCGGTCTTCCCGCGCAGTCGGATCGAATGCTTCACGGGCATGTATCCATGCCTCGGTCTTTTCGGCCATCTCCCGAAACCAGGTCCCGGTATCCACCGACAAGTCGCCAACGAGCTTGAAGACGGGCAGCGGATGCAAACGAATCACCTCCGGCAGATCCGCGGTCAGCGTTCGGCAGCCGAGTGCGGGCCGGCCGTTGACCATCATTCCGCAGGAACCACAGATCGCCGAACGGCAGGAAAAATCGAATTGCAGGCTCGGGTCCTGTTTTTCCCTGATCTCGTTGAGCGCGATGAACAGGGACATGTAAGGCGTTTCGTCGATCTCGAAACTCTGCATGTGCGGGGTCGATGCCGGGTCTTCCGGATTGAATCGAAAAATCTCGAAGCGCAATCGGCGCGATGTCGCAGCGGTACCGTTCGTCATTTTCGTTACGCCCATTCCTGCCATTGCATGCGGCTGCCGATAGGCTCGGCTGTCGGCAGCTGACCCTGTTGCACCTGTTCGTCCACCACACTGTCGTTATAACTCTCGATCGCCGCCTCCATGGCGATGCGCTCATCGCTGCCGTAACCCCGGTGTCCCGGCGGCAAGTTGATGAGCCCGACGGGTTCATAGGAAAACGTCGGTTCAGCTGCATCGATGGGCCAACGAACGAGCGTGCGCTTCAGCCAATCGCGGTCGTTGCGCAAGGGATAGTCGGTGCGGAAGTGCGCGCCGCGGCTCTCGCACCGTGCAAGTGCGCCCTGCGCCGTGACCAGTGCGAGGCGCAGCATCCCTTTCAGCCGCAATGCGAAGGTGAGTTCAGGGTTCATTCCCGGCGCCTTGCTGCGCAGCACGGCCCTGTCGCATGCCTCGAGCAACGACCCGATCTCGTCGACCGCCTCGGCGAGTTCGTCGCCTGTCCGGAATATGCCGACCTTGCTGATCATCGTCTCGGCCATGGCGTCGCGGATCTCGTATACGCCCGGCCCGTCGCCCGAACGCTCGAGCCAGGTCCGGGCGCGAGCCTCGGCCTCCTCTACGGCGTTGAGAGCCGCGCCGGTCGCCACGTCCAGGCGCGTTTCCGCGGCACGACTCGCGGCGCTGCGGCCGACGAGCCTGCCCGCTACCACGGTCTCGGCAAGGCTGTTGCCGCCGAGGCGATTGAAGCCGTGCATGTCCCAGCAGGCGGCCTCACCGGCCGCGAACAGGCCTGCCATGCCGTAGGCCTCACCGTCCTTGTTCACCCGCACGCCGCCCATCGAATAGTGCTGCGTCGGACGGACCGGGATGAGATCGTGCACGGGGTTCAGTCCCACGAAATCGCGGCAAATGTCGTAAACCTCGCGCAGCTTGGTCGTCAGGTGCTTCTCGCCGAGGTGGCGGATATCGAGCCAGAGATGTGGCCCGTACGGCGTCTCCACGCCCTTGCCGTCGCGCATGCGCTGCGCCATGTGACGCGAGACGACATCGCGGCTTGCCAGCTCCTGCTTCTGCGGTTCCAGCTCGACCATGAAACGGTTCAGGTCCTTGTCCAGCAAGTAACCGCCGTCTCCGCGACATCCTTCCGTGACCAGTATGCCGCTGGGCGACAGGCCGGTGGGATGGAACTGCACAGCCTCCATGTTACCGAGGGGAACGATGCCGGTATCGAGCGCGATCGACGCCCCCATGCCCTCGTTGATGGTCGCATTGGTCGTGTACTGGCCGTATACGCGCCCGTACCCGCCGGTCGCGATGACTGTCGCTTTCGCGAGAACGGCGAAATGGGCGCCGGTACGCAGGCACCGGGCCACGGCGCCCCAGCAGCGGCTGCTATCATGGATCAGTGCGACGGCTTCCGCGCGATCGCGCACCGTGACACCCAGCCGTACGACTTCGCTGTCGACGACATACAGGGCGGCGTGGCCGGTCCCTGCCGCCGCGTAGCACGCTCGCCACTTTGCCGTGCCGCCGAAGTCGCGATGCATGATCAGGCCGTCGTTCTCCATCCGTTCGTCGATGTCGACCCGTTCGCCCTTGATGAAGTAACTGTTCTGGCCGCCGCGGACGCGGGTCCAGGGCATCCCGTAATGAGCCAGCTCGCGAACCGCGACCGGGGCTTCCTCCGCAAAGATCTGGGCGACCTCCTGGTCTGCGCCCCAGTCCGAGCCACGCACAGTGTCCAGGAAGTGCAGCTCCGTGTTGTCGCCCTCGGCCTTGACGCAGTTGCCGAGCGCGGCCTGCATGCCGCCCTGTGCCGCGCAACTGTGGCTCCGGCGCGGCGGCACGAGCGAGAGGATCAGAACATCGTGGCCCATCGCTGCCGCTTCCATTGCGCAACGCTCGCCGGCGAGGCCGCCACCGATGACGAGCACGTCGGTCGTCGTCAGGTTGCCGGCAGTCATGTGTTGCCCTCCAGCAGGAAAGCGAGCGGCGGATCCATCCAGCCTGCGAGCACGATGAGGGTGATGGCCCCGAGCCCCAGGATCATCCAGAACAACACGTGCTCGATTCTCCACAGCGCTTCCCTGGACAGCCGCGCGCCGGCACCCCACTTCACGGCTAGCCGATACAGGCCAACGCCGGCATGGAATTCCACGCACAGCAGGAGAAGCGCATAAAGCGGCCACAGGCCGCCGCTGACCCTGGCGAGCGTAGTTGCGGACTCGATGCCGCGATGCATGCCGAACATCGGCGTGAAGACGTCGAGCCCGAGAAGCACGAGATGAAAGCTGCCCAGGACGAGGATCACCATTCCCGTCCTGACCTGCCAGATCCAGAGCATGGATTCGACGTGCGGCCTGAAGGGTACGTAGTCGCTTCCGCGTGCCGGCCGACCGCTACCCGACTTGCGCAGGTCCCTGGCCAGGACGATCATCTGCTTGCGCTCGCGCAGCTGCGCCGGGATCTTGCGGCTCGCGAATACGGCATGCACGAGGAACAGGACGATGACGAAAATCACGGTCGGCTGAGCGATGTAATAGTCTTCGAGACCGCCGGCCAGCCAGTCGAAACCGCGCGCGCCGAACAGTATGGAGCCCACCAGGACCATGTGTCCCCACATGAACACGGCAAGGAACAGGCCGCTCATTCCGCTGATCAGCTCGTAGACGAGTTGATTGCTCGCTTCTGTTCCAGGCGTCACGGTCTTTACCGCAAATTTGAAGGCTTGATTCATATCATTCTTCGCTGGAAGTTCTCGCCTCGACGGGCCCTGCCGAAGCAACGCCACGGAAATCTACCGGGTTATCACCGCCGACGCCACCCCGAACCTCACGCTTCGATCTTCTCCTGAGTTAGCAATCTTGCGACCAGCAGCAGCGCGCCGCCCACCAGGGCGAGAGCCACGAACAGGGTTGCCGGCTGGCCGTGCGGAAAATCCTCGAGTACGAGTTTTATGCCGACAAGAAGCAGCACCGGGTAGACCAGCCAGCGGGCTTCGGGCCAGCGCCTGAACCGGCTCGACAATGCCAGCGTGACCGATGCTGCTGACAGCACCGCCGTTCGCAGAGCGGCCAATACGGCCAGGTCGGGCTCCGGGCCGCGCGTGCCGGCCACGATGGGCGCGAGGTACACGACCATGAGTCCGCCGACCTCCCAGACCGAGAGCGCCAGAACGATCAGCTGCGGCACGCCGGCAAGCACACCCCATCGATCGGAATGCTGGGCTACCGGAATGAACAGGCAGGCAACTGTCGTCAACGCGATGATGAGGTGCCACGTAACCAGGGGTGGCCAGGCCGCCACGGCGGATCCCACCAGCGCGTCCAGCCCGGTCGCGAGTAGCCCCGAGGCCACTCCTGCTGCCAGTAACAGAAACGTACATTGCAGGCTCAATGCAACCCTGCCGGTCCGGCCGCTGAGCAAGGCCAGAGCTAAAGCCATCAGCGACCAGACAGCGGCGGCCAGGGGCGGTGAAAGCATCAGGGCAGTGCCTGCGACGACGAGCCCGAGCCCAAGGATGGAATAGAAGTAGAAGTTCCGGCCACGCAGCGCCCGGGTTTCCGGGGTAAAGGCCAGGGCATACGCGCAGCTACCAAGCAGGAGACACACGACACCGACCGTCGAAAGGGCAAGTTCGCCCGACTGCGCGGCCTTGCTGGCAGCCCAGAAAACGATGCCTATAGCCAGTACAGCCTGCGATGTCTCGAAGCCGCCGACATCGTGCCCGCGGACGTGGGACCGCAGCGCAAAACTCGCGAGATAGGCAACCAGCATTGCGCCGCCGAGCAGATACGGCAACAACGGCGGGACCGACCACTGCTCGCTGCCGCTCAGCAGAAGCAGTACGACGACGCCGGCATTGGCGCCCAGCGCGCCGAGCCACTGCGGCCCCAGCCATCCCCGCACATAGACCGCCCACAGCGACCCGAGGCCCAGGAGGATGAGGAATATAGACGCGGGGACGGCCGCGCGGGTAGCGTTTAGCAAAGCGAAAGCCGTCGCGATGCCGCCAGCGATTACGAGCCAGCACAGGCTTTGCAGATTCCTTGTAGCTGCCACAAGCAATGCCAGCGCGCAGAAGATCGTCAGCGCAACAGTGCCTTGCTGACCGGACAGTAATGCGAATCGCGTGCCCGCCTCCACGATCAATGGCAACATCAGAAGGACGCAGGCACCGCCATAGAACATAGCGACCGCACGCTGGCCCTGTATGTTGCCCTTGCGATAAGCCAGGAATAGCCAAAGGAGCGTATACGTGGCACCCAAAGAGATGCCGACCACAGTGGGCACCAACTCGAAATCCGTGATGGCCCGCAGCAGGTAGGCGCCACCGAAGATGAGCAGAACACGGCCGATGAGCGTCGATGCCCTCGAGAGAGAGCCTGCACCGAAACCCGGGCTCAGTCGTTCATCGGTCGAAGTCGACTCTGCCGGTTTCCCGCTTTCAAGCGCATCCAGCCGCTGCTCGACAGTGGCGAGTCGCGACTCGAGAGCGGCTAATCGAGCTTCCATGGCGATACTGTCGGGCATGGATAGAAAAATCGCGCAGACACGGACCCCTGTTACCTTCTCTGTTTTTCTCCCCGGACAAATCAGGGATACGTAGCATCACCAACAGGCACAATACGTAGAATCCGTAGAGTCGCGCGTCACTGTCTTCAAGCCTTGACCACGGGCTTACGCGTGATGTCTCACTCCGGTCTCAGGGCGGACAAGAATTCAGGATCTTCCTCTCCTTCCGCCAAAACCACGTGACAGGTGTCGCAGTCATTCGATATTTGCACGCGATCTTCTGTTCTCATACTCCGGGTGTGGCAGCGAAAACATCCTGCCGATTGCTCGTGTCCGATATGGTTCGGATACGTGTCCCACCACACCTGCATATTCGGAAAGACGTTGACCGAATAGGCATCACCAAGCGCCTCCGCTGCAGTACTGATCGCGTCGGCGCGCTCGACGGCCAGGTCCGGATAATTGTCCGCATAGAACTGCTGCAACTCCGCGGCGATGACCGTACGAGCTTCGTCGTGAGAAGCGTACTCTGCATCGATAATGCGCAGACCCTCGCGCTTCACGAAAGGCAGCGCCCGGTCGACCCGGCCTTCACTGATTACCCGGTCGACTTCGCTGGCCGCGGGTTTGTAGATATGGGACGGCCGGTTGTGACAATCGACGCAGTCCATGGTTCGCCAGACGCCGCCGTCTTCCGGCGCTCTTCGATCGGCGTAGTTCGTTACGATGCCATCACCGTTCGTGAACTCCACTTCATAGATGTCTTCGCGTGTCTCGTCCGACCGGTAGCGGATTTCGACGCCCGGATCGACATGCCAGTGTATGCCGGATGACTTCCGCCCGTTCGTGCCGCCCACTCGCAACAGCAGTGCCGTCGTCAACTCCGTGTTAGCCTCGTCTTCCCTGTAGTGCTTTATCTCGCGTAGCCTGTCACCGACGAACTTCGTTGGCCAGTGGCATTGCTCGCAGGTATCCCGCGCCGGGCGCAAATCATGCAGCGGCGTGGGAACGGGTCGCGGGTAAAGGTCGAGCGCGACGGACACGACCTGCCAGGCACCATCCAGCTTGGACTTTACGAACCAGTTGGCCCCCGGCCCGATGTGGCAATCGGCGCATGCGACCCGCGAGTGCGGTGAGCGCGCATGGGCCGTGTGTTCCGGCTGCATCACCGAATGGCAGGCCAGGCCGCAGAACTCTACCGACTCCATCATGTCGACGCCTTTGTATGTCGCGGTGGCAAGAATGATGATGTTCACGGTCGTCGCACCGATGAAGACCAGCATCCAGTTACGTGTATGCGGGTTGTTGAGGTCGAATACGGGAAAAAGC
>JBFFSI010000055.1:0-15868 GCA_041572475.1 Woeseiaceae bacterium
CATCGGGTTCGACGACCGGCTCCACATCGGGTTCGACGACCGGGTTCTCGCCGCCCTCCGGCGGGGCTTCCGGCGACGCCTCGGGCAAGTCGACCAGCTTCATTTGCACGATGCCTCGATTCACCGTCTGGGTGACATCGGCAAGCGCACGCTGGTAAGCCTCGGCCGCATCCTCGACACGACCCAGTGCCGCGTACGCATCTCCGAGCGCCTCGGCGTAAAGGCCGTTGAACGCGGGTTCGTCCTGCTCTGCCAGCAATTCCACGACGTCCCCGGGTTTGTCCTGGTAGAGGAGTACGCGGGCAAGCCGAAGTCGGCCGATCTGGCGCAGCTCGCTATTGCCGTGCATGGCGACGAGTTCGCGGAGGACCTCCGCGGCATCCTCGTCGCGATTCTTATCCATGTACAACCGCGCCATCGCGAGGCGGGACTGGTGCGCGTACGCCGTGTTGGCAAAGTCGGTGACCAGCTCATTGGCGATCGTCTCGGCTTCCTGGAGGTCACCCTCGCTGACCTCGACGGCCAGTTCCTCATACAGGGCCGACGCCGCGACCTGTGCCTCGAGCCGCGAGTTCTGGAGCTGGTTGTAACCGAAGAGCAAACCAACGGCGAGCACGACACCGGCGATGATGTAGCGGCCGTACTCGGCCCACCACGCGCGTATCTCTTCCAGCTGTTCTTTTTCTGACTGTAAATCGTCCACTACTCTGCCTTTCCTAGTCGACTGGCCAGCGTTTCCGCCAGCACATCAAACGCAACGCTTTCCTGATCCTCGGCGCTGCGCAATGGTTTCAATCCTACCCGTCCGTCGGCGAGTTCCTGCTCGCCGATAACCACGGCGAATCCGGCATTGCTCTTGTCCGCACGCTTCAGCTGGGACTTGAAACTGCCGCCGCCCAGGTTCAACTCGATGCGGATGCCGTCGATCCTGTCGCGCAGCTCCTCGCCCACGCTCATCGCCCGCTCGAACGCACCGTCACCGACCGCGACGACGTAGACATCGGCGTCGGCTGCAGGCGCCTCGCCCCCGCAAGCCTCGAACAGGGCGACGAAACGCTCGATGCCCATGGCCCAGCCTATCGCCGGCGTCGGGCGCCCGCCGAGCTTCTCGACCAGCCCGTCGTAACGCCCGCCGGAGCAAACGGCGCCCTGCGCCCCAAGCGCATCCGTTACCCACTCGAACACGGTCTTGCTGTAATAATCGAGACCGCGCACGAGCCTCGGGTTCAGCGTGTACGCGACTCCGGCGGCATCGAGCAGCTTCCTGAGCTCCCCGAAATGCTCGGCGGATTCGTCGTCCAGGAAGTCCAGCATGACCGGTGCTGCCGCCACAAGCTCCTGCATATCCGGGTTCTTGCTGTCCAGGATGCGCAGCGGGTTCGTATCGAGCCGCCGAATACTATCCTCATCAAGCCGACTTTTCACGCCGGAGAAGTACTCGACCAGCGTATCCCGGTACCGTGCCCGCGCGTCAGCCGTACCCAGGGAGTTGATTTCGAGGTTCAGCCTGGATATCCCCAGCCGCTGCCACATGCGCGCGCTCATGACGATGAGTTCGGCATCGATATCCGGCCCGGCGTAGCCCAGCGCTTCGACGTCGAACTGGTAGAACTGCCGGTAGCGGCCCTTCTGGGGCTTTTCGTAGCGGAACATGGGCCCGGCGGTCCAGAGCTTCTGCCGCTGGTTGTGCAGCAAGCCGTTCGTAATGCCCGCGCGCACGATGCCTGCTGTCGCCTCGGGGCGCAGCGTCAGGCTTTCGCCGTTGCGGTCGAGGAAGGTGTACATCTCTTTCTCGACGATGTCGCTGACCTCGCCGATCGAGCGCGCGAACAGCTCCGTCTGTTCCAGCAAGGGCAGGCGAATTTCCGCGTAGCCATAGGACTCGGCGACCTCCCGGAGCACGGACTCGAGGTAACTCCAGGTGCCGGCAACGCCTGGCAGGATGTCGTTCATTCCGCGTATCGCGCGTAGCTTCACGGTCTTTCCAGGCTAGGGTTGCACGATGGTCAGCCGCGCCGTGCGGCTGCCGGGGTTGGCCGGTACGACCGGGTAATCGGCACCATTCACGCGCAGGCTGACGTTTTCGACATTGCCGAACAGGACCGAAATCGGCGCCGCACCACTCAATTCGACGGTGCGCCCGGCCCGGCCCATTTCGAAAAACAGGCGGCGTCCTTCGGCATCGTAGATCTCGGTCCAGCAATCGCCGGAGAAACTCAACGACAAGCGCGTAGCGCCGTCGTCCGCGACCGGCTCTGGCTCCGGCATTTCTGCCGCGACCTCGGTGGCGGGTGCCTCCGCCGCCGACGGCTCCGCGTCATCGGCCGACGCCTCGTCGTCGACTGGCCCTGCGGCCGGCTCTGCGCGATCGGCAGCCTCCTCCTGAATCGCCGCCGGTTCTGCGGCGGGCGGCGTCACGGGTTCAGCACTCATCACGAACCACCAGTAAAAGACGGCCGCGACAAGAAGAACGGCGACCAGTGCAATCCAGGGGCCGGGTGAAATTTCCTGGCGCAGCTTCGGCCGGGTCGGCACGACAGGCGGCAAATCGGCCGTGTGCGTCATCTTGTAGTAATCGGTCAGGATGTCGGCCGGGTCAACGCCGACGAGTTCGGCGTACTTGCGCAGGTGACCTTTGGCGAAAACCGCGGCCCCGAGTGTGTCGAAGTCGTTCTGCTCGAGCGCGCGCACCTTGGCCTCGTCGAGATGCAGCTCCTTGGCAACCTCGAGGATGCTGATCTGTCGCTCCCGGCGCGCCTCGGCGAGGCGCTCCCCGCCGAACGGGCCCTCCGGCTCGCTGGCGGTCGCCTCTTCGGCAACCTGGTCCTGATCCTCACTCATCGTTAGTCGGCGTCCAGTATCAGCCTCGCCTGCGGCGAGGCAGGGAAATCCCTAAGGATCTTCTCGGAATACTCGGTACGAGCGCGTTCGTCGCCCAGGGCGTCCTCGATCTGTAGCCCGAGGTACAGCACGTCGGCCGCGGCCGGGTTGACGCTGAGGTAGCGCTGCAGGAAGGCCCGCGCATTAAGGTCAGCGCCAGTCGCATGCATCAGCACGGCCATCTGGATCAGCGCCTCGCCATAATTCAGCTTGTACTCCAGCGCTTGCCGGAAATAGTTTTCCGCCGCCTGGTGGTCGGGCTTCTGCATCATGCATACGCCGGCGTTGGTCAGCGTGACCTCGGGGTCGTCATTTGTCTTGATCGCAGCGGCACGGTCGAAATGCTCGCGCGCATCGTCGTACTTGCGCTGCTTGCACAGGAATACCGCGTAGGCGTTCTGAACCTGGTGATTCCGAGGCGCGATACGGACCGACTCTTCGTAGGCCCCGGTCGCGAGCCGCAGGTTGCCGAGCGCCTCGTAGGTCAGCGCCAGCGTGTAATGCGCTACCGCATTGCGCGGATCCAGCTCGATCGATGTCAACAGCCGGTCGCGCGCCAGGTCATAGCTGCCATTGCGGTAGTAGCGCGCGCCGAGCTGATAGTTGAGCTCGGCCGCATCGTTATCGTCCGCATCGGGCCTCACACCGCCGACCGACGTGGTCGTCTCCACGCACCCTGCCAGCAGCAGGGCCACCACGCCGGCAAACAGCAGTCGTTCGCTCATTTTCATGCCGTAGCCATCCTTCTGTTTTTTGCGCCCAGGCGATTCCTGATCCTGTCGCGCACTTTACCAGCCAATTGACCGCAGGCCGCATCGATATCTTCGCCCCGCGTCTTCCTCGTCGTCGTGACGAGCCCCCGCTCCCGAAGCCGCTCCTGGAAGCGCGCGATCGTGCCATCGGCGGAGCGCTCGAAGCGCGTGCCGTCGAACGGGTTGAACGGGATCAGGTTGACTTTCGCGGGTCGCCTGGCGAGCAGCGTCGCGAGCTCGTCGGCATGCCCGAGCGAGTCGTTTACCCCGTCCAGCATGACGTACTCGAACGTGATGTGCCGGTTCGAGCGTTTCTCCGCGTAGCGCCAGCAGGCGGCGAGGAGTTCCTGGATCGGGTGCATTTTGTTGATCGGAACGAGTTCGTCGCGCAGCGCGTTGTTCGGCGCGTGCAGAGAAACGGCCAGGGCGACGTTGCAGTCGTCCGCCAGGCGATCGATGTGCGGGACGATCCCGGACGTGCTGACCGTGACGCGCCGGTGTGAGAGCCCGTAACCGAGATCGGATATCAGGAGTCTCAGCGCGGGCACGACGTTGCGGTAGTTTGCCAGCGGTTCGCCCATGCCCATGAAAACCACGTTGGTGACCGCGAAATCCTCATCGTCGGTGTCCCGGCGCGGCAGTGCCCGGTTCGCATGCCAGACCTGGCCCACGATCTCGGCGAGAGTCAGGTTGCGATTGAAGCCCTGGGCGCCAGTCGCACAAAAAGCGCAGTCCAGGGCGCAGCCCACCTGCGAGGAGATGCACAGGGTGCCGCGGTCCGGTTCCGGGATGAATACCGCCTCGACGGCCTGGCCCGAACCGCTCTCGAACAGCCACTTGATGGTCCCGTCGGCCGAATCCTGCCGCGACAGCACCGTCGGCAACTGGATCACGGTGGTCTCAGTCAGCCGCTCGCGCAGGGACCTGGACAGGTCCGTCATCTCTTCGAAATCGGTGACACCGCGCTGGTAGACCCAGCGCATCAGCTGGCGGGCATGGAACGGCTTCTCACCCCACTCGACGAACCGGGCCTCCAGCTCGCCCTGCGGCAAGCCCATGAGGTTCAGTTTGTCGGTGGCAGGCAGCATGCTCCCTCAGCGGGTCCGCGGGCAGACGCCGTCGTCGCCGAAGAAGAACGCGATTTCGACAGCCGCGGTATCGGGCCCGTCGGAACCGTGGACCACATTTTCCTCGATGCTGGCCGCGAAATCCGCGCGAATCGTGCCGGGGTCGGCGTCAGCCGGGTTCGTTGCGCCCATGATCTCGCGGTTCTTTGCGATCGCATCCTCGCCGGACAGGACCTGGACCACGACGGGGCCGGACGTCATGTAGCTGACGAGATCGTTGAAGAAAGGCCGCTCCTTGTGCACGGCATAGAATCCCTGCGCCTGCTCGGTGCTCAGGTGCATCATCCGGGCAGCGACGAGCTCAAGCCCCGCCTTTTCGAAACGGCTGTAGATTTCACCGATCAGGTTCTTCTGTACGCCATCCGGCTTGATGATGGAGAGCGTCTGCTCAACGGCCATACCTTATTCCTTTGTGTCCTGGTGATGTAAAGATCGGGGCGCGGCGAGGACGCCGGCCCAGCAAGCGTAAACAGTTAATTTTACTAGACGAAATCTAGATGTTGAAGCTTTCGCCACAGCCACATTCGCCCGTGACGTTCGGATTCCTGAAGCTGAATGCCTCGTTCAGGCCGTTCTTGATGAAATCGACCTCGGTGCCGTCGATCAGGCTCAGCGCCTCGGCGTCGACGACGACCTTGACGCCCTTGTCCTCGAACACGACGTCCGAAGCCTCGACCTCGTCGGCATAGTTGACCACGTAGGAGTACCCCGAGCAGCCCGTTTCCGTCACGCCCAGCCGCAAGCCGATGCCCTGCCCCCGCGCCTGCAGGTAGCTGCGCACGCGCTCGGCAGCCGATTCCGTCAATGAAATTGCCATGATCCGCCTATTTCAATTCTGCTTTGCCGAATTGCGGAGCGATGTCCCAAGCGCTCGCACCGCGTCTTCGAGTACGAGTATACGTCCGGTCTTCTCCACAGGTACAGAAAGACTTTGCATAAGGTCACCGGCGTCGAATTCAAGTAAATCGGCGACGCCGCGCCCCTCGAACGCCTCGCAGAAGGCCTCGCAGGCGGCGATGACGTGGGGACAGGCCCAGGCCCTGAAGCGCAGCGCCTGCAGTGCGCCGGCCTCGGCCCGGGCGCAGAGGCAGATGCTCACGCCCTGGTCCTCGGCCCGTGCGCTGATGCCTCCATCGAGGCAGCCCGCGTGGCGCGGGTCCGCGAACAGTGCGCGGACGCGGTTGCTGTAGGGGTCGGCGGTCAAGCCGCCGCCCCGGGGGCCAGCGCGCGCAGCCGGACCACGGCTTCGCGGTACTTGCGGGCCGCGACCTCGACCTCATCGGCGGTGGTCGGCCGCCCGAAGCTGAAGCGTATGGCGCTTTGCGCCAGTGCATCGCTGCGTCCGAGCGCCCGCAGCACGTAGGAAGGCTCGCTGGACTTCGAATTGCAGGCAGAGCCCGTGGCGACACACAGGGGCTCGAGATCGAGCAGCAGGCTCTCGCCCTCGACGCCCCCGACGCTCACGTTGAGGATGCCCGGGAATCCCTGCTCGAGAGAACCGTTGACCAGGACCCCGTCGACATCCGCGATGCCTGCCCAGAGCCGCTCGCGCAGGTCACGAAGATGCTCCAGGTCGGCCTGCAGCCGGCCGGCGGCGATCTCGGCGGCGAGACCGTAGCCGGCGATCTGGTGGGTCGGCTGGGTGCCGGGCCGCAGCCGGCGCTGCTGACCGCCGCCGAACAGCTGGGGCTCGACATGTACGCCCGGGCGTTCGGCGATGTAGAGCGCGCCGATGCCCTTCGGCCCGTACATCTTGTGGGCGGTCATCGACATCAGGTCGACGGGCAGCGCTGCCAGGTCGAGCGGCAGCTTGCCCACGGACTGCGCCGCGTCGACGTGGAACAGAACGTCTCTTTGCCGGCACGCCTCGCCGATAGCCGCGATATCCTGGATCACGCCCGTCTCGTTGTTGACGTGCATGATCGAGACGAGCTGGGTGTCGTCGCGCAGGGCGGCCTCGAGCCTGGACACCGGCAGGACGCCGTCGGCATCGGGGTCGAGCCAGCTGACGTCGAAGCCCCGCTTCGCCAGCACCTCGAAGACGTCGGTAACCGCCTTGTGCTCGGTGCGCATGGTCACCAGATGCCGGCCGCGATGCTCCCGGTACTGGGCCGCGCCGATGATCGCGAGGTTGTCCGATTCGGTCGCCCCGGAAGTCCAGACCAGCCGCTCCGCGTCGGTGTTCAAGAGGCCGGCGAGCTGCCGGGCGGCTTCGTCGATGCGCGCCACGGCACGCCGCCCTTCGGCATGAGTCGACGACGGGTTGGCATAGTTGCCGTCCCGCGTCAGCCAGCGCGCCATCTCCCCGGCGACTTGCGGCTCGACGGGCGTGGACGCCGCGTAGTCGAGGTAAATCGGCTTTGCCGCTTCAGGCATCATCCGTCCCCTTGCGATCGACCGCCGTCAGGATGCCGCGCAGGATGTTGACCTCGTTCTTGTCCAGCCGGGCCCGGATGAACAGGCGCCGCAGCCGTCGCATCAGCGTCCGCGGATTGTCGGGGTCGAGGAAACGAATGTCTTTCAGGACCTGCTCCAGGTGGGCGTAGAAGTACTCGAACTCCTCGCTCGTCGCCGGCGGCACGTCGGGCTCGCGCGCCTCGGCCGGCACGTGCGCGCCCGCCAGGCGGAGCTCGTAGGTAATGACCTGCACGGCCATCGCGAGGTTCAATGAACTGAAACCCGGGTTCGTCGGAATCGTCAGGAGCACGTCGCAAAGATCGAGGTCCGCGTTGCTCAGGCCGGACTTCTCGGGCCCGAAGACCACGGCGACAGGCCCCCTGGCCGCTTCCTCGAGCAGGCGCGCGGCGCATTCCCGCGGCTCCAGCGACGGCCAGTCGATGGCTCGCGAGCGGGCCGATGCCCCCGCCGTGTAAACGCAGTCGGCGATCGCCTCGCCCAGCGTCGCCACGACCCGGGCATTGTCGAGGATGTCGCCGCCGCCGGAGGCACGCGCCGTCGCCTCTTCATGCGGGAAGTGCCGCGGATCGACGAGAGCCAGGTCGGTGATGCCCATGTTCTTCATCGCACGGGCGCACGCCCCGATGTTGCCGGGGTGCGTGGTTCCAACGAGTACGATGCGTATCGACATGAATGGTCAATGATACTCAAAGTCCGGTATTCTAGCGCCGCGGCTGCGATAGCGGCTTATCGCGGATTCTCGCGGTCGCACAGTTCTTTCAGGTCGATGGATTCCTTGCATGCACGCACTACTCAATGTGGCAGTGATGGCCGCCCGGCGCGCCGGGTCAGCGCTGATCAAGAAGATGGCCAACCTCGACAAGGTCAAGGTCGAGCGCAAGGGTTACAACGACTACGTCAGCGATGCCGATCTCGCGGCGGAACGCGCGATCATCGACTGCATTCACAAGCACTACCCGGACCACGCGATTCTCGCCGAGGAGAGTGGCGCCGTCGGGGACTCCGAGACCACCTGGATCATCGACCCGCTCGATGGCACGACCAACTTCCTGCACGGCTTCCCCGTGTTCGCGGTGTCCATCGGCGTGGAGGTCAAGGGCCGCATCGAGCACGGCGTCGTTTACGACCCGCTGCGCCAGGAACTGTTCACGGCATCGCGCGGCAAGGGTGCCTACCTCGACGATCACCGCATCCGGGTCAGCGGCCAGACTAAACTGGACCACGCGCTGATCGGCACGGGATTCCCGTTTCGGCAGGCCGACACCGAGATCGGGCCCTACATGGCGATGCTTGCCAAGGTCCTGCGCAGCACCAGCGGCATCCGCCGCCCGGGCGCCGCCGCGCTCGATCTCGCTTATGTGGCCGCCGGGCGCCTCGACGCATTCTGGGAGACGGGCCTGAAGCCCTGGGATCTCGCGGCCGGGACGCTGCTCATCCGGGAATCGGGCGGCATCGTCAGCGGGCTGGACGGCAACGAGAACTTTTTCGACGCGGGGCACGTTCTTACCGGCAGCCCGAAGATCTACGCCGCCATCGCCAGGCTGTGCGCGCACGAGATCAAGGCGCTCACGTAACCCGATAATGCTTAAGGCGCGCGAGGTTAAGCGAGAGTGCCCACCACGTGCCGGGGTCCGCAAGAACTGTTGCGGCTGAAGCCGCTCCTGCAGGGGCGCGCTACGGCAAGTCGTCGATCAGGTCGGGGTCCTTGACCGGCTCGATCAGGTCCTGCGCATTGACGCCGAGTAGCAGGGCCGTCGCGCTCGCCGTGTAAATCGACGAATAGGTACCGACGATGATGCCGACGATCAGCGCGATCGAGAACGGCGCAATCGATTCGCCGCCGAATACCAGCAGCGCGACAAGCACGAGCAAGGTCGTGAGCCCCGTGATCAAGGTGCGCGCCAGCATCTCGTTGATCGACGTGTTCATCGACACGTCGGGCTCGACGCCGCGCAGCTTGAAGAAGTTTTCACGGATGCGGTCGAAGGCCACGACCGTGTCGTTCAGCGAATAACCGATTACCGCCAGCACGGCAGCCACGACGGTGAGGTCGAAGGGCAGCTGGAGGAGCGAGAAGAAGCCGACCGTGATGATCACGTCGTGCACCAGTGCCGCGACGGCGCCGGCGGCGAATTTCCACTGGAAGCGGATCATCACGTAGACGAAGATCAGGAGCAGCGCGATGATCATCGCGAGCCCGCCGCGCTCGGTCAGCTCGCCGCCCACCTGCGGGCTGACGAATTCGACGCGTCGAAGGTCGACGCCCGATGTGCCGGCCGCGACGATACTGCGCAGCTCCTCGCGCAGCGCATCGGGATCCGCGCCTTCCTGCGGCGACAGCCTGACGAGGACATCGGTATCGCTGCCGAACAGCTGCACCTGGGCATCCTCGAAGCCGTCTTCGGCCAGTTTGTTACGGATGCTCTCGAGATTGGCGGGTTGTTCGTAGCCGACCTCCAGCAGGATGCCGCCTGTGAAGTCGATGCCGAAAGCCAGGCCTTTGACGAACAGTGAGGCGATCGAGCCGATGATGACGACCGCCGACAACCCGAGGGCGATCTTGCGGCGCGTCGCACCGAGGAAATTGATGTGCGTCTTATCCTTGATCAAATGGAATGGCATCGTTTTCCCCTACACCGGCAACGAGCTGATCTTGCGGCCGCCGAAGACGAAGTTGACCACCGATCGCGTACCCACGATGGCCGTGAACATCGAGGTCATGATGCCGATCATCAGCGTGATTGCGAAGCCCTTGATCGGGCCCGTGCCGAACGCAAGCAACACGACCGCAGCGATCAGGGTCGTGATGTTGGCATCGGCGATCGACGACAGCGCCTTTTCATAGCCTGAGTTGATCGCCGCCTGTGCCGAAGCGCCGTCCCTTAACTCCTCGCGTATTCGCTCGAATATGAGCACGTTGGCATCGACGGCCATACCGACCGTCAGGACGATGCCCGCTATACCGGGCAAGGTCAGGGACGCGCCCAGGAGCGAGAGCATTGCGACGATGAATACGAGGTTCGACAACAGCGCCAGGTTCGCGATCATCCCGAACCAGCGGTAGTAGATCGCCATGAAGATGATGACCGCGATGAAGCCGATCTTGATGGCGGTGAAGCCACGGTCAATGTTGTCCTGGCCGAGGCTGGGGCCGATCGTGCGTTCGTCGACCTTGAACACCGGCGCGGCCAGCGCGCCAGCGCGCAGCAGCACCGCGAGGTCCCGCGCCTGCAGCGGCGTGAGCCCGGTGACCTGGAAGCGATTTTTGAAGACGCCGCGGATCGTCGCCGTGCTGATGATTTCCTCGGTCTTGACCTTGCGCTTGATCTCCTCGCCGCCGCGGATCACGGTCTCTTCACGCCACTCGATGAAGATCGTGGACATCGGCTTGTTGAGATTCTCGCGGGTGTTCTCGAGCATGCGCTCGCCGCCGGCCGAGTCCAGCGTGATGTGTACGGCCGGCTGCCCTTCGGCGGTAAACCCGGACTTGGCGTCGACGATCTCGTCGCCGGACGCGATCACCTCGCGCTTCAGGACCTGCGGGGGTTCGTCTCCGCGGCCGGGATAACGGCGCGATCCGGGCTGATCGCCCGATTGATCGACCATGCGAAATTCCACGGTTGCAGTCGCCGTGAGAATCTTCTCCAGTTCCGTGGGGTCCTGCACGCCAGGCAGCTGGACGACGATCCGGTCGACACCCTGGCGCTGCACCAGCGGCTCGGCCACGCCAAGCTGGTCTACACGATTGCGCAGCGTGGTCATGTTCTGCTCGATCGCAAAGTCCTGACGTTCCTGGACTTGCGTCGGAGTCATGCGCACGTTGAGCGACTTCCCGTCCACGCCGTCGGCGACCAGCAGGTCCGGATCCGCGTCGTTGACGATGCGGCGGGCCGCCTCGAGATCGGCGGCATCGGCGACGCGAACCGTGATCGTCGAGGTTTCCTCGTCGAGATCGACGCGATTGCGAACGCGCTCATCGCGAAGCCGCTCGGCGATATCCTGCTGGTAGGACTCGAGGCGTTTGCCGATGGCCGTCGCCATATCGACTTCCAGGAGCACGTAAATGCCGCCGCGCAGGTCGAGGCCGAGGCTCATCGGGTTGAGGCCCAGCCCCCTGACCCAGGCCGGCAGCTTGGGCGCCAGCGTCAGCGCCACATTGGTCTGGTTGTCGTAGCGCGCCCTGAGGTTCTCGCCGGAGACTTGCTGGTCCTCCACCGACTGGAAACGGACGACGGCGCGGCCATCACTGATGTAGGCGGCCTCGGGCGTCAGTCCGTCCGACTCCAGGGTGCGAACGAAATTCTCGAGCTGCATCTCGGTGACCGGCGAGGCGTCCTTGTTCGCCAGCTGAACGGCGGGCGAACTGCCGTAGATGTTCGGCAGGGCGAGCAGCAGGCCCGTCAATACAATGACGATGACGAGCGTGTTGAGCCAGACGGGGTACTTGTTCACGGCTTGGAATTCGCGGGCGGGCGTCAGGCGTTGTCGAAAGTGTCTTTCGGCACGACCTGCGCGATGCTCGCCTTCTGAATCTTGATTTCGGTGTTGTCGGAAATCTTCACGATCGCGTAGTGCTCGCTGATGCCGGTGATGATGCCGAGAATCCCGCCGGCGGTCAGCACCTCATCCCCGGACTTGAGATTCTTGACGAGTTCCGTGTGCGCCTTCTGTTTCTTCTGCTGCGGGCGAATGAGCAGGAAGTAAAAGGCACCAAAGATGATGATCATCGGCAGCAGGAAACCCAGCGGATCGCCGGCCGCCTGCGCGCCCTGAGCATGAGCAGTTTGAATAAGAAAATCCATGGTCAATCAGCTTCCGGTTGGGTGGGGCGGCAAGGGCCCCGAAAAATCAGCGCGGTATTATGGCACAGAGGCTAAAGATAAGGGCGTCAAAGCGAATCCCAAGGCTGGCGCGGGCGAAAACTCTGCCTAGGCGTACGTGGCGCGCAGGTCGGCAACGACCGATGCGACGTCGCCGGCATCGATCGCGGCCCTCAGTCTCTCCATAAGTCTCTGATAATAATAAAGGTTATGTAGCGTAGCGAGCCTCGGGCCGAGAATCTCGCCGCACTTCTCGAGGTGCCGCAGGTAGGCCAGGCTGTAGTGCCGGCAGGTGTAACAATCGCAATCCGGGTCCGGTGGCGAGGTATCGTCGGCGTACGCGGCATGCCGAAATTTGACGTTGCCGCGCGACGTGAACAGCTGGCCGTTGCGCGCATGGCGCGTGGGTATGACGCAGTCGAACATGTCGACACCCCGTGCGACGGCTTCGGCGATGTCGACGGGCGTCCCGACCCCCATCAGGTAGCGGGGTTGATCCTCCGGCATCTGCGGCATCAGCGCGTCGAGCACGGCGAGCCGCTCAGCCTCCGGCTCGCCAACCGCCAGGCCCCCTATCGCATAGCCATCGAAGCCGATGCTGACCAGTCCCTCGATCGAACGCTGCCGCAGCGCGTCGTACATCCCGCCCTGCACAATGCCGAACAGCGCCTCGCCACGATCCGGCTCGGCGACTTTCAATTCGTCGAAACGGACCCGGCAGCGCTGCGCCCAACGCAGCGACAGCTCCATCGAATCGCGCGCCTCGGACTCGCTCGCCGGGTGCGGTGTGCACTCGTCGAAGACCATAGTGACGTCGGCGTTGAGTTCATGCTGAACCTCGATCGATCGCTCCGGCGACAGGAAGACCTCGTCGCCGTTCACGGGCGACTGGAAGCGCACGCCCTCTTCGGTCAGCTTGCGCATCGCGGCCAACGAGAAGACCTGGAAGCCGCCCGAATCGGTCAGGATGGGGCCGTCCCAGTGCATGAACCCGTGCAGGCCCGTGTGCTTGCGTATCACTTCCGTGCCCGGTCGCAGCATCAGGTGAAACGTGTTGCCGAGGATGATGTCGGCACCGGTTGCCGCCACCTCCTCGGGGGTAACGCTCTTCACCGTCCCATAGGTGCCGACCGGCATGAAGGCCGGGGTCCGGACAGTCCCGCGCCGGAAGCCGAGCGTGCCTCGTCGGGCAAGCCCGCAGCGCGAATGGACCTCGAAATTCATCGCTGCGCCTCCGGCGTGAGGAACATCGAGTCCCCGTAGCTGAAGAAGCGGTAGCGCTGTTCTACCGCATGCCGGTACGCAGCGAGGATTCGCTCCCTGCCCGCGAACGCCGCGACGAGCATCAGCAATGACGACTGCGGCAGGTGAAAATTGGTCAGCATGGCGTCGACGGAATGGAATCGGTAGCCCGGCAGGATAAAGAGATCCGTCTCGCCCTGGAAGGGAGCGATTCCGCCAGCCTGCGACGCGCACTCCAGGGCGCGTACGGAGGTAGTGCCCACGGCGATGACGCGACCGCCCTCCGCGCGTGTCCGGGTGACGAGCTCGCAGCATTCCTCGGAGACCCGCACGCGCTCGCTGTGCAGGCGGTTTGCCTCCACGTCCTCGCGCCGCAGGGCCTGGAAGGTGCCGGCACCGACGTGCAGCGTGACCCACGCGTGTCGCACCCCGATCTCCAGGGTCTCGGCCAGCATGGCCTCGTCAAAGTGCAGCCCGGCTGTCGGTGCCGCCACGGCGCCGGGATCCCGTGCGTACACCGTCTGGTAGCGGGCGTCGTCGCCGGACTCGACGGCCCGATCGATATAAGGCGGAAGTGGAACCTCGCCGAAGGCGTCCAAAAACGGCATCAGCGGCGCGGAAAACGCGAGGTCAAAGAATTCGCCGTCGCGGCCCTCGACCCTGGCGCTGACGCCGTCGGCAAACAGGAGGCGACCGCCGGATTTCGGCGACTTGCTGGCGCGGACCTGGGCGAGAGCGCGCGAGCCGCCGGTGATGCGCTCTACCAGAACCTCGACAACGCCGCCGGTCTCCTTGCGGCCACGCAGCCGCGCATGGATTACGCGCGTGTCGTTGAAGACGAGCAGGTCCCCGGCACGCAGCAGGGCCGGCAGGTCCGCGAACCGGCGGTCTTCGAGCGCAGCACCCACCTCCAGCAGCCGGCTGGCCCGCCGCTCCGGCGTCGGGTAGCGGGCGATGAGCTCATCGGGGAGCGAGTAGTCGAAGTCGCTGATACGCATGGGCGCGCATGGTAGCAAAGCCATGCGCGCCCGTTGCTGTCTTTAACCCCGTGAGGTCAGGCCTTCTCGATCTCGGGGATCAGCCGCGGCAGCGGAGCCACGGCCGGCCGGACCGGTCGCGGAGGGGGCAGCATCATGCTGCTGCGGTCATCCGGCATCTCGATGTCGAGCGTGCGCTTGCGTTTGTCGCGCATGATTTCCATCTTCAGGCTTTCACCAGGCTGGTAAGAACTGAGTATCCGCAGCACATGCTTCACGGAGGTCGGCTCACGACCGTTGATGCTTTGGATGACATCGCCATCCTGCAGCTTCAGCATGTCTGCGTCGGGTGCGCTGACGACCAGGAAGCCCGAGTCAGTACCGAAGTACTTGCCGAGGCCTTCGCTCAGCTCGATGAGCTCCATGTCGCCCCAGGCGTTTCCGAGCCAGCGAAAATCCCAGCGGTTCACGAAGCGCTCGACATCGCCCGGTGCAACGTGGATCTCCGGAATTTCCGGCATGTTGAAGTCCTTCGGCATGCCGAAAAAGGAATACCCGTGCATCTCGACCGGTCGCGGCTCAACCTCGACCGAACCGACCTTGCCATCCCGAACGTACTCAACCGTCAGCACATCGCCCTCTTCAACGCCCTCCATCACCTGGATGAGGCGGCGCATTGCCTCCTCGGCATCGTCGGCCGACAGCGATTCGTCGTTCATGGAAGTCAGGACATCGCCGGCGCGAATGCCCGCATCCTCGGCAGCGCTACCCGGCGTGACCGCCATGATACGAATGCCTTTGACGGGGCCCGTCTTCGCGTCGTCACCAATCGTGACGCCGAGCCGCGGCCTGCCCGCGTTGATGATCTCGATGCGCCGCTCGATCTCCTTCATCTTGGGCAGCCGCTCGGAGGTCAGCTCGGCGATTTCGCGGGCCGCCTCGGCCATCTTGCGTTCCGCTTCCTCGAGCCGTCGGGCCACCTCGGCTTCACGCGCCTCGACCTCTCGCAGTACGACGACCTGTTCGGCCTGCGCACGCTCGAGTTCAGCTTGCGCACGCTCGATCTCAACTTGCCTCTCTGCCTCGGCACGGGCCTTGTCATTCTCCTGCGCAGCAGCCTCGGCCGCGAACAGCAATGCCGCCACGACAGGAATCAGGTATTTCACAGTCCTCATTTTCATCATCTCCTGGTTCAAAAGGCGGTCCGCTGCGCCTGCGCATAGCGCAACCGGACCAGCAATCTCATCAACCTGACGCGTTCGCGCCAGAAAATCTCTTTATCCTCGGCCGACATGCCGACGTCCGGGTCGTTCAGCTGGTAGTCGATCGCCGCGATACGGTCCTCGATATCCGAAATTGTCGCCGCCGTGTCCGCCAGCATTACGCGCGGCTGCACCGGCAGCGCGCGCAGGTCGCTCTCGAGCTGGCGAGACTCGACCATCAGCGCATGCAACACGTTGACAGGCGTATCGGTAGTGACGGCCACATTCGTCGGTTGCGTCGGAAATTCTGTCTGCGGCGTTTCCGTCATCATCGGCACCAGCACGGCGGCCAGGAGCACCGTTGCGGCGAGCGCCAGCCCACCCTGCCAGGTGATCGGCCGCCGCATCGGGCGCTGCGCGAGGAGGCCTTCCGCCTCGGCCTGCGCCTGG
>JBFFSI010000056.1:0-15725 GCA_041572475.1 Woeseiaceae bacterium
AAGTCTTCGCGCTCGCCGCTGGCGAACAGCGCGATGCCAAGGCGGTGCATTCCGACGTCCCGCGTGTACGACAGCGTTGCGCTCTCTTCGGCGCGACGCAGCAGGCGCGCGCCCGTCTCAGCGTTGTCCGCACGCTGGCTGACAGCCTCGGCACGGAAGACGTAGTTGGCGCCCCGATACTCGTAGCCGAGCTGCACGCCGCGAATCTCCGCCGCTGCGATGTTCTGCAGCTGGAAGGTCTGCAGGTCGAACTCGATGAGATCCTCGATATCGTTCCGATACAGCTCCAGCTCGATGCTGTGGCCGTTCCCGGGCCCATAGCGGAGCCCGAGCTGCGCCTCGTCCGCGAGTTCCGGCTCGAGGTCCGGCCTGCCCCCGAAGCCGAATCGATCGGTGGCGTCCGGCGCCCGGAACGCGTGGCCGACACCGGCCGTCAGTGACCAGTCCTCGTTGAGCTCCAGCGCGTACTCGGCGTTCCAGGTCGTGTGATCGCCGAAGCTCTCGTGATCGGTCAGGCGCAGGGCCAGGAATGCCCGGTGACGACCCCGCGACCATTGATCCTGGAGGAAGGCGGCCCGGACCTGCGTGTTCTCGTCGAAGCCGGAGCCGAACGACAGGCTGGACGCCGACTCGTCCACACCGAACAGCCCTGCCGTCAGCGTATGCGCCGACAGCGCCAGGCTGTACTGCCAGTCGACGCTGACCCGATCCGAGGTGACGAAATCCTCCGATTGATTCTGCGTGATCTCGTCGCGCATAGCCGAGACGAGCAGCTTGGTCGTGCCGTTGCTTCCCAACGGGCTATCGAACTGCACGGCCGTCGTCCTGTTTTCGAAATCCTGGTCGAGCGGCAGCAGGAAGAAGTCGAGGTACTCGACCGTGCCGCCGGTCTGCCAGTGACGAACACTGAATTCCCCGTCGCCGATGCGCCGCGAGGCGTAAATGTTTGCCGAGAGATTGTCGTAGCCACGCTCGATGTCCGAGTCCGCGTGGGGCGCGTAGCCGTCCGTTTCCTGCCAGTTGACGGTGATGCCGAACTCGCCGTCTGCGCCGCGGTTGCCCCCCGAGACGAAGCCCGAGCGCGTGTCGAGACTGCCAAACCCGGCGCTGGTCTCGATATAACTGTCGTCGGCGCGTCGGGTGATGATGTTAATGACGCCGCCGATCGCATCGGTTCCGAACAGCGCCGAGCGGGCGCCCTTGACGATCTCCACGCGCTCGATGAGTTCCGGGGCGATGTGCTGAATGGCGGCGCCGCCGAGTGTCCCGGGGTTGATGCGGACGCCGTCCATCAGGACCAGGGTGTGGTTGCTCTCGGTGCCCCGCAGGAATACGGATGTCGCCTGGCCCGGGCCGCCGTTGCGGCCGAGGTCTATGCCCGCCTGGAACCGCAACAACTCGGCGAGGTCACTCGCGAGCGACAACTCGATGTCTTCGCGGCTGATGACGGTGACGGGCACGGTCGCGTCGCTGAGGGGAATCTCCGTTCGGGTTGCCGTGACGATGAGCGTATCGGCGGGTGAGATGTCCGCAGCCTGCACCGCGGCCATCGCGGACAGCCCGGTGAACCCGGCCACGACCCAAGGGATGGTTTTCATTCGTGTCTCTCCTGTGCGTGCCGCCCGCACGCCTGCTGGTCGCAATTGAACGGGATGGGGAATGGGCAGGTGAGGCCGGATGGCGCACCCGCACGCCGCCCTCCGCGCCGTTCGCGTGTTCACAAGGCCGGTCTCCGGGCTGACGAGCGGACATTTCAGTCCTTGCCGCAGCGCCTTCCCGCGACACCGATCGCACGATCGGCTGGGTTGTCGCAGTGGCTCTGATCCGGGTGCTCCGGACCATGGGCTACGGTTTGACTCGATCACCGTTGCGGGGGCAGCGCCGGGTTTGGCCGAGGATACAGGCCACACCGGCTTCCCGTTCACCCGATTCAGCCAAACCGGGTTCACCTGGTGAGGGTCCACGATAGGAGCGGTGCCGGTCCCTGTCAAGCAGCGCCAACCGTGCTTGTTAAATGCCCGGCGAGCGGCCATAGTGGCGCCCACTGAGACTGGCCTGCGGCAGGAAACACGGTGGATCGGTTCGACGACAGCACGGCTTCCGACCTGTTGACGACGGCGCTCGACGCGGCGCGGTCTGCGGCGGACATCAGCCGGCAATATTACGCCGGCAACTTCACGGTAGAGACCAAGGCAGACCTCACGCCGGTCACGCAGGCGGACGTGGAATGCGAGCAGGCGATTCGCAAGCTCATCCTCGACCGCTTCCCCGAGCACGGCTTCCTCGGCGAGGAAACCGGGCGCACGAGGGATGACGCAGACTACCTGTGGCTCGTCGATCCGATCGACGGCACCAAGGGCTTCGTCCGGCAATACCCGTTTTTCTCGACCCAGATCGCGCTGCTGCACGCGGGTGAGATCGTACTCGGCGTGTCGAGCGGCACGATGATGGACGAACTCGCCTGGGCCGAGAAAGGCCGCGGTGCATGGCTCAACGGCAAGCGTCTCGAGGTCAGCGACATCGACGACCCCGATCGTGCCGCCGTTTCCACCGGTAACCTCCGGTCACTCGCGAAGTCCGACGGCTGGTCAGCGCTGGCCGGGATACTCGCGCGCGCCGACCGGACTCGCGGCTACGGTGATTTCTATCACTACCACCTGCTGGCGGCCGGCAAGATCGAGGCGGTCATCGAATCCGACGTGAACATCCTCGACATCGCGGCCTTGTCGATCATCGTCACGGAGGCTGGCGGCGTGTTCACCGATCTCAATGGCGAGCCCGTCGCGCTCGAGACACGCTCGGTGCTCGCCGCGAACCCCGGGCTGCACGCCACCTACCTGGAGCAGCTAAGGGGCTTCGTGACCTGAGCCGACGACGAACAGTTCGTGCGCGCGCCAGCGCACGGCTTCCATCTGCGTCGAGTAGAGCTCGCTGAGGACCGACTCGCTCAACGCTTGCTCGCGACTGCCGTACTCCCAGCGGCCATCGCCGAACAGCAGCAGGCAGCGGTCGGCAAATCGCACCGCCAGGTTGACGTCGTGCAGGGCGGCCACGATGGCGGCGCCGCGGTCGGCCGCGGCGCGAAACACCCGCAATGCCTCGAGCTGGTGCTGCGGGTCGAGGTGGTTGGTCGGTTCGTCGAGCAGGTATACGTCCGGCGCCTGGGTCAGGACCTGGGCGATCGCCAGCCGGCGCCGCTCGCCGCCGGACAGCGTCAGGATATCCCGTTCGGACAGGTCCTCGAGCTGCGTGGCCCGGAGCGCACCCATCGCGATCTCGCGGTCCTCGGCGGACTCCCACCGGAAGCGGCCGATGTGCGGGTGGCGGCCGATCAGCGCCGTGTCGAGCACCGTCGCAGGAAAAATGTCGTCGATGACCTGGGGTAACAGCGCCAGCCGCCGGGCGGTCCATTGCCGTGGCGCCGCCTGGATATCCTTGCCCGCCAGGTGCACGACACCGGATTCGGCCGGCCGCAGGCCGGCGAGCGTCAATAAGGTCAGCGACTTTCCAGCCCCGTTCTGGCCGAGCACGGCGACGAACTCGCCAGGCGCCACCTCGACATCGAGGTCGTCGACGAGCAGCCGACCCGGCACGCTGATACGCAGGTCCTGGCACTGCAGGGCTGGAGAGTCTGTGGCTGTCATCGCGCCAGCCTAGCCCAGCCGGGAGACAGTCTCAAAGAAAACTGCGGCGCTAATCGAGCAGGCGGATCTCGCGGGCGGTCTCGAGGCCGATCAGCACGTAGCGGAGGCTCTGCGGGATCTCGGCCTCGTCCGGCGCTTCGGCGATCCGGCCGCCCATGATCTCCGCGTAGCGCTGCGGGTAGAGCGGCTCACGATCCGGTTCGGCAAGGCCGTGCGGCGCCGTTGGCTGACCGGTTGCCGGGTCGTACTTGTCGGTGGCGCCGAGGGTGTGCAGGAATTCGTGAGCGATGACGACGTTGTTCATGCCACGGTGGCGGCGGGATGCTCGCGCATTGACGATGCCCACCATGCCTTTCTGCAAGCCGACCGAGTTGTCCAGCCGGTAGCCGTCCTGCGGCCGGTGGTAGCGCACGAAGATGCGCACGTCGGGTTCGACCTGGTCCTGCTCACCGGCCGTGCTCGATGCCCACCAGCGCATTTTCAGGGACCAGAGCATGATGTCGAGCGTCCCGAAGCCCGGTTCGATCGCGGGCGGCTGTTCGCGGACCTCGCGGCCCAGCTCCATCCGCAGCGGCCGGTCCAGCGTCCTGCCGTAGCGTTCCACCTCGCGCGCGATAAAGGACTCGATGCCGGCAAAGTCCGCCACCTCGAGCGATGCGATGTACCGGGCGCTCTCGTCGCTCCCGTCCGCATTGATCGGGTAAATCTTGACCCACAGGCTGTTGTTCCAGTCCGTGCTGCGGGCCTGCGACAGCCAGGTGCTGATGCTGACGAACGCCAGGATCAGCAGCAGGATCGTGATGCGGACAGCCTTGAACATGGCCCCGATTAGGCCAGTTATTCAATCCCGCTGCCGTGATTCGGTTCAGAGTTCGGGCGGCTGGCGCACCTTGCTTGCCTGCTCGAAAGCGTAGGCGATCTCGATCAGCAGCTTCTCGTTGTTCGCGGCTCCGATGAACGACACCCCCACCGGCAGGCCGGCCACGAATCCGGCCGGCACCGTCACGTTGGGATAGCCGGACACGGCCGCGAGCGATGAGCTGCCCACCGAGAAGCTGTCGCCGTTGACATGGTCGGTCAGCCACGCAGGCCCGTTGGTCGGCGCGAGCAAGGCATCGAGATCGTGTTCGGCCAGGGCCGCGTCGATGGCCTGCCTCGAGAGGCGCCTGGAGTTCTCGAGGGCCTCGACGTAGACCTCGTCGGTCAGGGGGCTTTTTTCATTGGCCGCGATCATCAGCTCCTGGCCGAAGATGGGCATCACGGTCGCCGCGTTGGCCTCGTTGAACTCGATGACCTCCGCGAGGCTGGCAACAGGCGCGCGCGACTGCTCGAGGTAGCGATTGAGGTCCGCCTTGAACTCGTATTCGAGGACCACGCCCTCGGCATCCCGGAGCCCCGGTGTCTCGATCATGATCGGGTCCACGATTTCGGCGCCCGCGGCCGCAATCGACTCGATCGCTTTCGTGAAGACGGCTTCGACCTTGGCGTGATTGCCCGCGCCCCAGTAGGAGCGGATGACACCGATGCGCCGGCCTTCGAGACCGTCCGCTGCGAGGTTCGCGGTGTAATTGGGCGGCGCTTCCGGGAACCCTGCCGATGCCGGGTCGTCGGGATCGGTGCCCAGCATCGCCTCGAGCAGGATCGCGGCATCACGGACCGTCCGCGCCATGGGCCCGGCCGTGTCCTGGCTGTGCGCGATCGGGATGATGCCGCTGCGGCTGATGAGCCCGAGCGTCGGCTTGATGCCGACGATGCCGTTGATGCCGGACGGGCACATGATCGAACCGTCGGTTTCCGTGCCGACCGCGACCGTCGCCAGGTTGGCGGCGACGGCGACAGCCGAACCGCTCGACGAACCGCAGGGATTACGGCGCGTGTCGTAAGGGTTGCGAGTCTGGCCGCCGATGCTGCTCCAGCCGCTCGATGACAGGTTCGAGCGGTAGTTGGCCCACTCGCTGAGATTCGCCTTGCCCAGGATGACTGCGCCCGCATCGCGCAGGCGGCTCACGAGAAACGCATCCGCCGGCGCGGTGTGCGCGGCCAGCGCGAGCGAGCCGGCCGTCGTTCGCATGCTGTCGCCGGTGTCGATGTTGGCCTTGAGGATCACCGGTATGCCGTGCAGGGGACCGCGCGGGCCGGATCTTGCCCACTCCTCGTCCAGAGCCTTCGCAATCGCCATGGCGTCGGGGTTGAGCTCGATGACCGAGTTGAGTTCGGGACCGGCCCGGTCGATGGCGTCTACCCTGTCGAGGTACCAGCCGACCAGCTCGGCCGAGCTCAGCTCGCCACGGTTCATGGCATCGTGCAGCTCCGCAATCGTGGCCTCCCGGTAGTCCGCAGCGGGCTCGCTGCAGGCAGACAGAACGAGGCACAGCAACATCGCGCCCAGGGCTCGGACCGTTCTCAGTCTTGTCATTGTCGGCTCCGTTCGTGGACAGCCGTGATGATACCGCTTTCTGACGGGATGTCCGGTCCAGGAGAAGCGCCCAAGAAAAAGCCCCGCGGCGTGAGCGGCGGGGCTAGTCTTTTCTCTTTTTTATAAAAGAGGTAACTGCAAATTCGGTAAGCGGGTACAGGGCTTTTATTGTTATTGGATCTGGATCTTATTGTTTTTCTGGTTGTTATTCTTCTGGCGTCTAAATCCTGTCACGTATCCGATTAGTCTTTACCGAGCGCAGTTACACTTCGCTTGGGCAGAATATAAAAAGCAAGACCTGTGCCAACTCCCCACGGTCTGTCCTGAATTCAGGTATTTAGCGACCGGTACAGGATCGGTCGGCGGCGCCGGACCGCCTTTTCGTAAAAAAAGCCGACGAAATTGTTGCATTGCACATGAACCAGATCGAAAACAAATAGCGCCAATCTGCTGAAAATGCAGCTTATTCGCGTCCGCAACCCGCGTAACCGGGGGTGGGTGAGGGCTGTGGCAATTCGATCTTATGTTCAATCAGCCGGCTGTGTGCGAACCAACCCGCGAAAATAATCAAATTGTCAAATTATTCGACATATGTTGCCTGCCGGGCCCGGTCGAGGAGCCCCACGGCACTGTAAAAACGCCCGTTCCTGACGACACCAACGACCTTCAGTGCTGCGCCGACGTCGGCCAGCGGGTCGCCGTCCACGATGACGAGGTCAGCCGCTGCACCCGGAGCGACCCGCCCGAGGCGAAGCCCAAGCCCGAGCGCCGTCGACGCGTTGACCCCTGCCGTTTTCAGCACTTCGTGCGGGCTCAGGCCGGCCTCGGCCAGCGCGCGGAATTCCGCGTGCAGCGCCAGCCCCGGCGGGAGGCCGTTCGCGTAGCTGCCCATCGCGATCGGCGGTGCACGGACGTCCAGCCTCGGCTTTGCGACGAAATGGCGCGCGGCCGACACGCTTCCGCCCAAAAACGCGGCCTGGCGGACGCGCAGCAATTCGGTCAATCCGGGTGTCCGGGCATCGGCGAGTGCGGAGACCAGCATGGCGGGCTCGCCGTCGCCGCTGACCTGCATGTCTTCGTAGCGGATGCCGGCCGGCGACACCGGCAGCGAATCCAGGCCGAAGACGATCGATGGCAACGGCTGCAGGTCGGGCAACCAGTCTGCTCCGAGCACCCTGGGGCCGGGGACGTCCTTGCCCGCCCACAGCGCGTCCAGTCTCGGCCCCTGCGCATGCCCGGCAACGATGGTCGTCAGCCCCAGGGACAGCAGCACCGGGCCGAGGCCGTCGCCGGCGTCCGCCGGCAACCTGCCCCGACTGTCGACGAAGCCGGGGAGCACGGTCAGGTCGGCCATGTCGACGACGATCATGCCGGCCCGCTCGGCCTGCTGCTCGACGGCAGTGATTGTGCCGCCGTCGATGAGGATGTCGATGTCCTCGCGATACGCGTTCCCGACGCCGTCGAACAGCCGGGCGGCGCGAACGACGAGCTGCCCCGACGGCTCGTCGATGGCCGGCAGGTCGCGTTGCGGTGCTGCGGCGGACGGGCGTGGCTCGTCGCGGGTTACCGTTGCGCGAAACGGCAGGCTGCGGGATTTCCAGGCATTGAAATGCCGGGTGCGGATGAGGCCGTTGGAGGTGTAAAGCATGTGCAGACGATCACGCCAGGCGACCGGGGCGATGAAAAGATCCTCGTCGGTGATCATGGGGCGGATCAGCAGCGGGTCCGAGAGTATGACCATATCGACCGACAGTCCGTCCTCGGCATGCCGCATGAAAGTGAGCAGGCTGCCGTCGGGCCGCCACGATGGCGACGACAAGCGCGCCTCTGACCTGGCGAGAACCCGGTCGGGCTGTCCCCGGCGGCGCAGCATCAGGAACCAGGTTTCCTCTTCACGATAAATGTAGGCGAGGTCGCGGCCGTCGGCCGACCAGGCAGGCTCGGTTTCGTCGCCCGGCAGGGAACTGATCCGCCAGTTCAGCTGCGTCGCCAGGTCGAGTTCCCACAGGTCGAAGCCCGAGTCCCTGCGGTCGGAAGCAAACACGATGCGCTCGCCATCGGGATGCCAGTCCGGGTGCTGATCGTAGAAACGCGGGTCGCCGATCATGGTCGACACGCCGCCGGGTTCATGCAGCCAGACTTCGGCCCGCCCGTCGACGCGCCGCTGGTACACGAGCGCGGTCCCGTCCGGGGACCAGCGCGGGCGGCGTATGCCCTTGCCGGCTTCGGCAACGGCAACGGCCTGGCCGCCGCCTGGCGGCAGCAGCCAGAGGCTGCCGAGGAGGTCCATGGCGATGCGGCCGTCGTCAGCGATATCCACCGCGAAGTTGGTGCCGCGCGTCAGGGTCATCTGCGCCTGGGCAGCGGCCGCGCCAACCAGCAACAGCAGCGCGACGAGCGTTCGCGACAGGGCGCCGATCACGGTTGCAGCCGTATTCCCGTCCATGCCCCCGTTTCGAACGTATCGCTTCCGGTTCTTTCCAGCGTGCGCTCCCAGCGGGCGCGGTCATGGATACGATCGTCGCCCTCGAGCCACAGCTCCACGCGCCTCGCCCAGACCCGTATGCCGCCCCAGTGCGGGGGGCGGGGGATGACGGGCCGGTCCTCGAGTGCAACAGACTTGATGTTCATCGCGGCGGCGACGCCGAGCTTGACCGCGCGCCGGCCGACCTGGGCGATGAGCGCGGCCCTGGACTCGACGGGCGAACTCTGGTCGGAGCCCCATGCGCCGAGCTGGCTGCCGAAATCCCGGGTCGCAAAGTAGGCGTCGCTCTCCTCGGCAGGTGACCGGGCGGCCTCACCTTCGATGCGTGCCTGCCGGCCGAAGACGTCCCAGTGAAAGACCAGCGCAATCCGGTTATTGACGTCGAGGTCGCGCACCTTGTCGGACCTGTAGTTGGTGTAAAACACGAGGTAACCGGGATCAGGCACGAAGCTCTTGCACAGGACCACCCGGCCGGACGGTTGACCGTCCTCACGGACCGTGATTGCGGTCATCGAGTTCGGATTACGCTGCACGGCCTTATCGACGGCCTCGTCGAGCCAGGCTTTAACCCAATGCATCGGATCGTCTGGCAGGTGGGCCGGCAGCTGCCTGGCCGAGCAGGGGTCTGACACATCAACCTCCTTCAACAATCATCGTGCCACCCTCGCGTCGGGGATCCGACGCGACCTGGAAGCCGGCTTCGCGGTCGACAAGTGTCGCACCAATTCCGCCGAAGTACATATTCAGATCAGGGCTGACCGTCAGCGGCAGGTCCACGTCGGGCAGGTCGAGGCCGGGCTCGGCCATCAGCCGCTCCTCGCCGGTGCTGGTGTCCACGTGCACCCGCGGATGCGCGATGGCCGCGTCGAGCGGCATGCCCAGCTGCAGCACGTTTACGAGAAACTGGTGCAGGGCCGTCGTGATCCGGTCCGCGCCGGGCGACCCGGCGGCGATGACCGCACCCTGGCGCCGTGCAATGCTGGGCGCCATGTTCGATGGCAGGCGCTCGCCGGGCGGTCCTGCGTCCAGCCCGCGGCGATTGAGCTCCAGTTCGCCGAGGCAGTTGTTCAGCCACAGGCCGGTCCCGGCCGGCATCTCCCCGGAGCCGTAGCCCGACGACGCCGTCACGGCGCAGGCCATGCCATTGTCGTCGACAGCGGAGGTATGGACGGTCGAGGACGACGACCAGCGGCTGAGCAGCTGACCGCTCCGTGCCTGCTCGAGCAGGGCGGCTGCCTCGGCGCCGACGTCGGCAGCGAGGTCCAGCCGGCGCTGGCGAAAATCAAGCGCTGCCCGCTGCACCCGGATCAGCTGCTCGAGCGCTGGCGCGTCCCAGGCTTCATGCACGAGATCCGCGCAGGCCAGCAGCATGGCAGCCAGCACGCTGCCGCCGATCGCCGGCGGCGGAGTGCTCGCGATCGTCCAGCCGCCGATGTCGACGCTCAGCGACGGTCGCTCGATGGCCTCGTAAGCCGCCAGGTCCTCTCGGGTCAGGGCGCCGCCAGCTTCCCTGACATGCCGGCTCATCGCATCGGCCAGCTCGCCTTCATAGAAGATCCTCGCACCTTCACGGGCGATCGCGTCGAGCGAATCGGCGAGATGCGGCACGACGATCAGGGAGCCCCGGTCGCGCAGACGCCGCTCCTGGTCGTGCAGGGCGAAGAAGCCGTCGTCGCTGCGGCTGAACACGCACTCGCCCGAGTAGCCGAGGTAATAGTGACAGGCGGAGGAGAGTGGAAAGCCGTCCCGGGCAGCGGCGATCGTCGGGGCGAACAGGTCGCACCATGCGATGTCGCCGTAGCGCTGCCAGGCGCGTTCGATCGCGGCCAGCGCGCCGGGAACCGCAACGGAGCCGACGCCGGCGAGAGTCTCGATACCGCCGCCGTAGTCGATGGTCACCGGGATCGCGCCACCACCACGCTCCGCGTCCGCGAGGCCCATGCCCGGCACGGCGACGTTGCCGTCGATCGTGACCGGGTCGTCGCCCGCCTTCCAGATCGTGATGAATGCGCTGCCAGCAAGGGCGCAGACGGCAGGCTCCGTATTGATCGTGCAAAGCGCCGCGGCAAGCGCGCAGTCGACGGCATTGCCGCCGCGTTTGGCGACCTCGCGGGCGGCGTCAGCGGCCAGCTGTGACGTCGTGGCGACGGCGACCGTGGTCAACGCAATCTCCGGGGGGGCGCGGCGGCTGAAGCCGGGTCGGTTCAGTAGTGGATCACGGACCGGATGCTCTTGCCCTCGTGCATCAGGTCGAATGCCCTGTTGATATCGTCGAGCGGCATCGTGAAGGTGATGAACTCGTCGATCTTGATGTCGCCGCCCATGTATTGGTCGACCATCCCCGGCAGCTGTGAACGACCCTTGCAACCGCCGAAGGCCGTGCCGCGCCAGACTCGTCCGGTGACCAGTTGAAACGGGCGCGTGGCTATCTCCTGCCCGGCGCCGGCGACGCCGACGATCGTCGACTCCCCCCAGCCCTTGTGACAGCACTCCAGCGCGGCGCGCATGAGTTCCACGTTGCCGACGCACTCGAAGGAGTAGTCGACGCCGCCGTCGGTCATGTCGACGATGACTTCCTGTATCGGCGCGCTATGGTCCTTCGGGTTGACGCAGTCGGTGGCGCCGAGCTGGGTGGCTAACTCGAACTTGTCCGGGTTGATATCGATCGCGAGGATGCGTCCCGCTTTGGCCATGACGGCGCCCTGGATCGCGGATAGACCGACGCCGCCGAGCCCGAACACGGCCACGGATGCTCCCGGCTCGACCCGGGCCGTATTCAGCACCGCGCCGATGCCCGTCGTGATGCCGCAACCGAGCAGGCAAACCTTCTCGAGCGGAGCCTCCTTGCGAATCTTCGCGACGGCGATCTCCGGCAATACCGTGTATTCGCTGAACGTCGACGTGCCCATGTAGTGATAGATCGTCTTGCCGTCAAGGGAAAACCGGGATGTCCCGTCGGGCATCAGGCCCTGGCCCTGGGTGACCCGGATTGCCTGGCAGAGGTTGGTCTTGCCTGACGTGCAGAAGCTGCACTCGCCGCACTCGGGTGTGTACAGCGGTATCACGTGGTCGCCGACCGCGACCGAGGTCACGCTTTCGCCGATTTCCTCGACGATGGCGCCGCCTTCGTGGCCGAGCACGGCCGGGAAGATGCCTTCAGGATCCTCGCCCGACAGGGTGAATGCATCGGTATGGCAGACGCCGGTTGCCACGTTCCGGAGCAGGACTTCGCCTGCTTTCGGCCCATCGAGTTCTATGGTCTCGATCTCGAGCGGCTTGCCTGCCTCCCAGGCGACCGCAGCGCGTGTTTTCATCACAGACCTCCCGTTGAGTTCGCCGATGCTGGATCGACAGCGATATTCGCACGATAACATGCGCAGTCACAATTCAATGCGGCCTTGCGACGCGTCCCGCGTCTCCTGTACAACAGGCCTTGCAGCCGAGCCGGGCCCTGGACCAAGCAGATGAAACTGGATGAGCTTCGCAAAGACCTGTCGGATATCGACCGGCAAATCGTTGACCTGATCGCAGCGCGCCAGCGCGTCGTCGGCGAGATAGGTCGAACCAAGCAGAGTGCCGGCGCCGGTACGCGCGACTATGCCCGGGAGAAGGAGGTCCTCGACACGGCGCGGGCCCAGGCCGAGCGGCTCGACGTCGACCCGGACCTCGCCGAGGACATCATGCGCCAGCTCATCCGGTCCTCGCTGGCCAACCAGGAGCGGGATCGCGTGATCGCCGAGGGCAAGGGCAACGGACAGACCGCGCTCGTGATTGGCGGTGCCGGCAAGATGGGCGGCTGGTTCGCGGACTTCTTCCGTTCGCAGGGGTTTGCGACGACGATCGCGGATCCGGGTGTCGCCGACGGGCCCGGGCAGTTCAGCGACTGGACTGACGCGGGGGTCGATTTCGACATCATCATCGTGGCGGCGCCGCTCGCCGTCTCCGGCCGCGTCCTGGCCCAGCTGGCCGTCCTGAAGCCGCGCGGGCTGATATTCGATATCGGCTCATTGAAGACGCCTCTTCGCGACGGGCTGCAGGAACTGCACAGGGCAGGGTGCCGCGTCACGTCGCTGCACCCGATGTTCGGCCCGGACACGCGGCTGCTGTCGGGGCGGCACCTGGTGTTCTGCGATGCGGGCAACGACTCGGCGACGGCGGACGCCAAGGAGCTTTTCAGCCCCACGATGGTAGAACAGCTCGACATGAGCCTCGACGATCACGACCGGCTGATCGCCTACGTGCTCGGCCTGTCGCACGCATTGAACATCGCTTTTTTCACGGCGCTCGCGGAGAGTGGCGAGGCAGCACCGAAGCTCGCGCAGATGTCGTCGACGACCTTCGATGCCCAGCTGCTGGTGTCGGCGGCGGTCGCGCAAGACAACCCGCACCTGTACTTCGAAATTCAAAACCTGAACCGCTTCGGCGTCGAGCCACTCGACGCCCTTTGCGAGGCAGCGAGCCGAATCCGGGAACTGGTCGTCGCCGACGATGAGCAGGGCTTCGTGGACCTCATGGAAAAAGGCAGGGCTTACATGGCCTTGCGCGGCTGATCCATGACGGCGACGGACGATCTCACCAGCCGCTTGGCGCAGACAGAACGCCAGCTCGCCGAGTTGACCGCCGAGGTTGCGAGCAACCAGGAGAAAATGCGCCGCTCGCAGGAACGCGAGTTCAGACTCCTGCGTGCCGACGACCTGGAATCCCTCCTGCAGGAGCTGACCAATGGGCTGCGCGACAGTTACGGCCTGGAATACGTCAGCGTCGTACTCTGCGACCCCGATTTCGATATTCGTCACCTGCTGCTGGCAGCCGGCGTGCATGCTGATGAATTCGAGGGCCTGGTGATGGTGGAGTCGCTGACCGGACTGGCGCCGCAGTACGTCGCGCTGCGACAGCCCTGGTTAGGTACCTTCGCCGCCTGCGATCATCAGCTCGTTTTCCCCGGAGCTACCGGGTTGGCCAGCGTTGCGATGATCCCGCTGATGCACCGGCAGCAGCTGTTCGGCAGCATCAATCTCGGCAGCAGGGACCAAGCCCGCTTCACGGAGGTGCACGCCGCCGATTTTCTTGCACATCTCGGCGTCATAGCGTCGTTCTGCATAGAGAATGTCATCAACCGGGCGCGCCTGATGCGCAGCGGGTTCACTGACGTCCTGACAGGGTGGCACAACCGCCGCTACCTGCAGGTGCGCATCAAGGAGGAACTCGCGCGGGCGCGGCGAGACCAGGCCCACCTCGCCTGCCTGATGCTGGACATCGATCATTTCAAGGCAGTCAACGATACCTGGGGGCATGCGGCCGGCGACGCCGTGCTCCAGGAGATGGCCGGCCGGATTGACGCGCAGGTGCGTGCGAGCGACGTCGCGGCGCGCTATGGCGGCGAGGAATTCATCATCCTGTTGCCCGCGACGAGTGAATCTGCCGCGCTGCAGACCGCTGAGCGGATTCGGCGGGCCGTGTCGGCTGATTCGTATGAACTGCCGCACGGTGAGTTCATCGAGGTCACGGCGTCGATCGGCGTCGCGGGCATCACGCCGCAGCGCGATGGCAACGACCTGAAGACGATCGGGGAATCGCTGATTGCGCGGGCCGACGTGGCCCTCTACCGGGCGAAGGAGGAGGGCCGCAACCGCGTCTGCGCAGAGGGCGATCGCTGATGGCGCGGACCGCTGTCGGCGTGCTGGCAATACTGTGCGCTGCCTGCTCGGCGGATACGGAGCCCGATCCCGCCGGACCGCCGCCCGAGCCCATAGTCGTCTATGCGACCTATGAGGACAGGAACTACCTGCCGATGCTGTTCGATGTATACACCCGGCAGACAGGCGTGCCGGTCATCGTGCGGCACGCCGAGCCCGATGCCATAGTCGATGATCTGATAAACAATGAAATTACGCCGCCAGCCGATGTGCTGATGACGCCGACTGCCAGAGGCGTCGTCAGGGCTGCCGAAGAAGGCGCCCTGCGTCCGATCCTGGCCGATGCGGTCATGGCCCGGGTCGCAGCGCCGCTGAGGGACCCCGACGGCTACTGGGTGGCGCTGACCTTTCGGCATGCCGTGATCGCGTTCGATCCCGATCGGTTCGGCGAAGCCGACGTTGGTGCGGTCGATGCGCTGGCCGACCCGAAATTCCGCGGCCAGCTCTGCCTGTCGTCATCCATGCAGGCGACGAACCGGACCGTCATCGCGGGCCTGATCGGCCGTCTCGGTGTGCGCGACGCCGAGATCGTCGTCCGTGGCTGGATCGCGAACCTGGCACGCCCCGTGTTCGAGGCCGAAGAGCAGTTGTGGCTGGCCACGGCCCGCGGCGACTGCGGCGTCAGCCTGCTCTCCAACCTGGGGGCGGCATGGCTCGACAACGCTTCGGTGTCGGGGGTGTGGCTCACCGCGCCGCAACCCGCGTACACCGATGTCGAAGCGGTCGGAATCGGCCGGCATGCGCGTAACCCTGACGGTGCGCGGGCGCTGATCGAATGGCTGCTCGGCAAAGAGACGCTGCACCGTCATGCAGCGATTACCCTGGCGCAGCCGGCGACAGGTGCATACCCCGGCACGCAGAATGTCGGCTACGCGGCCGTGCGCGACGACGAGGCCCTCCTGCTGGCGGAGCGTGCGCGCTACCACTGATTCAGCCGATCTGCCTGGAGTCGCGGCTCCTGCTCATCAGGACGAGGAACAAGGGCACACCGATCGTCGCCGTGAGCGCGCCGACCGGTAGCTGCCGGGGCGCCAGCAGCGTCCTGGCCAGCGTGTCGGCAATGACCAGCAGAGTGCCGCCAGCCAGCGCCGCGGCGGGTAGCACGCGGCGATGGTCGCTGCCCGCGACCAGGCGCACCAGGTGAGGCACGACGAGGCCGACGAAACCGATGACGCCGACCGTGGTCACGGACAGCGCGGTGGCGAGCGAAGCGGCGACGAAGACGACGTAGCGAAAGCCCTTTACGGGCATCCCGACGATCGCGGCCTGCATCTCGCCCCGCGCCAGGACATTGAGGTGGCGCGCGTACAGCGTGCCGGCGGCGACCAGTATCGCGAGAAGCCACAGGCACTGCCAGGGGTCGAAAGCGAAACTCAGGTCCCCCATCAGCCAGAACAACATGCCGCGCAGGTTCTGGTCAGGACTCAGGGCAAGCAGCAGCGTCGTCGTCGCGCTGAATCCCGCCGCCAGGACGACGCCCGTCA
>JBFFSI010000057.1:0-15694 GCA_041572475.1 Woeseiaceae bacterium
ATTCCGCCGGCGATACGGCGCGTAACCTGACGCTGCAGCAGACGCTGTACAACTACGATTTCCGGCTGCGGACGGGCGAGACCAGCCTCAACGGCGACCCCGCACTGTCTACGCCCGATGGCGACGACGTTCTGCAGGCAACGCTGCAGCACGTGGTTGCGACCTACGACCCCATCGAGGGCCGCAAAATCTACGTTAACGGCAACCTCGTCACGAACGCGGACCCCGTGCCGGGCGGTACGCTCATCGACTGGCAGGACACGTTCGCGCTGGTGCTCGGCAACGAGGCATCCGGCGACTCGGCGTGGGAGGGCACGGTCCGGCTCGCGGCAGTACACCGTCGCGCCCTGACCCGGGAACAGGTTCAGCAGAACTTCGACGTAGGCGTCGGTGAGAAATTCTTCCTGCTGTTCGATATTTCCGAGATTCTGTACCCGGGCGATGCGGCGATGGCGCAGTCGTCCTACATCCTCTTCGAGGTGCAGCAGTACGATACGTACGCGTACCTGTTCGACAAGCCGCATTTCATCACCCTCGACGACAGTACGCCGGAAGGCATCCCCATCGAGGGCATGCGCGTCGCGATGAACGGCGCGGAGCTGCCGGTGGGACAGACCTACGCGACGCTCGTCGATACGCTGAGCGCCGCCGAATTCGAGGAACTCGGGCAGCCTTTGTCGACCTGGGGAGCGGTATTGCCGCTCGAGAAGGGACCGGAAAACGACGAGTTCTTCCTGACCTTCGATCGCCTGGCAGGCAGCAGCTACAACCGCCCGGCAGACCCGACGGCGGTCATCACGCCGACGGACCTCGCCCCGGCTTCGCACATCGGCCTCAGGACCTTCGACGAGATCGACGCGACCTTCGGCGCCGTGCTCGGCATCGAACGCACGGACTTCACGAACGTCGACATGACCTTCCAGGAGCTCAGGCAGTCGCTGCCCGCGATCGAGGACATCAATACGTTCCTGTCGTCGCACCAGGTTGCCGTGGCGCAGCTCGCGATCGCGTACTGCGACGCCATGGTCAACTCCGACGGCATGACGGCCAAGGGCCAGATGTTCCCGGGCTTTAATTTTGACGCGCTCGCGGACACGGCGTTCTCGGCCGGCAATCGCGACGGGTTCGTGCAGCCCCTGATCGACAACATCATGGGCACGGGACTCGCGAGCCAGCCGGCATACGCATTGGTGCACGAGGAACTGGCGACATTCCAGGCAGCAGGCGGGCGGCCGGACAACCTGGTGGACCGCCTGATCGCCGGTGGCAGCACCACCCGCGCGATCGCAAAAGGCGTTTGCGCCGCGATGCTCGGCAACGCAACGACGCTGATCCAGTAACGCACAGGACGAGGAAAGGAACACAGCTATGGCCAAGAAACGTAATGCACGGCACTGGGATGCGCCGCAGTATCACGCCGACCATCCGCGTCCTGTCACGCGACGCCAGTTCGTGGCGCAAGGCTTCATGTCGGGTGCCGCGTACGCCACTGCGGGCGGCGTACTGAGCCTGTTCGCCGATCCGAGGGAAGCGATGGCGGCGCTCTCGCCCGACCTCGGCGGCCTGCTGCAGGACCCCTGCCAGATAGCGACCAACGGTGCGGGCAAGATCCCGTTCATCTGCTTCGACCTCGCGGGCGGCGCCAACATCGCGGGATCGAATGTCCTCGTCGGCCAGGAGGGCGGGCAGCTCGATTTCCTGTCGACAGCCGGCTACGAGAAGATGGGCCTGCCGGGCGACATGATTCCCGGCCTCGTCGACCCGGACCTGGCCCTGCCCTACGAGAACTTCGACCTGGGCCTCGGATTCCATCTCGACAGCGCGTTCCGCCGCGGCATCATGGACACGATTACCGCCGGTACCGAGCAGTTCGTCAACGGCGCCGTCATCCCGGCCCGGTCCGACAACGACACGGGCAACAATCCGCATAACCCGATGTACGGCATCGCCCGCGCGGGCGCCGGCGGCCTCGGCGCCGACGGCTCTATCCTGACGCTGGCCGGTTCCGAGAACACGGACTCGGGCGGCAACTCGATGCTGCCGCAGGCGCTGTATGACCCGGAACTGCGGCCGACCAAGGTCGACCGCCCGTCGGACGTCGTTAACCTCGTCGATACCGGCGATCTCGTCGGCATCCTCTCGAAAGAGGACGCGACCGCCGTCATGGAGTCGATCTACCGCCTCACCGACCGCAAGATGGACCAGGTCAACACCAACATCTCGCGCGACGCCGTGATCAAGGAAATGGTTCGCTGCGGCTACCTCAAGGCGGCCGACATTGCCGATCGCTTCGGCGGCGTGCCGATCGATCCGGGTGAGGATCCCGAGATCGTCGGCCCGAATGGGATCTTCAGCGACGCCGAGTTCTTTGCCGGCGATCGCGACGGCTCCGAGTTTCGCAAGACCGCCTCGATCATGAAGCTGGTCATCAACGGCTATGCCGGCGCCGGCTGCATCGAGATGGGTGGCTACGACTACCACGGTGGCCGCCGCGCGGAGGGTGAGGTCAAGGATTACCGCGCCGGCCGCTGCATGGGCGCCTGTATCGAGTACGCCGCTCGCCAGGGCGTGCCGCTGATGCTCTACGTCTTCAGCGACGGCTCGCTGTCGTCCAACGGCGCGATCGACGACAGCCAGGACGGCCGCGGCAAGGGCGAGTGGACCAGTGACAACTCGTCGACAGCCGGCTCCTTCTTCCTGGTCTACAACCCGGGCAGGCGACCCGCCATCGTCGGCGGCCCTCCCGAGGAACAGGCCATACACCAGCAGATCGGCTACATGGACGCCGGCGGCTCGGTGCAGCGTGCCGCGACCCCGGCCGCGAACAACGTGAACCTGCTCGTCAACACCGTCTTGCTGAACTACATGGCATTGCACGGCGAGCAGGGGGTTTTCGCCAACGTGTTCCCCAACCATGGCCTCGGTGACGTCAACATGCGTGACCGGCTGACGGCGTTCACGCCGATCTGCAGCGGCACGATAGCCAACCCCGTGTAGGGGCGGTCAAGTCCGCGGCCCTGCCGCGGACTCGCCCTCACGGCATCCACGGCCAACCTGTCCCCGGTTGGCCGTATTTTTTTCTTGCCCGGATCAACCTGGCTGCCGCGATCGCGGCCACGGGCCGCTCCTGCGGTTATACTCGCGCAATGCCTGACCTGCTCGATGCATTGCTCGCCTGCCCGCGCTGCGACAAGACACCGCTAACCCCGGGTAACCGGGCTTGCCGCTGCGACGCCTGCAAGGTCGACTTTCCCTCGATCGACGGCATACCCTGGATGTTCGCGGAGCCGGACGCGTCCCTTGGCGAGTGGCGCGGGCGGCTGCATTTCGCGCTGCAGCAGCTCAGCCACGACGCGGCCCGGGCAGACGAAGAGCTCAAGGACAAGGACCTGCGGCCCCTCACACGACGCCGCCTCGAGCGATACCGGAAGGCGCTGGAATCGCACCGGCGCACGCTGCAGAAACTGCTGAAACCCATCGACGTGCAGTCGGCACAGGGATCGCGAGATACCTACCTGGCGCTACGGACCCGCCTGCCCTCGGACCAGGGACTCAACACCTACTATGCAAACGTGCACCGCGACTGGTCGTGGGGCGGAGAGGAGAACGAGGCCTCGCTGAAGCAGGTTCGCTCGGTCGTCAACGACAGTGCCGAACTCGGCAAAGTCCTGGTGCTCGGCGCCGGCGCCGGCCGGCTCGCCTATGACCTGCACATGCAGATGGACTGCGCCGCGACTGTCGCGATGGATTTCAATCCGCTGCTGATGCTCATCGTGAAGGCCGTCACCGCCGGGGAGCGACTCAAGCTGCATGAGTTCCCGATTGCCCCGAGGTCGCTCGAGGACGACGCCGTCCTGCGCACGCTCGAGGCGCCGGAGGTGGCCGGCGACGGTTTTTACCTCGTCCTCGGCGATGCGCTGCGGCCGCCGTTTGCCGCGGGCAGCTTCGACACCGTGCTAACGCCCTGGCTCATCGATATCGTCACCGAAGACCTGCCCGTGTTTGCGACCCGGATCAACCGGCTCCTCGCAGAGGGCGGCCGCTGGATCAATTTCGGTTCGCTCGCGTTCTCGGATACGGCGCGCGCGCGCCAGTACAGCCCGGAGGAGACCAAGGCGATCGTGGCCGAGGCCGGCTTCAGCGACCCGTACGTGTCGGAAGCCACGATCCCTTACATGTGTTCGCCCGCCAGCCGCCACGGCCGGCGTGAGCGGGTGTTCACCTTTGCCGCTTACAAGGAACGCGACGCCGGGCAGCCGCCGCGCCATCGCGCGCTGCCCGACTGGATCGTCACTGGCGAACAACCGGTGCCGCTGACCCCCTCGTTTCGCAGCCAGGCCATGACCACGCAAATTTATTCTTTCATGATGTCGCTGATCGACGGCCGCCGCTCGATCAAGGACATGGCGGTCATTCTCGAGAAGCAGAAGCTGATGACTCGGGAGGAGGCCGAGCCGGCGATCCGGTCATTCCTCATCAAGATGTTCGACGACTCTCAGAGACAGGCGGGGTTCTGACGCTAAAGCGAACGAAACGCCTGCTCGATGTAAGAACCAATCCGCGCCACTGCCGCTCTGCTTTCCGGCACTTGCCGCGCAAACGCCTGGAATACGTGCCACAGACCGTTGTAGGTTTCGAGCTCGGCCTCGCCACCTGTTGCACGAACCTTGTCGACGATGCGAGTGGAATCACTGAACAGGATCTCATCGTCGCAGACCTGAATGAAGAGTGGCGGCAAGCCGCCGAGATCCGCGAAAACCGGGGACACGAGCGGGTGTACGCGCTCGTCGTCCGTGCAGTAGTGCCTCGCGAGGGCCGGCATGTATTCCGGCTTGAACCATGGATCACGCTGCGCGTTCGTGCGCATGGATTCCCCGCTGCCCGTCAGATCGAGCCAGGGCGACAGCAGGCAGGCTCCCGCGGGCAGCGGATCGCCGGCATCGCGCAGCGCCAGTAGTGTCGCCAGGGTCAGTCCGCCGCCCGCCGAATCGCCGGCGATCACAATGTCGCGCGGCGAATACCGGGTTTCCAGCAAGGCCCGGTATAGCCGGACGATATCTTCGATCGCGGCGGGGAACGGGTGCTCCGGGGCCAGTCGGTATTCCGGGAGCAGCGCGCGAACGCCGCTCGCCTTGGCGATGTGGCTGACCATCTGGCGGTGCGTCGCGCAGGAGCCGAAGACGTAACCGCCGCCATGCAGGTACAGCAGCAATTTTCCCTCGGCCGCCTGCCGCGGCGTCAGCCACTCCACGTGGATACCCTGGAATTCCTCCCGGCTGACCTGAATGCCGCGCGGAGTACGGAGTATCCGCGCCCAGGAATCGAGCTGGCAACGCAACTTAATTACATCGGTGCCATGCGGGTCGCGAGACGAGAAATACTTCCCTGTCGCCGCGCGGACGAGTTTCGCGCGAGTACTGATCATGACAGCAGCATCAATTCTGGCACGCCACTATCATAGAACCATCCGGACCAGGCGCATAGCCAATGCCGGGACAGATTCTGTCAGCGCTCCAGGTACTGGAGTTTGTCCTTCACGTCCCGCCACTCGTCCGCGTCGGCGGGCGGGTCTTTCATCTCCGTGATCACGGGCCATTCCTGAGAGAGTTCCGCATTGAGCTCCAGGAACTTTTCCTGGCCCGGTGGCAGCTCGTCTTCCGAATAGATCGCCTCGACGGGACATTCCGGCTCGCACAGCGTGCAGTCGATGCACTCGTCAGGGTCGATGACGAGGAAGTTCGGGCCCTCGTGGAAGCAGTCTACCGGGCAGACCTCGACACAATCAGTCAGTTTGCACTTGATGCAGGCTTCGGTGACGACGAATGTCATGTGGCTGTCCTCTCTTGCGGATGCCGTAAGCTATGCGAAGTCCGGACTCAGATCAAGCGCCAGCGCCCGAGCCTGCTGGCGGCCAATCCGTCTGCTTCGAGCTTTAACGCATGAGCCAGCAGCGAGCGTTCCGCCCAGCCGAAAAGCTTGGTGGGCACGTCCGTGTACACGTCGGGAACCAGCTCGCGAATCGTCGCGTTCGGGCGTGCCCGCATCGCGGCGACGACCTTTGCCTCGCGCTGCAGGCGATGCTCGATGATCCAGTCGATGACGCGCTGGGGATCGGCAACGATCTCCCCGTGACCCGGCGCGAGCGCCGCACAGTCGAGCTGCCTGACCCGCCGCAGCGATGCGATGTAGTGCCCCATGTTGCCGTCCGGGGGGTTGATGACGACCGTGGACCCGTCGATCACGTGGTCTCCGGTGAACAGCCAGTTCATTGCCGCGTGGCGATAACAGACATGGTTGGAAGCATGGCCCGGCGTGTGCACGGCCTCGAGCTTGAACTCGGCCGTCTCGAGGACGTCGCCGTCGGCCAGCACCCTGTCGGGCCGGAACGTCTGATCCTGGTGCGGCCCGTCGGGCGCCGGCATGCCGAGCAGCTGCGCGCCGGTCCGCTCGGCCAGCATTCTCGCACCGGGCGAATGGTCGGGATGCGTGTGCGTGACCACGATCCAGCGAATCGTCCCCGGCGTCTTCGCCACGATGTCGTCCGCATGGGCCGGGATCGCGGGTCCCGGGTCGATCACCGCGAACTCTTCCTCGCCAATCACATAGGTGTTGGTGCCGGGCCCCGTCATCAGCGACGGGTTCGGCGCGATAATTCGGCGAACGCCCGGCGCGAGCGGGACAAGGTCAGCCGGCATCGCCGGTCTCGACGTAGGCCTTGAGACGGTCCAGCGCTTCGCCGATCACGCCATCGACAGGTCCGGCAACGGTGTCGAGGCCTCCAGGGCGGTAGCCGCCGACCACGTAGGCGAACTTCACGCGGGTTTTACCGTCCGCTTCGAAAAATTCCCAGGTCATGTTGCCGTCGACGCCCATCAGCCCGAGCGGCCCCAGCCCGCCGGTCAGCCGCAACAGCACCCCCGGGTTGACGAAGGTCACTGTCAGGTGAACCACGCCGGCGTGTTCGCCGATTGCCTCGCAGAAGCAGCCCTGCGGCACCGGGTCGATGCTCATGTTGGCCGCGTCGCCGGATATCGTGTGGTCCGAACTCCACCAGCTGCCGACGCTGGCGACCGCTGCCGACCAGACCTGCGAGCGCGGCGCGTCGATGATGACCTCGTGGACGAGCGAAAAACCGCCCGGAGCGGAGTCGATGACCTCTGCCATCACCATGGGAGCGGCGCCCAAAAGCGCCAGGGAGAGTATCGCTGGAAACTGCCGCATGCTCGTTCCTGCCGGGAATTCTGTGCGGTCAAAGCTTACCGCATAAATCCCGGCATCGCGGCCCTGGTCAGAGCAGGGAGATCGCGAGGAAAACGGCCGCCGCAACCGCGGCGGCGAAATAGAGCCTTTTCCAGAACTTCATTGCGTGCCCAAACAAAGTGTTGTTGACTAACTAAGTGTATTCTGGCCCCTGCCAAATGAATGAAGACTGAACGCAATGGATGACCTCCGCGTCGTGTTCGAGAGCCGTAATCGGCGCGCCTGCGCCGACCGCGCCCTCGTGCTCGAGTCGCTGCAGATCCCCTACCGGATCGTCGAGGACGAGATGGCGTGCGTGATCGTCGTGCCGGCCGGACAGTCGTCGCGCGCGGTCGAGGAGATCATGCGTTACGAGGAGGAAAACCCGCCGCCACGCCCGCGCCCGATCGTAAAACTGGAGCATCAGAACGCCGTGCCCGGCCTTGTCGGCTACGTCGTCGTGGTCTGCGCGGTGGCGTGGTTTGCCGGCACGTCGACCTTTGGCCGGGACTGGCTCGGCGCGGGGCGTATCGACGGCATTCTGCTCCGCAGTGGCGAATGGTGGCGCACGTTCACGGCGCTGACACTGCACGCGGACTTCAGGCACATCGCCGGCAATCTCGTGTTTGGCTGTTTCTTCGGCCTGTTTGCGGGACGCCTGCTGGGTTCCGGCATCGCCTGGCTCACGATCCTGCTCGCCGGGGCCGCCGGCAACTCACTCAACGCCCTGCTGCTCGAGTCGACGCACCGCTCTATCGGCGCGTCGACCGCGGTATTCGCCACCCTCGGTCTCCTGGCCGGATTCGTCTGGCGGGGCAAGCTGTTTTCGCAGGAACGCTGGTCATATCGTATTGGCCCGGTAGTCGGCGGGCTGGCGCTCCTCATGTACACGGGCACCGGCGATGCCAACACCGATGTGGGCGCCCACCTGATGGGATTCGTCTGTGGGTTTGCGGCCGGCATGGGCCTTGCACCGTTGCGGCTCCAGCTGACCAGCCCGAGGCTGCAAGTCGCCGCTGGCGGCACCGCGATCTTCGCCATCGCGCTGGCCTGGCTGGCTGCTTTTCTGGCCTGACAGGCAAGCGCATTAATGTAGAATCCGGGCTGGGGAGAGCGTGCTAAGGCACAGCAGCCATAATGAAAACACTGTTGCTGTTCTTGATCTTGTTGTTGTCGGCAAGCCTCGCACTCTGGGTGCGGCACGGTGGGGGTGAGCCGTACCCGGACCTGACGACCCCTGCCCTCCTCGGTGACGATGCGCTGGAGGAGGTCCTCAGTTATCCCGAACCGATCGGCAATGTCGCCGTAAACGGCCAGGGCAGAGTGTTCTTTACCGTGCACCCGGAGGCCCGGCCGACCGGCAACAAGCTGCTCGAGTTCGTCGATGGCGCGTCGGTACCCTATCCCGACGGCGCGTCGCAGCAGGAACTGTTCGATACGGTCCTCGGGGTCGTGGTCGACCGATATGACCGGCTGTGGACCATCGATCACGGCAACCACGGCTTGCGCACCGCCCGCCTGCTGGCTTTCGACCTCGCCACCGGCAAGCTGATTCACGACGAGCGCTTCGACGAGACCATCGCCCCGAGAGGCTCGTTCCTGCAGGACCTGCAGGTCAGTCCGGATGGGCGCACCGTGGTCATCGCTGACGCCAGCTTCTGGCGCAAGGCGCCCGCGATCATCGTTTACGACATTGCCACGGCAACGGCTCGCCGGGTGCTGGAGCGGCACCACTCGGTTTCGCCGGAGAATTACCTGATCGAGAACCAGGGCAGGCCCATGTCTTTCCTCGGCGGGCTCGTCGCACTTCGCGGCGGGATCGACGGCATCGCCCTCAACGAGGAATGGCTGTATTTCGCGGCACTGAACGGGTCGTCCCTCTACCGGGTGAGCCTCGGTGATCTGCGCAACACCTCGATCCCGGATACCCAGCTTGCGGCACGGGTCGAGCGGGTCGCACGGAAGCCGCTGAGCGATGGCCTCAGCATCGATTTCGACGGCAACGTGTTCGTCACCGACGTCGAGCACAACGCCGTCTTTTTCATCGGATCGGGCGGGAGTCCGCAAACGCTGGTGCGTTCGGCGAGGGTTCGGTGGCCGGATGCGTTGTCATTCGGGCCGGAAGGCTGGCTCTACCTGGCAGACAGCGCGCTCGGCGACGTCATCCTGAAAAGCCGTGAACATATCGATGCCGCCGGCCCCTATCGGATCTTCCGCTTCCGACCGGGCACGGCAGGCGCGCCCGGCCAATAGCGAGTGCAGATCATTGCCCTGTATGCGCTCGTCGTCCTGATCTGGGGATCGACCTGGGCAGCGATTCCCTACCAGCTCGGTGAAGTCGCGCCGGAACTCTCCGTTGCCTACCGTTTCGGAATCGCCGCGCTTGCCCTGTATGGCTATGCCGCCCTCTCGAGGCGCGATCTGCGGCTCTCGTCTGAAACCCTGCCAATGGTCTTCCTGCAGGGGGCGCTGCTGTTTTCCCTGAATTATTTTCTCGTCTATTACGGCACCGCGAGGATCACATCGGGCCTCGTCGCGGTCCTTTTCAGCAGCATCCTGCTCGCCAACGCCTATTTCGAGCGGCTGTTCTTCAGAACGCCCATCGACGCGCGCCTGCTGGCCGCCGGGGCGCTCGGGATGGGCGGCATCGCCATGATCTTCTGGCCCGAGGTTTCGACAATCAGCCTTGCCGATGACACGGTCGTGGGAATACTCCTGGTACTCGCCTCGGTAATTTGCGCCTCGCTCGGCAACATGACGGCAGTCGTTAACAGTACGCGTCGGGGCTTACCTGTCCTCGCCATAAATGCGCACGCCATGGCCTTTGCGGCCGTGCTGTCCTTCCTTATCGCCCTGCTCCTCGGGCGCGAGGTCGTTTTCCTGGTCGAGCGGGGCTACCTGCTGTCACTGGCGTACCTGGCTATCTTCGGTTCGGCCATCGCCTTCGGCGGCTACGTGGCCCTGATTCGGCTCATCGGACCCGCCCGGGCTGCATACAGCTCGGTATTGTTTCCCGTCGTCGCACTGACCATATCGACGCTGTTCGAGGGCTATCGTTGGACACTCGTCGCCGGGGTCGGCATCATTCTGACCCTGGCTGGCAACTGGCTGATCCTCAGCGGCCGCACGAAAACAAACCGCCAAATACAAGGAAGAAAATCATGAATGCGGAGAATCTCCCGGACATGGGCTTCGATTGGGTGGAGCTCATCGAGTTACTCAAAACGACCGGCGTGGACCTCGCCATCAACATCGTCACAGCTCTCGTCATCTTCTTCGTCGGTAAGTGGGTTGCAAACCTGATTGCCGGGGCCATCCGCACCCTGATGCAAAAGCAGCAGGTCGACAAGACGCTGGAAACCTTCGTCAGCAACCTGATTCGCATGGTGCTGATGGTCTTCGTCGTCATCGCCGCGATCAGCGCGGTCGGCATCCAGACGACCTCCCTTATCGCCGTGCTCGGTGCCGCCGGCCTGGCCGTCGGCCTGGCATTGCAGGGCTCGCTGTCGAACTTCGCCGCGGGCGTACTGATCGTGCTGTTCCGGCCCTACAAGGTCGGCGACTTTATCGAGGGCGGAGGCGTATCCGGCACCGTAGTGTCGGTGCAGATCCTGCAGACGATCCTCAAGACCGGCGACAACAAAGAGGTGATCGTCCCCAACAGCCAGATAATGGGCAGCATCATCACGAACTACTCCGCCAACGACACGAGGCGTGTCGACATGGTGGTTGGCGTCAGTTATGACGACGACCTCGATAAAGTGAGGAAGACCATCGAGGAGCTCGTGGCCGCAGACGACCGCATTCTCGATGATCCAGCCTGCACGATCGCGGTTTCTGAACTGGCCGACAGCAGCGTCAACTTCGTGGTACGGCCGTGGGTCAAGACGCCGGACTATTGGAGCGTCATGTTCGATCTGACCGAGGCCATCAAGAAGCGCTTCGACCAGGAAGGCATCTCCTTCCCGTTCCCGCAGCGGGACGTGCACCTCTACAAGGCGTCTGCCGACTGAGTTTTTCGCGGCCCGGCGTCAGTCCGCGACGTCGGGCTCGATGAAGCACCACCTCAACTTCGGAATCCGTTCCCTGAGCTTGCGCTCGAGCTCGTTGATGCTCGCGACGGCCGTATCGATATCGACACCCGAGTGGATCTTGATCTTGGCCGCCAGCATCGTGTCCGGCCCGAACTGGACGGTGATGGTCTTGAAAACACGCTCGATGCTGTCCTGTTCGGCCAGGATCGCTTCGATTGCGTCCTGGATCTCGGGATCTGCCGAGCGGCCAACCAGCAGCGCCTTGATACGCCAGGCAATAAAAACAGAGATCACGATCAGTACGCCGCCGATGCACATCGAGCCGATCGCGTCGTAAACAGGGTTGCCGGTGGCCCAGGCCATGACCAGGAAGGCCAGCGCCAGCACGAGGCCAACCTGTGCGCCGATGTCCTCGCCGAGGACGACGACGAGCTCGGAATTGCGGGTGTGCTTCAGCCACTCACGAAACGGTCGTTCCCCGCGAACCAGCCGAATCTCGCGGAGGCAGCCGATCAGCGAGCCGGCCTCCAGGAAAATCGCAATAACAAGAACGATGATCGCAATCCAGACCTGCGTGAGCGGTTCCGGGTGGCTGAGCTTATGCATGCCCTCGTAGATCGAGAACAGCCCGCCAAGAGAGAAGAGCAGCAGCGCGACGATGAAACTCCAGAAGTAACTGAGCTTGCCGTAGCCGAGCGGATGCTCAGAGTCCGCCGGGCGCTGCGACTGCTTGAGACCCAGGTACAGCAGCACCTGGTTGCCTGTATCGGCATAGGAGTGGATCGCCTCCGCGAGCATGCTGCCTGACCCGGTCAGCCAGGCCGCCCAGCTCTTGGCAATCGCGATGCCGAAATTGGCGATAAATGCGTAGAGAATCGCGCGAGCCGTGGAATTATGGGATGCTGAAGCCATCTAATGAACCAGGTTGTGTCAACGCAGGCCCGAGCGCTGCGTTGACCATGGTTGGGGGTAAGTAAATTTACGGGACGATATCATGCGCGCGATTACCCTGACACTGCTGGTCTGCGCGGCGGCCTGGTTCGCCGGCTGCGCTGCTCACCCGGACCCTATCATCGATATGAAGGGCGTCGATGAGGAAGAGTTCGCCAGGGACTGGGCCGAGTGCGAGGCCTATTCCGAAGAGGTGAGCGTCTCGAAGGGCGCGGCCAAAGGCGCAGGCCTCGGCGCCGTGATCGGCGCCGCTGCCGGAGCGGTCGGCGGCGACTCCGAGGACGTGGCCGAGGGCGCAGCCTATGGCGGCCTTTATGGCGGCACCGGCTCCGGTCTCGACGCGAAACGCGAGAAAGAATACGTCTTCAAGCGGTGCATGGCCGGCAGGGGCTATAACGTTCTGAATTGAATCCGATAGATTACTGTACAAACATACAGTATTCTATCGCTCATGACCCGCTCCATTCACAAGGGCCGCGGCGCCGTTTCACGCCGCGCGGGCCGCTTCGAGACCCGTCCGCTTGAACTGGACGCCGAGGAGGCGGCGCAAAGAGCCGAGATCGCGCCGGACACGGTCCTGACCGCGATGCACGCCGGCAAGATAATCAGCCACAACACCTCGCCCGACGTGCCCTTCGACCGGTCGATCAATCCCTACCAGGGCTGCGAGCACGGCTGCGTCTATTGTTACGCCCGCCCCAGCCACAGTTACCTGGACCTGTCGCCCGGCCTCGACTTCGAGACCAGGATCTTTTACAAGCCCAATGCGGCGAGCCGGCTGCAAAACGAGTGGGAGAAACCGGGCTATTCATGCAGCCCGATCACGATCGGTGCGAACACGGACCCCTACCAGCCGGCCGAGAAGCGCCTCGGCATTACCAGGCAGCTCCTCGAGCTGTTCCTGGAACACCGGCACCCGGTCAGCCTCATTACCAAGGGCACGCTGATCGAACGCGACCTGGACGTGCTCGCCAGACTCGCGGAACGCCGATTGTGCTCGGTCGCGGTCAGTCTGCCGACACTGGACGTGGCGCTCAAGCGGGTCATGGAACCGCGTGTGCCGGCAGCAGAGGCGAGGCTGCGGGTTATCCGGGAACTCGTCGCCAATGGCATACCGACCAGCGTCCTGGTGGCGCCGGTGATCCCGGCCATCAACGACACCGAGATCGAGCGCATCATTGCGGCTGCGGCCGATGCCGGCGCGTGCCGGGCGCACTACATTTTCCTGCGCCTGCCGCACGAGGTCCGCGATCTGTTCGTCGAGTGGCTCGACGCGCACTTCCCGCAGCGCAGCGAACGGGTGATGAGCCTGATCAGGCAGGCCGGCGGCGGCAAGGACTATGACCACCGCTTCGGCCACAGGCAGCGCGGCCGCGGACCCTACGCGGAGATGCTGGGCAAACGTTTTCACGCTGCCTGCCGCAAAGCAGGCCTCGGCGGACAACACCCCCAGGCGCCGCTTGACTGCAGCCAGTTTCAACGTCCCGGCCAGCCCCAGCTCGGGCTGGACTTGGGGTATAGTTGAAGCCGGCGGCGGCGTCCGGGATGCCGAACTTAAACGTCAACATGCAGTCTCAAGCTCAGAGTTTTGCTATTTCAGAAAAGCTGCGTCAATGGCAGCGGTATTATGATTTCGACCCGATATTACGCCCTCTTCCTGTCTCTGCTGCTGCTGATCCCGGCACAGCAGGCGCGCGCCCAGGACGAACCGACCGATGCCGACGCGACGGCTCCTGGCGAGCTTACCGTGCCCGTTGCCGAGGACGACCTCGAGGCCGACGTTGCAGCCGACGACCCGGTCCTCACGGAAGAGGAGATGCTGCTTGACGAGTTCGAGCGCTTCAAGGAATTGCTCGGGAGTGGTGCCCTGGACGAGGCGGACGCGTCGGCCAAGCGCATAATCGAGCTCGCTATCAGCACAAGCGGACCAAGATCGGGAGAAATGGCGAAAGCGCTGACGAACCTCGCTATCGTTCAGCATCAGTCAGGCGAGTACGCTGCGGCACAGCAGAACTTCGAATCGGCCATCGAGATCATCGAGGACGTGGAAGACAGGCTCAACGAGGCCCTCGTGAATCCGCTCAAAGGCCTCGCGGCGGCGCAGCTGCAGACCGGCCGCCCCGACCTGGCGGCTCAAACTTACCAGCGGGCCGTTCACGTGACGCATGTCAATGAAGGCCCCCACAACCTCGATCAGATCGAAATTCTGGAAAACCTGGCCGAAGTTCAGCTGCGCGTGGGGGAACTGGAGACTGCACGGGATTTGCAGGAGACGATTTTCGCGCTGAACGCAAAGCGTTACGACGCGAACTCGCTGGAGATGATCCCGCCGCTGATGCGTCGGGCCGATTGGCAACATCGGGCCGGGTTCATCTTCGAAGAACGGGCCACCTATCGGCGCGTAATCCGGATCATCGAGGACCAGCTCGGCTCGGACTCGCTGGCGCTTGTCGAGCCTCTCATTTTCCTTGGCCGGTCGTTCTTCTCCATCGACACATCCGGGGCGATGTCATACCAGCCGGCCACCATCAAAAGCGGAGAAATCTACTTCAAGCGCGCACTCAGGATCGCGGTCGAGAGTCCGGAATCGAACTGGAACACGATTGCCGACGCGACGCTGGCGCTGGCCGACTATCACATGCAGGTTGGCGAGCCACAGCGCGCCCGGCAGACCTACGAGAGTGCCTGGAACCTGTTGTCGGAACGTGACCCGACCGGCGAGAAACTGGAGAAGCGCCGGGCTGAACTGGAGAGCGTCATCGCCCTCCGGCGGGCGCCGTTGCCGGAATATATCGGCGATGCGCAACCAACCGGGATCCAGGATGCGGACGACCCGATCATGGAAGGCAATATAACGATGAGTTACTCGATTTCGGAGCGTGGCCGCGTCACGGACCTGAAACTCATCGAACAGCGTCCGAGTGCCTTTGTGGAATTCCACACGTCCGCGCAACGCCTGGTCCGGCGGATGTTATTTCGTCCGCGATTCGAAGACGGCGAGGCGGTCCGCACTGAAGGTCAGGTGCTGGTGCACACGTTCTACTACCGGCAGTCGGACCTCGACGCAGCCAGCAGGGCATTGGCGGAAGAGGACGAATCCAGCTGACGCCGGTGCGCTGCGTGGGTGCTGACGGTATCATTGGCATCCCGCGCCCTGGCGCGCGCTAGCAGGCACTCTTACCATGCATTTCGTCAATGGAAACCCGATCAGGGGTCCCTTCGACCCCGGATTGCAACAGGCCGTATTCGGCCTCGGCTGCTTCTGGGGAGCGGAGCGGCGATTCTGGGAAACCGCGGGAGTTTTCACGACTGCCGTCGGCTATGCGGGAGGCACCGCGCCGAATCCCGACTACCAGGCCGTCTGCACCGGCAGCACGGGGCATGCCGAAGTCGTCCTCGTGGTGTTCGACCCGGGCTCGGTCTGCTACGAGGAACTGCTGCGCATCTTCTGGGAAAGCCATGACCCGACG
>JBFFSI010000058.1:0-15379 GCA_041572475.1 Woeseiaceae bacterium
CCCGGCGAGCTGGTTGATGTCGTTGGCAAGGTCCCCAAGCTGGTCGCGGCGAATGTTGTCGATGTGGTAATCAAACTGGCCGTGGCCGATGCTTGCCGCACCCTGCCGAATGGCGCGTATCGGGCGAAACAGCCACTGCACCGCTGCGTAGCCGAGCACCAGCGATAGCAGCCCGAGGCCAAGCACCATCGGTATCAGCGGCAGGCCCTGCGGTTTGTCCGAGATTCGCGGGGTGGACACCACGATGTCATAGCCGCCCTGGCGCATGCGCAGGAAATCGTGATCGTCGCGGCTGGCGAAATCCACATCCTTCAGTTCGTCGGCCCATGCGTCCGGGTTGTCGCTGAAGCGCGGGCTGGGTGCAAATTCGAGATCCTCCACCCTCGGGAAATCGGGATCGGAGGCCCAGTCGATGGTCGGGCCGAGGATGCGGATGTCGACAGGGACGCGCTGTGTGATCAGCAGCGCGCGGTCGATGCGTGGCGGCACACCGATGTCCTCGCGCACGTAACTGACGTGCAATGAGAGATGGCCGCTGATCAGCCCGCGAATCTGGTCACTGTTGTAGAAGATCTGGATGGCCTTCAACGTGCCCAGCACAAACACACCGCCGAGCACGAGAAAGATCAGCAGCAGGCGAAAGGACAGGGAGCGCGAGAGGTGGTTAAGCATCCTTCACGGGTACGCCGATGAACGAGTAGCCCCTGCCCCAGACGGTCTGGATGAAGCGCGGCGGCTTGACCGAGTCACCCAGCTTCTGCCGCAGCCGGCTGATCATGATGTCGACCGACCGCGTCAGGATGGCCGCGTCGATGCCGCGAAGCTCGCTCAGGATGTCGTCGCGCGACAACTTGCGGCCGTGCCGGCGCGCCAGGATCAGCAGCAGCTCGTACTCCATCGAGGTCAGGTCGACCGGCTGATCGTCTACCCGCACAGCCCGGGTTTCGGTGTCGATGCTGAGGCCTTCGAAGTTCAGCTCGCCGGCGGTAGGGCCGGCGATCTCGCTGCGCCGCAGCGTCGCCTGCACCCGCGCGACCAGTTCTCGGGGCTCGAAGGGCTTCCCGATGTAATCATCGGCGCCCAGCTCGAGGCCTGAGACCCGGTCGATCACGTCGCCGCGCGCGGTCAGCATGATGATCGGTATGTTGCTGATCTTGCGGACTTCCCGGCAAATCTCGAAGCCGTCCTTGCCGGGCAACATGATGTCGAGCAGCAGAAGGTCCGGCTCTTCGCGGTTGAGCTTTTTCATGCCCGCTGTGGCATCGCCGGCGCACACGAGGTTGATGCCGAAGCGCTTGAAGTACGCTTGCAGCAACTCGGAGTGCTTCTTGTCATCGTCAATGAGAAGTACTTTTGTCATGTCGCAATCATACTCCTAGTCATCTCGCGGCGCGCCCCGCGCAGCCGCGTGGGAAACAATCGGAAACATTTTGATACTTCGGTGAAACCCTTCACGGCAACCGCTCTGGGATAGTTCGTCCTCAGTTTTCGCCTCAACCGAAAGGGTTTGACAATGAATTTTCTCAGCAAGACTTCAGTTGTTTTCGTTGCCGCGCTGGCGCTCGCCGCGTGCGACTCGGACAACAATAATGCCGACCGGAATGTCCCGGAAGTGGAGACGTTCCAGGTGCAGGTGCTGCACGGCTCCCCCGACGCGCCCCTCGTCAACGTCTCCCTGAATAACCAGCAGGTTCTGACCAACGTTGATTACAAGCAGGGTTCTGGCCGCTTCACGCTGGAGGCGGGCACCTATCCCGTCGCCGTTGACGCGATCCTTCCCGGCGCCACGCCGACAGTGATCGGCGATGACCTGACGTTCGATGGTGGCAACATTTATACGATCGCCGCCGTCAACACGGTCGACGCCCTCGAGCCGGTCGTGATCGCCCAGCCGGATACCCCGGTCACCGCCGGCAGCGCCAGGTTGTTCGTGCTGCACGCCACGCCCGGCGCTGCGCCCAGCTTCTCGCTCCCGGTTAACGTTTATGTTGATACCTACTCGGAGCCGAATGCCCCGGTCGGCACCTCTGCCCCCCTGACCTTCGACTTCAAGGAGACCCTGGGTCCGGTCGAGGTGGCAGCGGGCGATTACCAGATCCGCGTTACGCTGGCAAACGGCACGCCCGTCTATGATTCGGGCCGCCTTCCCCTGGCGGACGGCAACGACCTCGTCGTAGCCGCGGTCCCGAACGTGAGCGGCGGCCCCGCGGCCCTGACGCTCGTCGCGCTAACGGGCCAGGGCTCCGCCCAGTTCCTCGACGTGAACACGCCAACCGGTCTGCGTGTGGGTCACCTGTCGCCGGACACCGATGCCGTGGACATCCTGGTCAACGGCGGCGCGTACCTGGAAGGCGTGGAATTTCCCGCGGTGACGCCGGTCGTCGCTCTGCCGGCAGACACCTACGAGGTCGCGATCACCGATGCGGGCAACCCGGGTGCCATCGCTTTCGGGCCCGCAGAGCTCACGCTCGAGGCCGGGACCTCTTACTCGGTGCTTGCCACGGGCTTCAATGCCAGTCTCGAGGTCGTTATCCTGGACCAGGACGACCCGCGGCCGATCGCCCTGTTCCCCAAGGTGCGCATCTACCATGCGTCGCCGACTGCTGAGGACGTCGACATCTACCTGGTCGCCGAAGACGGCGCGATCGCTGGCGCGACGCCGGCCCTGAGGAACCGGCCCTTCGGCGCGAACTCGGGCTACCTGGCGCTGTCCGCTGGCACTTTCGATGTCGTCGTTACGCCGACCGACACGACGACCGAGGCGATTCGCCAGACGATTACGATCGAGGACGGCGGGGTCTACACGGCCATCGCGCATGACCCGGTCGAGGGCCAGTTCGGCCTGATCGTGCAAGAGGATGTGCTCGTCGACTGATTGCTGGATCTTACTCCTGCGCATTCATGCGCACCCCCCGTAGATTATCCCCGCTCCGTGCGGGGATTTTTTTGTCTGCCGGCTGGGGTAAAGTGCAATACCTTGCGTTTTGCTGGAGCCTTCCGATGCGCATCATGAATCGTGCCGTCATTCTATCCATTGCCGGCGTCCTGTTTACCGGCTGCTCCGGGTCCGTCGACGAGCCGACCGCGGATGCCGGCCTGCTCGCGCAGGTCGCCGCGCCGGGAAGCGCCGAGCCAAACCTTGCCAAGACTCCGGGCGGCCAGGTCATCATGAGCTGGCTCGAGCCGCTCGGCGACGCGACAGCCCTGCGCTATGCGACCCTGCACGGCCGGGAATGGTCGGCCCCGCGCACGATCGCGAGCGGCGACAACTGGTTCGTCAACTGGGCTGACTTTCCGTCCGTGGTCGCGATCGACGATTCGCTCTGGGCTGCGCACTGGCTTGCCAAGGCCGCCGAAGGCACTTACGAGTACGACGTCTTTGTGTCGCTATCGACCGATGCGGGCCAGACCTGGCAGCCACCCGTCAGGCCGCACACCGATGGCACGCTCAGCGAGCACGGCTTCGTCAGCCTGTACCCGATGCCGGACGGCGTCGGCGCGTTGTGGCTCGATGGCCGCGAAACCGTGAGTGGCGGCGGCATGACCCTTCGCTCGGCGGTGTTGAGTCCTGGCACCGGCGTGCAGTCCGGGCATCTCGTCGACGAACTGGTCTGCGATTGCTGCCAGACCGACGTCGCGATCGGACCCGAGGGCCCCATAGCGGTCTACCGCGATCGCACGGAGGACGAGATCCGGGATATTTACGTCACGCGTTTCGTCGACGGTCGGTGGGAGGACGGCAGGCCGGTCGGCAATGACGGCTGGAAGATCGCCGGTTGCCCTGTCAACGGCCCGGCGATCGCCGTCAGCGGCGACAGTGTCGCGGTAACGTGGTTCACGGCGGCGAACAACGTGCCCATCGTCAAGTTCGCCTTCTCGGCCGACGGCGCGACGACCTTCAGCGACCCGGTCGAGGTCGCCACGGACCGGCCGATCGGTCGTGTCGGCATCCTTCTGGTCGACGGCACTACGGCCATCGTGAGCTGGCTGCGCCAGGGAGAGGGCGGCAGCGGCGATGTCATGGCGCGCGCCGTCTACGCGGATGGCCGTCTCGGCCCGGCACAGCACATTGCCACCACCATCGCGGGCCGGCTGTCCGGCTTCCCGCAGATCGCGGCGCACGGCGACGACATCGTCTTCGCCTGGACCGGCGCCGGCGAGGGTCAGAAGCAGGTCAGGTCCCGGCTGTATGCGACGGCGGCCTTGCTGGCGACCATTGGCGAGCCCGGATCATGATCGACACAGGCGCTGACTAGGGTGGGGCGTTCTCCCACAGGCAGGTCTCGCAGTCCGGCGAGGCGTCGTTCGCTTCGAGCACGTCGAAGATGAACCCGGTCCAGGTCGCGTCCGGCACCCAGACGCTGTTCATGCCCTCTTTCGCCTCGCCGCTGGCAACGCCGAGGTACAGAACGCGGTAGAGAAAACTGAAAGCCGACGCCCGGAAGTTGACCTGGCAGTGCACGAGGGTCTTCATGCCCAGGTTCTCGAGACTGGCGGCGATCGCCGGCCAGTCGAGCAGGCAGCCGAGCATGGCCACCGCGACGAAATCTTTGCGCACGAGCGTCATCACCTGGTATCCGGCTACCCGAATATGCCGGAAATCATCACACTGGGATGAGGCGACCCCGGCAGCGCGGTGACGATGAATCGGGAGCCACATCGCCAATGGGTTAAACTGTGCCCAGGCTCCAGGAGGTACCTTCATGCGCAAGATCGCCATCATCTGCCTGTTCTTTGTCATCCTGCTGCTGGCGATCGTCGGCTGCCTCTACATCTTCGGCGTCATCGAACTCGCGGCCGCGACTTCGTACCTGCTGAAGTTCGGCGGCGCGATCGTTCTGCTCGGCATCTGCTCGGCGCTGGTCAGCCTCCTCATGCGCGGCAAGGACACGCCGCAAGGCTGATTCAGAGGCGGACGCGGCGCAGCCGCAAGGCGTTGCCGATCACGGACACCGAGCTCATGCTCATCGCCGCAGCCGCGATCATCGGGCTCAGCAGCAAACCGAAGAACGGGTACAGGATCCCGGCGGCGACCGGCACGCCGGCCGTATTGTAGGCAAAGGCGAAGAACAGGTTCTGGCGGATGTTGCGCATCGTCGCCGCGCTCAGGGCCCTGGCTCGCGCAATTCCCATCAGGTCGCCCTTCACCAGCGTCACGTCGGCGCTCTGCATCGCCACGTCGGTACCGGTACCCATCGCGATGCCGACGTCGGCCTGCGCGAGCGCGGGCGCGTCGTTGATGCCATCCCCGGCCATCGCGACGATGGCGCCGCCCACCTGCAAATTCTTGACAATGTTGTGCTTGTCTTCGGGCGATACGTCCGCGTAAATCTCATCGATGCCGATCGCTCTCGCAACCGCGTGCGCCGTGGTCGCGTTGTCACCGGTCAGCATGACAACTTTCAAGCCTGCGTTGTGCAGCTGATCTATCGCCCGCGGCGTCGACTCCTTTATGGGGTCCGCCACGCCCAGCAAGCCGGCGGGTTTGCCGTCCACGGCCACGTGCATCACGGTCTGCCCGTCCTTGCGCAGCCGGTCGGCGCGATCGGCAAACAATTCGGCGGCGACACCCAGCGCTTCCATGAGGCGTGTATTGCCGACTGCGACCTTCTTTCCTGCAACGGTCGCCGTCGCGCCCTGCCCCGTGACCGACTGGAAATCGTCATGTCGCGGTACCTTAAGCGAGCGGCTTTTGGCCCCCGCAATAATGGCCTCGGCCAGCGGATGCTCGCTACCGACCTCGACCGACGCGGCCAGGGACAGAATTTCGTCCGCCGTAAGTCCGTCTGCCGGTTCAACGGTCAGCAGTTCCGGGCGCCCTTCGGTCAGCGTGCCGGTCTTGTCCACGACAACCGTATCGACCTGCTCGAAAGTCTCCAGTGCTTCCGCGTTCTTGATGAGAATGCCGCTTTGAGCACCTTTGCCCATTCCAACCATGATCGACATGGGTGTCGCCAGACCCAGCGCGCAGGGACAGGCGATAATCAGAACTGCCACCGAATTGACGATCGCGTATGCCATCGCCGGCTGTGGCCCGACAAACGCCCACACGATGAACGTGATCACCGCGACGGCAACGACGGTCGGCACGAACCAGGCCGCGACAACATCAGCCAGCCGTTGAATCGGGGCACGGCTGCGCTGCGCCTCGGCCACCATGTGCACGATCTGGGACAGCATGGTCTCTTCACCGACGAGTGTCGCCTCCATGACGAAGCCACCGGTCCCGTTCACTGTTCCACCGATGACCAGATCACCCTTGCTTTTCTCGGCGGGGATAGACTCTCCGCTGATCATCGACTCGTCGACGGAGCTGTGTCCTTCGACGACGAAGCCGTCAACGGGAACCTTGTCACCGGGCTTGACGCGAAGCTGGTCGCCGGCTAGCAACACATCGACGGAGACTTCTTCCTCACTACCATCAGCGCTGATCCGGAATGCTGTCGGCGGGGATAGCTCGAGCAGGGCCCGGATAGCGCCTGAGGTCTGGCTCCGTGCCTTGAGCTCGAGGACCTGGCCCAGCAAGACGAGCGTCGTGATAACGGCCGCCGCTTCATAGTAGACGCTCACTGCGCCGTTCGCGTCGCGAAATGCCGCCGGAAAGATGCCCGGCACGATCGTGGCAAAGACCGAATAGACAAAGGCGACCGCGACACCGAGTCCGATCAGAGTGAACATATTGAGATTCATTGTTCTGAGGGACTGGACGGCTCGCACGAAGAATGGCCAGCCGCCCCAGACGACCACGGGCGTTGCCAGCAGCAACTGCAACCATTGTGACCAGGCATGTGGCACAAGCTTCGCCAGCGGCTGTCCTGGAATGACGTCGCCCATGGCATAGACGAACAGGGGCAGCGTGAATGCGGCACTGATCCAAAACCTGCGCCGCATGTCGTCGAGTTCGCTGGTGTCCTCCTCGCCCGTAACAACGCCCTCCGGTTCCAACGCCATGCCGCAGAGCGGGCAGCCCGAATTGCGCACGTCGCGAACCTCCGGGTGCATCGGGCACGTGTAGACGACGCCGCCGTAGTCGGCTGGCACCAGGTCGTACTTGCCGCTTTCCTGCACATCGGCCTCTTCATGACCGGCGTGACAGCAGTGATGTTCGTGTTCGCTCACTATTGATTACCTCGTCGATTCGATCGCGCGGCTGCGCCAGAACAGGAACAATGCCGGGATGACGACCAACGTCAGAATGGTAGCACTGACCATGCCACCAACCATCGGCGCCGCGATGCGCCGCATCACCTCCGATCCCGTACCGCCACCGAACATGATCGGCAGCAGGCCGGCGATTATCGCAGCGACCGTCATCATGATCGGGCGCACACGCAGCACCGCTCCGTCTATGACTGCCTGTTCTACGTCCTTCAGTGTCAATTGCCTGTTCTGTGCTTCGGCTACCCCGATGTGTCGTCGGATAGCCTGATTGAGATAGACAAGCATGACTACTCCAATTTCTACTGCCACACCTGCGAGCGCTATGAAACCAACCCCGACGGCCACCGACAGTTGGTAACCCAGCAGGTAAAGGAGCCAGAATCCGCCGATGAGTGCCATGGGTAGAGTACCCATAATGATGGCGACCTCGGCAAAACGACGGAAATTCAGGTACAGCAACAGTACTATGATTGCTAGCGTCACGGGGCCAACCACGGCCAGCCGCTCTTTGGCGCGCACCATGTATTCATATTGCCCGGACCAGGCGAGCGAATATCCGGCCGGCAGCTCGACAAAATCCCTGACGACGCGTTGTGCGTCGGCGACATAGGATCCCAGGTCGCGTTCCTTTATGTCCACATAGGTCCAGCCGTTCAGACGGGCATTTTCACTCTTGATGATTGGCGGACCATCGGCGACACGGACATCGGCGACGTCAGCCAGGGCGATGCGCGCACCCTGAGGCGTGACGATCGGCAGCAGCTTCAACTGCTCGACGGAATCCCGGAAGCGCTGCGGGTAACGCAGGTTCACCGGGTATCGCTCCAGCCCCTCAACGGTGTGCGTGACATTCATGCCGCCCACGGCCGTTTTGACGATGTCCTGGATGTCGTTAATGTTCAGGCCGAAGCGTGCCGCTTGCTGTCTGTCGATGTCCACATCGACATAGCGTCCGCCGGCCACGCGCTCCGAATAGACAGAAGCCGTACCCTCGACGTTGGCGAGGACCCGCTCGAGGTCCTTGCCGATGCGCTCGATGACCGTGAGATCCGGTCCCGCGACCTTGATACCGACCGGTGTCTTGATGCCGGTTGCAAGCATGTCTATTCGCGTTTTGATCGGCATCACCCAGGCGTTCGTCAGGCCGGGAATCCTGACGATTGCGTCAAGTTCCTGCCGCAAGCCCTCGGGTGTCAGGCCGTCGCGCCACTCATCGCGCGGCTTCAGCTGAATGACCGTCTCGATCATCGTCAATGGCGCAGGATCGGTTGCCGTCTCGGCCCGGCCGATCTTGCCGAAGACGCGTTTCACCTCGGGAAGTGTGCGAATCATCTTATCCGTCTGCTGCAGGAGTTCGCGGGCCTTGTCTACCGACACGCCGGGATACGTCGTCGGCATGTACATCAGATCACCCTCGTCGAGTGGCGGCATGAACTCTGACCCCAGCCTGGTTGCAGGCCAAAGCCCGACAACGAGAATTACAAGTGCAGCAATCAGCGTCGCCTTCGGGAATTGGATGACAGCATGAATGACGGGTCGATAGGTCGCTATCAGGAACCGATTGATCGGATTCTTGTGCTCTGGCATAAGCTTGCCGCGAATGAAATAACCCATCAATACCGGGACGAGCGTGATCGACAGCCCGGCCGCCGCCGCCATAGCATAGGTCTTGGTGAACGCCAGCGGCGCAAATAGCCGGCCCTCCTGTGCCTCGAGTGTGAACACCGGCAGGAAGCTCAGCGTAATGATCAATAACGAGAAAAACAGCGGTGGTCCGACCTCCGTCGCCGCATCGCTCATGATCCGCCAGCGATTATCGTCGGTCAGCGGTTCCTTCTCGATGTGTTTATGAACATTTTCGATCATGACGATGGCCGCATCGACCATTGCACCAATCGCGATCGCGATTCCACCAAGCGACATGATGTTGGCGTTAATGCCCTGCAGCTTCATGACAATGAAGGCCACCAAAATGCCCACAGGCAAGCTCAACACGATGACGGCCGATGATCGAAGGTGGAAGAGGAATACCGCACAGACCAGGGCAACCACGATGAATTCCTCGATCAGCTTGTCTTCCAGGTTGTCGACGGCGCGCTCGATCAGCGCTGCTCGATCATAGGTCGTGACGATCTCGACGCCGTCGGGCAGGCTGCGCGACAACTCCTGAAGGCGCGCTTTGACAGCGTCTATGGTTTTCGACGCATTCCCGCCCCAGCGCATTACGACAATGCCACCGACAACTTCACCCTCGCCATCGAGATCGGCAATGCCACGCCGCATCTGTGGACCGAGACGGAGTTCGGAGATGTCGGAAAGCAAGATCGGCGTACCATTGTCGTCGACGCCGATCGGCACATTGGAGACGTCATCGATGCTCTGCAGATAGCCGGTTGCCCGCACCATGTACTCGGCCTCGCCCATCTCGATGACTGACCCTCCGGCTTCCTGATTGCCGGACTGTATGGCCCGCTTGACCTGCGCGAGCGTGATATTGAACGCGCGCAGCTTATCGGGATCGACGACGACTTGATATTGCTTGACCATGCCACCGACGGTGGCTACTTCGGCAACTCCGGAGACCGTCTGCAGTTCGTACTTGAGGAACCAGTCCTGGATGGTGCGCAACTGAGACAAGTCGCTCTGCCCAGTCCGGTCGACCAGCGCATATTCGAATATCCAGCCGACTCCCGTAGCGTCGGGACCCAGTGCCGGCGTTGCGTTACTCGGCAATTGGCCGGTGACCTGGCTCAGGTACTCGAGCACTCGTGAGCGCGCCCAGTACAAGTCGGTACCGTCTTCAAAGATGATGTAGACGTACGAGTCGCCGAAGAACGAATACCCGCGAACGGTAACCGCTTTGGGTACCGCCAGCATGGCGGTCGTCAACGGATAGGTCACCTGGTCCTCGACGACCTGTGGCGCCTGGCCGGGAAACGATGTCTTGATAATGACCTGGACATCGGAGAGATCGGGTAGCGCGTCAACGGGAGTGTGCCGCAGCGAGTAAATGCCCCAGACGACGAGAAAAGCGGTTGCCAGCACGACGAGGGGGCGATTATTGATCGACCATCGAATCAATGCGGCAATCATTGCATACCCTCCATGTCATGTGCGGAGTGATCCATGGGTTCTTCTTCCGCCGCGGGCATATTGTGGCCAGAGTGATCCATTGGCTCTTCTTCCGCCGCGGGCATATTGTGGCCAGAGTGATCCATGGGCTCCTCGTCGGGCTCAGGCTTTTCGTGTCCGGTGTGATCTGCTTCCGCCGGCAGGATTTCGATGATCCTGTGACGGCCGTCGGCCTGCCTTTGGATGACGACACTTACTGACTGACCTTCTTCCAACCCCGCGCCCAGAGAGGCGTCGTCAAGAACGAATGACATGGTCATCGATGGCCAGGACCACTCGGGCACAGGATCGTGCCGCAGCGTCACGTTGGGTACGCCCGGATCAGAGCCCCTGACGACCGCGCCAATTCGCACTCGATCAGGCAGTGCCGTCTCTGGCCCCTCGTCCATGCGATCCAGCGCCGAATCGATGTTTGACTCGGAATCGATAAGGAATTGCCCCGAGGTTACGACGAGATCGCCCTCGCGGACCCCGGAGCGTATCTCGACCCGGTCAGCAGACTCGATACCGATGTCAACCGGTTGCGCCCGGAAGCGTCCGTCTCCCAGGGCCAGCACCACCCGATCAAACGCACCACCGCGTATCAATGCCTCGCGCGGTACATGTACTACGGGCGTAGTGTCGGAACCGAAGATGGTAATGCGTGCGAACATGTTGGGACGCAACACCTGGTCCTTGTTGTCGAACCAGAGCCGCACTTTGAGCGTGCGGGATTTCTGATCGAGTTCCGGATAGATGTAATCGACAGTTCCGTGCCAGCTTTCGCCCGGCAGGTAATCGAACTCGACTTCGGCCTGCTGACCGACCTCGATCCACGCGGCCTGGCGCTCGAAGACCTCGGCCAGCACCCAGACCTGATCAAGCTGGGCGATCGACATGATCTCCGTCGCAGGGGTGATGTAGATGCCCTCGCGGACACCGAGATGTGCCGCATAGCCGGTCGATTCAGCAAACACGCTAATTAACTGGTCTACGGTGCGTTCGCGATCGAGCCGTGCGATCTCACTCGCAGGGACTCCGAGGGCAAGCAGTCGTTTGCTCGACGCTTTCAACAGCCTCGCATTACCGCTATTGCGGGCGGCAAGATACTCCTCCTGGGCATTAACGAGAATCGGTGAGTAAAGCTCGAATAGCAACTGGCCTTGCATTATAGGATCACCGGTGGCCTTGACGGCGAGTTTTTCGATCCAGCCGTCCACGCGCGTATGAATATGCTGTAACGTATCCTCGTCATAGCCGACGTAACCGACAGTCTCGACACGGCGGGACAGCGCTCCACGTTTCGCCGCCGCGGTACGGACACCGAGATTGTTGACGACGATCGGGCTAATCGATACCACCGCCGAATCCTCTTCACCTACCTCGTCGGCGTACACCGGGACGAGGTCCATGCCCATCGGTGACTTGCCCGGCTCGTCTCGCCGGTAGTTCGGGTCCATCGGCGCTTTCCAGTAAAGAATTTCTCGATCGCCTGAGGAGGACTTTCCACCGACATCATCCCCGCCGTGCTGCCAGGCACGGTCTATGAGGACACCCAGCGCTATCGCGGCCAACAATGCGACCGTCATCTTCAGATAGTTGCTCATCTCGGTAAGCCTCCAAGATTGGCAAGCGTGGCATAACTCTGTGCCCGCTCGACCTGTAAACGAATGTGATCGATCTTTGTATTGAGGTCACTTATGTAGCCACGCATGACATCCGCAAAATCCGCTGCGTCGCTCTGGTACGCGAGAAGTGCAGCCTCAGCATGATCGTTGGCAAGCGATAAAATCTGTTGTTCGTACAATTCAACTCGCCGGTTGAGATCGGCCCAGCGGGTGTACTCTGCGCCGAGACGGCTGCGCAGGCGTCGCAGCAGCTGCTCCTTCGCGTCATTCTCGGCGCTGCGCTCGCTCAATGCCGCAGCCAGCTTTCTGTCCTGGCGATTCTTGCGGAATATCGGCAAGTCCATCGTGACTGTCAGGCTCACCATGTCCGAGCGCGGATCGCCGTTAGATAGCAGCCCTTCACGATAGCCGTAACCGAAGTCGATCGCCCACCCCGGCTTGAACTTTTCCTCGGCGAGATCGACACCTGCCTGGCGTGCGTCAATGCGCGCATCGGCTGCCCTCAGTACGGGATGGCTCGTCAGGCTGAGCTGAATCTCATCGAGCCCGGGAAGTCGTGACCAGCCCGGAAGCTTCTCGGCCAGGCGCCTCTCGGCATTGCTGCCCACCCATTCAGATAGGGCGGCAACTGCCTCGGCACGTCGCCTGTCGATCTCGATAAGCCGGTCGTCTATCCGGCTCAGCTCGAGTTCCGCAAGCAGCAGGTCCTGCTGATCCTTGCGACCGACCGAATACAGCGATCGCGTAATTCTTGCCAGGTCCTCGAAAAACGGCCGGGACTCTTTGACAATGGCATCCGCCCGCTGCCAGTAGTAGGCCTCCAGCCAGGCCTGCCGGACCGCGGTCAGTACGTCACGTTCGCGAGCTTCGGCATTTGCGCGCATCTCGAAAGCAAGTGACTGAAACCGGCGTGTGCTGATCTCTCGGGTTTCCCCGGGCGGGAAGGCCTGACGGATTCCGAGTTGCGCCTGCGTCATGCCCTCTGTACTGAATCCGCCCGATTCGAGCGGATAATTAAGCACGGCTGTGCGCAGCATTGGGTCCGGCAACTGTCCGGCAGCGACAGACTCTTCGTCCAGCGCGGCGGCGCGCGCAACGAGGCTTTTCTGCCCCGGCTCGTTATCGAGCGCGAGATCCTCGGCCTCCGCCAGAGTCAGCGGTGCGTGTTGTTGCGCACTCGCGGCCGAAGCCAAAAAGACGATTGATGCGAGAACGCCAATTGTGGGCAAACGCCCCGGTACAAAAAACATGAGACAAACTCCTGCGTCAAAAACCGACGGAAAAACGGTCTAGGGCAGAGAGTTCGCTATTTCAGATACACGCAGTGAAGAACGTGGAGGGGCGTGGAGCTGCCCGGCCATCGCGGCGGGCCGGTCGATTCCTGGATAGTCGGCGCAACAACCGTGTCCCACTGCTCGAGACCGGGCACGATGGCAACCGGCAGTTCGCCGACGTCCTTGATTTTCAGCTGGCCGCTGCGCCCGTCGAGGCTGACGTCGTCGACCTCGCCACAGCCCGCGTCGAGCGACGCGCAAGGCGCCCTGTCCTTCGCGGCGCCGTGGCCGTGATGGCCCGCCATCTCGTGTTCATGTGCCGGCGGGCAGTGCGCGCAATCGTGGTCGGCCTCGATGGCCATGGCGCAAGGCGCAAGTGCGAGGTTCAACCAGACGGCCGCGAACAGGCCCAGGGCCCTCTGGCCGAGGGACTGGCGGCCTGCAATGGTTTTTGGCCTGCTAATCAAAACCTTACCCTTGCGGATATTCCCGGTTGACTGTCGAACACGAACCCCCAAGACTAGAGCCAATTCGACTCGAACGTCAAGGAAGTGGACCCGCAATTTGACCGCCCGCGGGCCACAGGTTCCAGGAGATTTCAGCATGCAGGAACAGTGGCAAGCGTTTGCGACCGTCGACCCCTTCGACGGCATGATCCCGGGTAATCCCGGCGTATTGCAGAATCTCGCAGGCGGACAGTGGCGCGAAGCCGCCGCGCACCGTGACGACATCGTCGACCCGTTGAGCGGCAAGTCATTCCTGCAGGTCCCGGACACGGCCGACCTCAAACCGTTCATCGAAGGGCTGAAGAGCTGCCCGAAGACCGGCCTGCACAACCCCCTCAAGCGCAACGATCGTTATGTGCACCTCGGGCGGGTCTGCGCGAGGGCCGCCGCCCTGCTCGCCACCGGGGACGTCGAACGCTACTTCACGAAGCTGACCCAGCGCGTGATGCCCAAGAGCTGGCAGCAGTGCCTGAACGAGGTGGTGGTCACCCGCGTCTTCCTCGAGAACTTCGCCGGCGACGGTGTGCGCTTCCTGGCGCGCGGGTTCTCGAACCCCGGCGACCACGAAGGCCAGGAATCGCGCGGCTATCGCTGGCCGTTCGGGCCCGTCGTCGTCATCGCGCCGTTTAATTTCCCGCTCGAGATTCCTGCCCTGCAGACGATGGGCGCACTTTTCATGGGCAACCGACCGCTGGTCAAGGTGGACTCGAAGGTCAGCGTCGTTTTCGAGCAGTTCCTGCGCATGCTGATCCACTGCGGGCTCGACCCGGCCGATATCGACCTCGTCCATTGTCGCGGCGAGGTGATGGGGAATCTCGTGAGCGGATCTGCGAACACGATCCGCATGGCCCAGTTCACCGGCTCGAGCACGGTGGCCGAACGCATAGCCGCTACGCTCAACGGCCGCGTCCGGCTCGAGGATGCCGGTTTCGACTGGAAGCTCATCGGCCCGGACTTCGATCCCGACTGGCTGGACTACGTCGCCTGGCAGTCGGACGAGGACGCCTACAATGCCTCGGGCCAGAAGTGCTCGGCGCAAAGCGTGCTGTTCGTGCACGACAACTGGGCCGACGCCCTGCTGCCGAAGCTCGGCGAACTCGCTGCCCGGCGCAGCCTTGGCGACCTGACGGTCGGCCCGGTGCTGACCTGGAACAATGCGCAAATACAGGCGCACGTGGATGCGGTCCTCGCGGTCGACGGCGCCAAGCTGCTGTTCGGCGGCAAACCGCTGGAAGGTCACAGCATCCCGGCCTGTTACGGCGCATACGAGCCGACCGCCATCAGCGTGCCGCTCTCGGCACTCGCCGGCGAAGCTTTCGACTTGGTGACGACCGAGCTGTTCGGGCCGTTCCAGGTCGTCGTGCGCTACGGCGACGATGAGGTGGATACCGTGCTCGGCCTGCTGGAGAGGATGTCGCATCACCTGACGGCGGCCGTGGTGAGTGCGGACGTGCTGTTCCAGCGCCGGGTGCTCGCTGCCACGGTCAACGGCACGACCTACTGCGGCATGCGGGCGCGCACGACCGGCGCGCCCCAGAACCACTGGTTCGGGCCCAGCGGCGATCCTCGCGGCGCCGGCATCGGCACGCCCGAGGCCATCGTCACGACCTGGAGCGCGCACCGCGAGATCATCTGCGACCAGGGGCCGATGCCCGAGGGCTGGCAGACGCCGCCGGTGATCTGAAGCCTGCTACTCGCC
>JBFFSI010000059.1:0-14859 GCA_041572475.1 Woeseiaceae bacterium
TCATGATTAGTCCTTTCGAGTTACCAAGCGAAATGTCGTCCTGCAAACGCAGTCAGACTGAAACCGGAACATTACAGGGCAGTGAACCTCCGTCAGTGATCCAGGTCACTCTTTATTGTATTGCTCCGGATACCGCGCAGTTTGTAGTATTCTTGCAACAAGATGAGGGACCTTATGACACCTTCGTGGCGCATACTGCTGGCGATTGCGCTGATAGTGGGCGCCGGTGTGATCTCGACCTACCCCGGCGCCGTGTCCGCGCAGGCCCCGCAAAACGAACAGATGTTCAACCGGCGCATGGAGTCCCGCGTCGAGGCCGTGCAGATGCGCATCCGCAGGCTGCAGAAGGATCTTGACGACGGCGATATAGAGGAGAAACAACCGCGTTCCGGCGGTTACGACACCAACGCCGGGGTCCGCAACCGCCTCGATGCGCTCGACGAGCAATGCCGGGAACTCGAGCGGGAACTGCGCCGGATGGGCATCACGAACGTCGGCACTCCTTACGACATCTACGAACAGCAGCGGCGTATGGAGTACAACGTCTACGTACTGGAGCGACAGGTCCAGGACCTGCGTCGCTGGATCCATCCGGATGAGGACGAGGAGGACGCACCGGCAAATGACGGACCTGCGCAGCCTGAGGAGCCCGATGACGGCGTCACGGAAGAGGACTGGGCGGCCGACTGGGCCAAGGGTGACAACTAGGCCCGCTGTACGTGACCGATCGACTGGGAACGCACAGCGACCGACTTGATCTGAGCATAGAGTTCGTCCCCCTCGCTGATGCCGATCTCTCGAATCGAACGCCGGGTCACCCGGGCGAGCAGCCTGTCGTTGCCGACGCACAGGCGCACGAGATGGGACGCACCGGCGTCCTCCTGGATTGCCTCCACGGTTGCCGGCAGGATGTTCAGTATCGTGCTCTGCTGTGGCCGGCTCCGGCACAGGCTGACGTCATTCGCGCGTATCCTCAGCCGCAGCGCACCCCCTGCCTGGCGCTCTTCCCCCGGCACCCAGAGATCGCCGGCCGAGGTTCGCAGGCACAGCAGCTTGTCCGTGTCGTCGTAGCTGGCGACGGTGCCCTCGATCACCGAGCCCGCCTCCTGCCCGGCGAGAATCGGCAGGTCAGTGCGCATCAGCACGTCTTGCAGTTCCCCGGCCGCGGCAACCCTGCCTTCCTCGATCACGAGCAGGTGGTCGCACAGCCGGCAGATCTCATCGATGTTGTGACTGACATAGATGACAGGAAGGCTGGACTCCGCGTGCAGGCGTTCGAGGAAAGGCAGGATCTCGTTCTTGCGGTCCTGGTCCAGCGACGCCAGCGGCTCGTCCATGAGGACGAACTTCGGCGCGCACAGCAAGGCTCTTGCGATCGCGACCCGCTGCGCCTCGCCACCTGACAGGGCCATCGGCTTGCGGTCGAGCAGGCGCTCGAGGCCCAGCAGTTCGACCACGGCCTCGAGCGAAGGCGCGCCCCCGCCGCGACGCCGGCGCGCGCCATATTCGATGTTGCCGCGCACGTCGAGATGGTCGAAAAGACGCGGCTCCTGGAAGACATAGCCGATCTCCCGCCGGTGGACGGGCCGCGCCGCGCGCGGGTCCTGCCAGGTGTCCCCGGCCACGACGAGCCGACCCTGTTCGGGCACCTCGAGCCCGGCGATGCAACGCAGGAGCGAGGTCTTGCCGGCGCCGGAGCGGCCGTAGACACCGGTGATACCGTGCATCGGGATCTCGACGTCTATGTCCAGGTGGAACGACGGTCGGCGCAGCGCATAGCGCATGGCGATGACGGTCCCGGCGTTCATCGCGCGTGCCACCGCCGGTTAACGAGGTACATCGTCAGCAATGCGACGAACGCGAACACGAGCAGTATTCCGGACAGCTGGTGCGCCGCCCCATAATCGAGCGACTCGACCTCGTCGTAGATCGCGATCGATATCACGCGAGTCTCGCCCGGTATGTTGCCGCCCACCATGAGCACGACGCCGAACTCGCCCAGCGTGTGTGCAAAGCTCAGCACCGCGGCGCCGAGGTAGCCGCGCAGGGACAATGGCAGGGCCACGGAGAAGAACGCATCGAGGCGGCTCGCGCCGAGCGTCCAGGCCGCCTCGAGGTTGCGCCGCCCGAGCGACTCGAAGGCCGTGGCGAGCGGCTGGACGGCAAATGGAAGGCTGTAGATGCAGGACGCGATCACCAGGCCGGCGAACGAGAATGTCAGCGCGCTGCCGGTCAGCTCGACCCACCAGCGGCCGATGGCGCCCGCCGGGCCCAGCACGATCAGGAGGTAAAAGCCCATGACCGTCGGTGGCAGCACGATGGGCATGGCAACCGCCGTCTGCACGACCGGTTTCCAGCGCGAGGCCGACTGCGCCAGCCACCAGGCGATCGGCGTGCCGATGACGATCAGAAGCGCGCTCGTGATGGCCGCCAGCTGGACAGACAGCCACAGCGGATCGAGCAGCGACGCGCCGTTCATCGCGCCACCGTGTAGCCGTGTTCGCGGATGATGTCGCCCGCCTCGGCGCCGCGCAGGAAATCGATGAAGCCGTGCGCAGCCGGGTTGTTCGCCGCCCGGCTCAGCAACACGGCCTGCTGCTCCAGCGGCGCATGCATCGCCGGTGGAACCGGCCACAGGCAGGACGCGGCGGGCAGCCGCTCGTCGACGGCTTGAGATGCCGCGATGAGCCCGACGCTCGCGTTGCCGGACGCGACGAAATGCAGGGTCTGCGCGATGCTCTCGCCAAAAACCAGCTGCGGCCGGACGCGGTCCCAGAGCCCGGCCGCTTGCAGGAAATCCCTCGCGGCCTGCCCGTAGGGCGCGGTTTCCGGGTTGGCGATCGCGAGTTTGCGGTCACCGAGGTCATCGAGCGCGCGCCGACAACCCTCGCCGGCCAGCGCCGGGTCGCGCGACCAGAGCACCAGGGCACCGGTCGCAAAGGTGAAGCGGCTGCCTTCGACACCGAACCCTTCCTCTGCGAGCCGCCGTGGCCGCTCGGCGTCGGCGGCCAGGAACACGTCGAGTGGCGCGCCGTTCGTTATCTGGGCATAGAGCTTGCCGGTCGAACCGGAGACGAGGCGCAGGTCGGTGCCGGTCTGCGCCTCGAAGCGTGCAGCCAGCGCGTGCGCCGGACGCACGAAATTGCTCGCAACCGCCACCGTGAGAGGTTCTGCAACGGCGGCCGGCAGCGCAAGCGCTGCCAGCAGCATCGTGACAAGACGGCGACGGAACATCGCCTCAAGATAGCCGAGGCGCTATCGATTGTGTAGCGAATCAGCGCCTCAGGCGACGAACTGCTCTTCCTCGGTGCTGCCGTGCATCGCCGTGGTCGATGACATGCCGTGCATGATCGTGTTCTGCACCGCGTCAAAGTAGCCGGCGCCGACGAAGGACTGGTGCTTCACGGCGCGGAAGCCGAGCTTCTCGTCCTCGAACTCCTTCTGCTGCAGCTGCGAGTAGGCGTACATGCCGTCTTCCTTGTAAGCACGGCACAGGTTGAACATGCTCGAGTTCAGCGCGTGCCAGCCGGCGAGCGTGATGAACTGGAACTTGTAGCCCATCTTGCCGAGCTCCTCGCGGAAGGTCTTCATGGTCGCGTCGTCGAGATTGGCCTTCCAGTTGAACGACGGCGAGCAGTTGTAGGCCAGCAGCTGATTCGGGTACACGGCGTGAATCGCGTCGGCGAAACGCTGCGCCTGCTCGAGGTCTGGCTTGGACGTCTCACACCAGATCAGGTCCGCGTAAGGCGCGTAGGCCAGCCCGCGGGCAATGGCCTGCTCCATGCCGGCGTTGGTCCGGTAGAACCCTTCCGGTGTGCGCTCGCCCGTGATGAACGGGTGATCGCGGTCGTCGGAATCCGAGGTAATCAGGTTGGCTGCGTCGGCGTCGGTACGCGCCAGCAGGATCGTCGGCACGCCGAGGACGTCTGCGGCGAGCCTCGCCGCGGTCAGCTTGGCAACGGCTTCGTGCGTGGGAACCAGCACCTTGCCGCCCATGTGGCCGCACTTCTTGGCCGAGGACAGCTGGTCCTCGAAGTGAACGCCGGCGGCGCCGGCACGAATCATCGCCTTCATGAGCTCGAAGGCATTCAGGTTGCCGCCGAAGCCGGCCTCGGCGTCCGCCACGATGGGCGGGAACCAGTCGATGCTGTCGTCGCCGGTGAGCGCGTGAATTTCGTCGGTGCGGATGAATGCGTTGTTGATGCGCTCGACCATCTTCGGCACCGAGTCCACCGGGTACAGGCTCTGGTCGGGATACATCTCGCCGGCGCTGTTGCCGTCACCGGCAACCTGCCAGCCCGAGCAGTAGATCGCTTTCAATCCGGCCTGCACCTCCTGGATGGCCTGGTTGCCGGTCAGCGCACCGAGGCCGCAGAGCGGTTCCTCCTGGTTGATGAGGCGCCACATCTTCTCGGCACCCTGCCGGGCCAGCGTGTACTCGATCCGGACCGAGCCACGCAGCTTGATAACGTCTTCGGCCTCATAGAACCGCGACACGCCTTTCCAGCGCGGGCTGTTCTTCCATTCCGATTCGAGCTGGGCGATTTGCTCCTTCCTGTTCATCATCCTCTCCTAGTCCAGCGCCTGCTGGTGCTTTTTCTTTAGCTGCTTAGCGGGCCGCCCACGATGCCAGGCACACGACACCGTCGGCGTCCGCTGCGATGATGTCTTCACCACGGACATAGACCCCGCCGATCCTGACGGGCCCGCCTCGCGTGCCGAGGCCCGCTTTGCGGCTGCGGCGCGGGCACGTCGCGAGCGCGAATACCGCCACCCGGGCTTCTCGCAGCTCATCGACGTCTCGCACGGCGCCATTGACGATTACGCCCGCCCAGCCGTTTTCGGCGGCGAGCGTCGCCAGGTTGCCGCCCAGCATCGCGCAGGTCGTCGAACCCTGGTTGTCAACAAGCAATATGCGGCCGTTGCCCGGCTCCTCAAGCGTTGCCTTCACCAGTGAGTTGTCGTCGCGCGTCGAAATCGTCTCCACCGGGCCGACGCAGCCGCGAACGCCACCAAAACTCCTGAAACTGGATTGCAGGACCTGTGCCGACGGGTTGTCGTCGCAGAAGTCCGCCGTTGCCTGCGGGCGCACGGGACCGCCGAAAGCGGTTTGCTCGGCCTGAAGCATGCTGTTTCCTGTCAGATCGTCGCGGCAGCGGGCTCGAAGCCGGCCAGGCCGTAGTTCACGAAAAGCCCTTCGGAGCTAGCCTGCTCCGCAGCGCGGCCCCAGCGCCGGACGAAGAAGAGGCTCCCGTCGCGGCCGATGAACCTGCGCACGCCCGTCGTCATCGTGGGGTCTTCGACCTGGTAGCCGCCGTTGACGGTATTGATCACGATGCGGCAGCTTTTGCAGCCGAACAGGAAGCTGCGCTCCTGCTCATCACCCGACCAGCCGAGAAACTGGCGAGCGTCGCGCAGCCGCACGACGCGGCCATCGGTCAGGGCGGCGAAGCACTGCGTATAGCGCATCGGCGTAGCGGTGAAGTAACGCTCCACGTCCGCGTGGCTGGCGCCGGCGAGCGGCAGCTTGGCGTCCAGGTAGGCAGCGATCTTTCTTTGCTTGCGTCGGGTCATGCTCGTCTCCTAATCGGTGGCTGGCGTGCCGAGTCCGGTCATTTCGCCGTCCTCGATAGGCATACTAGCCACATATCTGTTAAAATTTCACAGAAAAAATTTCACACTGTTAATTTCACAAAAGAGGACCGCGTGAGCAAACAATACGGACTGCGCCGCAAGGCCCATTTCCTTGGGACGAAGATCAAGTCGCTCAGGAAGCGTAACAACCTGACCCTGGAGGATTTATCCGTCAGATGCGTCCAGATCGACGCCGAGGCGGCCCCCTCGGTGTCCTACCTGTCGATGATCGAGAACGGCAAGCGGGTGCCCTCGGAGCGACTGCTTAACATACTCGCCGATATCTTCCAGAAGGACCCGGACTGGTTCTTCGACGAACGGCTCGAGGACCCGGCGCTGGACCCCGCCCCTGTCGAGGCTGCCGTCGCCGGCCTGCCACTCGAACCCGGCTTCCTGTTTTCCGAACAGCTCCTGCAGCTCGCGATTCCCGAGCTGCTGTCGCAGACTGGCACGACCGGACGGCAGTTCGCGCACCTGCTGATTCGCGCGCACCAGGAAGCGAACCAGAATCGCTTCCCCGACATCGAGCGAGCCGCCGAGAGCATAGGCGGGAAGCGGTTTCCCCTGGATGTCGACGACGTCTTCGATATCGCCGCCCATCTCGGACTCGAGGTCAAATGGTTCGAGCAACGGCCGGTCAAAGACGGCGGCAGCAATGTGGCCATCAAGAAAACCATTCGCTCGTTCTTCGAGGCCCCCAACACGGTGTACCTGAACCGCTCGATCGAGCGGTCCCCGGCGCGGCTGAAGTACGACCTCGCGAACCACATCGCGCACATGATCCTGCACGACGGCGACGGCGCACGGGCGCCGCAAATCTCCGGCGGGCTGGTGCCCGGCAGGCGGCACGATGCCGAGGGACCGAACGTCGACGCCAAGGACATCCTGTACGCCTGGCGCGACTTCGAGTGCAGCTACTTCGCGGCTGCGCTGCTGGCGCCGAAGACGCCGTTTCGCCAGTTTCTCGCCAAGCATGCGTACTCGATCGGCTCCGGCGACAAGATCGACCTGACGACGACCCTCGTGATGCGGCGCATGTCGAGCGTGAGTCCTTATCGGCATTGGCACTATTTCGATGCCTATCCGCCAGGCAACCTGCGGGCGGTTTACCGCGGCAACGGCATTCCCCTGCCCTGGGGCAACATGGCGATGGTCTCCGACCCTTGCCAGCACTGGGCGGTGTTCCGGATGTTGAATACGCACTCGACGCAGCCGTCGGCGCAGATTTCGGTACTGCGTGCCGGCGACGACAAGCGTCTTTACTGTTGCGAGTCTTTGCGCAGCAAGGACGCGGCCGGCAACCCGCACGTGCTGTGCGCCGGCGTCGACCTCGCCCCTGCGCTGCGCGCCCAGGACATCGACCCGGCCGAGACCATCGACGCGATCGAGAAGAGCTGCAATGCCAACGGCGGCTCCGGGCCCATTCCGAGAGAGGCGCAGAGACAACTGCAGAGCATCGGCAAGATCCTGAACATCGGCTGGATCGCCGACGGCGCAGAAAAGGACGCGACGATCATCTGCCCGCGCAGTTCCAGTTGCCCACGCGACAAACACTGCCTCGGCAAAACCAGGTCCAAGCCCAAACCGCAGATCGAGGAGATACGCGAGGCTGTAATCGCGAAATTTGCGACAGGACCTTAGCCGCAGGTCAAATTTTCCTCAACGCTTCAGGCGGGCGCCGATCAGCTTGCGGAACGTCTTCCCGTATGGCGGCCGCATGACCTTCAGCAGCTCCAGACCTGTCTGCGTGTAGACAGCTTTTTTATGGCTGAACTCGTGGAAACCATCCCGGCCATGGTACGCACCAGTACCTGAAGGACCAATGCCGCCAAACGGCAGATCCTCTTGCGCGAAGTGGAATACGACGTCGTTTACCGTGACGCCGCCGGACGTCGTGTTACTCAAAACAAAGTCACGCTCTTTCGAGTCCGAACCGAAATAATAGAGCGCAAGCGGCCGCGGGTTGGCATTTACGTAAGCTACGGTGTCTTCGATATTCGAGTATGGCTGCACGGGCATGATCGGCCCGAAGATTTCGTCCTGCATGACTTTCATTTCGTCGTTGGCGCCCAGGACGATATGCGGCGCCATCTTGTGGTGTCGCTGCTGCGAGAAGTCCTCGTTCCGCGGATTGATCTCGACGACATCGGCGCCCTTCGCTCGCGCGTCTTCGAGGCAGGCCTTCAGGCGTTCGTAATGGCGCTGGTTGATCACCGACGAATAGTCGTCGTTGTCACGCATCCCGTTCGGGTACATGTCGGCCACGGCCGCACTCGCTGCTTCGACAAATCGATCAACACTGTCCTCGGAAACGAAGACATAGTCCGGGGCTAGACAGACCTGCCCCGCGTTGACGGTTTTTCCGGCCATGATTCGCGCAGCCGCCTTGTCGATATCGGCAGACCGGCCGATGATGACGGGCGATTTGCCGCCGAGTTCGAGCGTGACCGGCACGAGGTTTTCGGCTGCGGCGCGCATCACGTGGTAGGCGATCGACGTGCCGCCCGTAAAGATGATGTGGTCGAAAGGCAGTCTCGTAAAGGCAGCGCCGACGTCTGCCTCTCCGGTGAATACGGCAACCTCTTCGTCCGTGTAATACCGAGCCGTCAGATCCGCCATCAATTCCGAGGTCCTGGGTGTAAATTCCGACGGTTTGATCATGGCCCGGTTGCCCGCCGCGAGCACCGCCGCCAAAGGCCCGAACGTAAGGTTGACCGGGAAGTTCCACGGGCTCACGATGCCCACCACGCCTTTCGGTTGAAAATGAACCGCGGCCCTCGCGCCGAGCAGCCCCAGCGGGAACTGCGGCGCGCGCCGTTCCGACCGCATCCACTTGCGCACGTGGCGTTTCGCGTGCTTCAAGGTGTCGACGGACACGGCGATGTCCGCGAAGTCCGACTGGTCTTTCGAGCGGTGGCCGAAATCGGCGCTCATTGCATCATTTAGCGCCTCCCGGTGCGTGCACAGCAGGTCGATCGACTTGTCCAGCCATTCGATGCGCTTTGAGGCAGGGGGCATACCATCTCGAAGGACTGCGGCCTTTTGCTTGTCGAGAATCGACTGCATTTGGGTGCCAGTGCTTGTATTCATGTACGGTCGTTGTTTGGTTTGTCGGGCTGTCCCGTTATATTGATGAGATTCATGGGGTAATGCAAAAGGATTGAAGCTTATGAACCTCGGCGTAACCGATCGTCTGCGCCCGTTGCTGGACGCAGTAAGGACGTTCATCGACGAGCGCGTCGTGCCCGTCGACGAGGAGTTTTTCGAAGAAGTCGCCAAGGGTGACCGCTGGTCGCTGACCGAGCGCCAGAAGGAGATCCTCGGCGAACTCAAGTCCGCCGCCCGGGAACAGGGCCTGTGGAACTTTTGGCTGACCGACAGCGAACGCGGCCCCGGGCTGAACACCGTCGAGTACGCCTACCTGGCCGAGGAGACCGGCCGGGCGCACCTCGCAGCGGAGGCCTTCAACTGCAGCGCGCCCGACACGGGCAACATGGAGGTGCTCGAGCGTTACGGCACGCCGGAACAGAAGAAGGCCTGGCTCGAGCCCTTGCTGAACGGAGAAATCCGCTCGGCCTACGCGATGTCCGAACCCGACGTGGCGTCGTCGGACGCGACCAATATCGCGACGACGGCCGTGCTCGATGGCGACGAGTGGGTCATCAACGGCGAGAAGACCTATATATCGGGTGCCGGCGACGAGCGCTGCAAGATCCTGATCTGCATGGCGCGGACCAACCCGGAGAATCCACGGCACCAGCAGCACTCGCAGATCCTCGTGCCGATGGATGCGCCGGGGGTCGAGGTCTTACGCGGGATGAACGTGTTCTCGATGGACGATGCCCCGCACGGCCACATGCACATGCGTTTCACCGACGTGCGAGTACCGGCCGACAACATCATCCTCGGCGCCGGCCGCGGCTTCGAGATCGCGCAGGGGCGGCTCGGCCCGGGGCGCGTGCACCACTGCATGCGCGCGATCGGCATGGCCGAGCACGCGCTCGAGCTCATGTGCCGCCGCAGCGTCTCGAGGACGGCTTTCGGCAAGCCGCTGGCGAAACTCGGCGGCAATTACGACCGCATTGCGAACGCGCGCATGAACATCGACATGGCGCGGCTGCTGACGCTGCAAACGGCTTACGTCATCGATACCGCCGGCGTGCACGAGGCCCAGGTCTGGATCTCCAAGATCAAGGCCGTGGTCCCGAACGTCACCATCGCCGTGATCGACGACGCGATCCAGATGCACGGCGCGGCAGGCCTGTCCCAGGACTTCCCCTTGGCAAAGATGTACATGAACGCCAGGACCCTGCGCCTCGCTGATGGTCCGGATGAAGTGCATCGGATGGTCGTCGCGCGCGATACGCTGCGCCCCTACCTGCCGAAGCGATAGTTCGACGAGGAGCATCGTCGTGTCATCAGCAGCGAAGATCAAGGCCGGCAGAGCATGGACGAGGAAAGCATTGCTCGTGCTCATCTCTCCCATGCCGGACGCTTACTAAGCAAAGCCTTTCGATCTGCCAGGTGCTACAAATTGATGCTAGTCTCTCCCGGTGCCAATTCCCGGGGGTTATGCTGTTGCTCAGGTGTCTCTTTAGGAAAAGCCTGTGAAGCACTTGAGGCCCTATATCCGAGAGAGCAAGCATTCGCAGACCTTGCTCATTCACCAGCTCTCCCAGGAGCGCGCAGCCGGCGGAGAGGAAGTATTCCGGTTCGGCTTTGGACAAAGCCCTTTCCCAGTACCTCGCCAAGTTCGAGATGCGTTGGCCGACTCGGCACACAGAAAAGAATACATGAGTGTCCAGGGGCACCCGCCGCTACGAGAGGCGATTGCCAGCTTCCATAACAACATGGAGCACAAGAACTGGCGCGCCGAGCAGATTGTTGTCGGTGCCGGAAGCAAGATCCTTATCTACTGTGTGCTGGCAGCCTTTCAAGAAGCGCAAGTGCTGCTCCCGGCGCCGAGTTGGGTTTCCTACGAACCCCAGGCCCGGCTGGCCGGCCACAAGGTCAATTGGCTGGTGACGACGTATGACAATCAATGGCGGCTGACGCCCGAACAGCTCGACAAATTCTGCTGCTCCAGAGCCGACCCCGGCCCGCCGCTTGTGCTGGTTTTCAACTACCCGAGCAATCCCACCGGCCAAACATATTCTCGCGGCCAGCTGCAGCAGCTCGCCGAGGTCATGCGCAAGCACGACATCGTTGTCATAGCGGACGAAATCTACAGCTTGCTGAGCTATGACCATGATCATGCGACGCTCGATGAGTTCTATCCGGAAGGATGTATCGTCTCTTCCGGTATCTCGAAATGGTGCGGTGCCGGCGGTTGGCGGCTGGGCTTTGTTCGCATTCCGGACTCCTTCGGCAAGGAATTTTTTCAGGCCGTGCTGGGCATAGCATCAGAGACCTATTCTTGCGCTCCCAGCCCGATTCAGCTTGCCGCGACCTGCGCGTATGGAGATCACTCGCTTGCCAGGTCATACCTGGACAAACAGATCGAATGCCTGGACGAGGTCAGTCAATTCTGCAGTGACACACTAAGGCGCGCCGGTGTCGACGTACATCCGGCGCAGGGTGGCTTTTACCTGTTCCCGGCGTTCGATGGCTTTCGTAAAGGCCTGGCCGCACGAGGTATTGGCACCGGCGAGGAACTCACAAACGCCCTGCTGGCCAATACCGGCGTTGCCCTTTTGCCAGGCAGCGCTTTCGGAATGCCTGCCGAGAGCCTGACGGCTCGATTGGCATTCGTCGATTTTGACGGCGAGCAGATCATGAATGCTGGTGCTGACAAGCCGACGTTTCCCCGGGTCGAGCAGGGCATAGCAGGCATGTGTGCCTGGCTCAGCGAACTCACCTAGCCTCGCCGTGCGCGACGACGATTCAGCTACAATGGCGGCCGTCGCCCCGTATATGGCCTGTCGTGCAGTCTGACCTGAAGATTCCGCTATGCCGTTCTATATCGAGGAAGGTGAACCTGCCGCGCCGGCGCTGCGCCGAATCGCGCGCGAAGAGATCGGCATTGTCCTGAGCGCGTTCGACGACGATGCCGTGTCTGTTGAGGAGCGAGTTCACGGCCTGAGAAAACTGTGCAAGAAAATGCGCGCGCTCTTGCGGCTCATACGACTGCTGATGGGTGATGCCTTTGACGCCGAGGACCAGGAGTACCGGGCAGCCGGGAAACAGCTTGGTGAGTACCGCGACGGCCAGGTCCTGGCCAGGACCATCGAGTCCCTGGGCTGGCCGGATGCCGGAGCTTACGCATCCCCGATCGAGATACCGCAGGCGGCACTCGCCGGGTCCCGGAAGATCCTGCTGGCACGCCGGCAGGCCGTCGATGACTGGCGTTTCGACATTCGGGGCTTCGAAGACCTGGCGCCCGGGTTGGCTCGAACTTATCAGAACTGCCTCAACGCCTGGGATGCCACGCGGCACAACCCTCACGACGCGAATTATCACTTGCTGCGAAAACGCACCAAGTACCACTGGTACCAGGTGTGCATCCTGGAGCACCTGAACGAGCAGGAGGTTCGCAAGCGACACCTGGTGCTGGACGACCTGCAGACGACGCTCGGCAATGCTCACGATCTCGCCGTGCTGCAGGCCTTACTCGAATCTCAGGACGACATCGAGATAGAGCTTCTGCAAAAGGCCATTACGCGTAAGCGAGAGCTGTATTCACACGCCACGCGATTGGGCGCGGAGCTATTCGCGACACCGGCCGACGAGCTGGTGAGCGACTTTGCTCGCTGGTGGGACATGACGATAGATTCCCGCACCGGGCACACAAATGGGCAGTAGCTCCTTCCTGAGGTAGAAGAGCACCTGCGTGTCGCTGTTTATTCCACCAAGTTGCGGGGCGATGGTTCCGCAGTCAACCTGCCGGCGCACTGCCAGCGTGCTTACAGAACTCTGAACCAATGCCCTGCTCGCGCAGGATGACAAAGAACAGTCAGATCAATCGCCGCATAAAAGTGGCCGACTGCGGGCAGAGATCAGCAAATTCCTCTGAGGCAGCAATTTCCGCTGGCGCCTCTGAACGTTCAGCAATCGCATAACCGCGGTGGGCGAAAAATTCTTCTGCAGTCTCGGTAAGAATGTAGATAGACTCAACGCCGTGTTGCGCGGCCAGGGCTTCGAGGTGGTCGCAGATCACCGTCCCAACGCCCCGGCCTCGATGTTCGGCAGAGACGGCGAGCGATCGAAGCAGGGCGTGACTCCCATGATATTCAACTCCTCCAACAGCGATGACGGCATCTCCGTCCTCTGCTACGACAAACTGGTCAAGGAGATCAGCGATGCCACCCGTGGGCAGTCCGGACTCTGCAAGAAGCCCGAGAATAGATTCCATATCGCTCGGCCCTGCCGACCTAATCATCTTTGTGCTCCAACGATAAAACCGTTTGGTTATGATAACTGTGGCGTCGGCCTTATATAACGTCCAGTAAAACATATCGCATGCTTGCGGATCCGCTTGCAGATGCCCATCAGACACCTGGAGTGGGGCTATTCACGGACGTTTTCTGGCCAGACAAATCCTGCCCTTGATGAGCCATTTGTAGCCCATTTTGATTAAGTTGCACGGCGGATATCCTTGGATATCCAATATAGGGAATGTCTCCTCTACACCCGGAAGCTGACACTTGTTGGGATTAGTCTGGAATGTCGGCTGTTGACCCAAAGCGGATGCTGGTGCCGGGCGTCCAACGTACACCGCACGGGCCTAACGTCAGGTTATCGAAAGGATTTAAGGATTTGTCGACTCAACGAAAACGCCTTGTGCGATTTTGAAATAATCTGTGGCAATACTGATGACCAGCGCCGTCACTCCTAACGAATACTCTGATCTGAGGCTACAATAATCACCAATGACGGCCGCAGGCGAAAGTGGGCCCGTTGCAATATTTCACGGTTTGGTGGTATTCGGAGACTAACCACCTTATTCGAGTCTTACGAAGATCTTGTTCTTGTGCCCCAAGTCGACAAGGGTGCCAGATCTATTAGGATCACAAATAAACCTGACACCTTGTCTTTGTATCTGCAGGTCACTCATTGCTTGCGCAATAGGGCGTTTCTGTGACCTGAGATCGCGTTGCGTAACCGTAGCTCTGTATCCTCGAATACGGTACTGGATTTTTGCTGGGACGCCGGTTTTAGCTGCGACCCTCCCACGGCGGGCTGTGCTGCGGTGAACGGTGAATCAAATGTTGCCGCACTGCCATCTACCAGTGTTGCGCTCACGCACATGACATCCACAAAAGCTTCTGGTTCTGCCAGGCTTGGATCGAACGTCCAGTCCTCAAAGCAGGCAGCGACTGCGAAGTCATCCACGCCATCACCGACAACGGCACAGGCGAACACATAGCCAAAGTTAGTGGTTACTCCATCGCCGAAGCAGCCACACGAAGCGCTGACAGGAATGGAGCCGACCGGACAAGTACTGAAATTCACGCCGGCAGCGCCAATCTCGTCCACTACCATCGTAAAATCAATCGAGGAATACAGCTGGTCGACAGCCGTATCAAGTGCCGTGACGCTCGCAGCATTTGCTGCGATTTCAGTAGCGTTCGCCGATGCGCGTGTGTCGAGATTTGTAAAGTTCGCGTTTACCTCAGCAGCCCGCGCTGGTGTCCCTGCCGTGAAGGTATTGGGTACGCCTTGTGCCATGCCCACAGACGCGGCCAACAGTAATACTAAAGATGTTATGAGTTTCATGTGTTTATTCCTATTGCCAATTAAGTTCATCCCAATTCCCTTCATCCCACGCCAGGTCTGTTTCGGGTGGCGGGGGTGGTGGTGGAGCCGCGGCCCCTCCGGACGATCCGCCTCCACCGCAGCCACAGAGCAGCAGAGCTACGGCGGCAGATGTAACTAGAATTTTCATGCATCACTCTCCATTGATGTAACGACCCCGGTCCTGTCTTTCGGCAAATTTGGTCATTCGCACTATTTCAAGTGTGCAGTATTAGGCATTCGTACGTATATAGCTAGGTATTTATGCGTACCGTGAGAACCGTGTCGCACATTTACAGGCTGGCTCTGCAGTGATTCAGACAGCTTCAAGGGGGCGCCTGGGTCACGAGCCGTCTGTCTGGACTTAGAGTGATATCTGCTATTGGCCGTTAGCTACCCTTTAGATCACGCCGTTCTGGCAGATCTGAATGTCCGGTATTGGTGAAAGCAGGCGTTCAGAACGCCGCTCCTGTCTGTGGCCATTCTGAATGA
>JBFFSI010000060.1:0-14746 GCA_041572475.1 Woeseiaceae bacterium
AACTGGCTGGAATTTCCGCCAGCGCTCACCGGGGTCGACGCACGCATCGTGGGCATCCTCGGCCAGTGGTTCCCCACTGGCGCCCACAAGGTCGGCGCCGCCTACGGCTGCCTCGTGCCCCGCCTCGTGACCGGCAACTTCGATCCCGAGAACCAGAAGGCCGTCTGGCCGTCGACGGGCAACTACTGCCGTGGCGGTGCCTACGACTGCGCCCTGCTGGGCTGCTCGGCCATCGCCATCCTGCCCGAGGGCATGAGCCGCGAGCGCTTCGACTGGCTCGATGAAATCGGCACGGACGAGGTGATCGCGACGCCGGGAACGGAGTCGAACGTTAAGGAAATATACGATAAATGTCACGAACTTCGCCGAAATAGACGCGATCGTGTCGTAATCTTCAACCAGTTCGAAGAGTTTGGCAACGCCATCTGGCACTACCACGTGACCGGCGGCGTCGTGGACGAGATCTTTCGCAAGCACTACCTGCCCGGCCGGCTCTCGGCCTGGGTCAGCGCCACCGGCTCGGCCGGGACGATCGCTGCCGGCGACTTCCTGCGCAGCCGGCACCCGGGTATTCGCGTGGTCGCGAGCGAGGCACTGCAGTGCCCCACCCTGCTCGAGCTCGGCTTCGGCGAGCACCGCATCGAGGGCATCGGCGACAAGCACGTCCCGTGGATCCACAACGTGCGCAACACGGACCTCGTGGCCGCCGTTGACGATGAGCAGGCAATGCAGCTCATGCGCCTTTTCAACGAGGACGAGGGACTCGAGCGTCTGCGCCGCGAGGGGATAAGCGACGACACGATCGGCGCCCTGCACCAGGTCGGCATTTCCGGCATCTGCAACCTGGTCGCCAGCATCAAGGCCGCGCGCTACTTCGACATGGACGCACGCGACGTCATATTCACGCCACTCACCGACGCGATGGGCCTCTACAGCTCCCGGCTCGAGGAGCTGCGCGCGAGCGAGGGCCGCTACACGAACCTGCACGCCGAGGCGCATTTCGCGCGCTACCTGCAGGGCATTACGACGGATCACCTGCGCGAGCTCGGCTATCGCGACCGCAAAGCCCTGCACAACTTCAAGTACTTCACCTGGGTCGAGCAGCAGGGTCGCAGCGCGGACGAGTTACGCCAGCTCTGGGACACGGACTTCTGGGACGAGGTGTTCTCTGAGGACGTCGTCGACGAGTGGGACCGGCTGATCCTGGCCTTCAACGAGGCCAGCGGCATGCACAAGGAATACGGAGATTAATGATGACGAGCGACTACCACGCCGCCGCGAAACGGCTCGAGCCGCAGCTCGTGGCCTTCATGCAGGACATCGTGCGCATCCCCTCACTGAGCTCCCGGGAAGGCGACGTCATCGAACGCATACGCCAGGAGATGCTGGACATCGGCTACGACGAAGTCACGGTGGACCCGATGGGCAACCTGATCGGCCGCATCGGCACGGGCGAAAAGGCGATCGCATTCGACGGCCATGTGGACGTCGTCGACGTCGGCGATGCCGCGCTATGGGGCCGGGACCCGTTCTCGGGTGATGTCGAGGACGGCATCCTCTACGGGCGGGGCGCGTCCGACATGAAGGGCGGAGTCGCCTCGAGCGTTTATGCCGGCGCACTGCTGAAGCAGCGGGGCCTGCCCGACGGCGTATCGTTCTACGTCACGGCGACCGTGCAGGAAGAGGACTGCGACGGCCTGTGCTGGCAATACATCGTCAACGAGGACGGCCTGCGCCCCGATCTCGTGGTGATCACCGAGCCGACCAGCCTGCGCGTCTACCGTGGTCATCGCGGCCGCATGGAGATGGAGGTGCACACCGCGGGCGTCTCCTGCCACGGCTCGGCGCCCGAGCGCGGCGATAACGCCGTTTACAAGATGGCCGGCATCATCAGCGACATCGAGAAACTCAACGCCACGCTCGAGCCGCGCGAGCCGCTGGGCAAGGGCACGGTCACGATCAGCGAGATCCGCTCGACCTCGCCCAGCCTCTGCGCGGTTGCGGACGGCTGCACGATCCACCTGGATCGCCGCCTGACCGTGGGCGAAACCGAGACCACGTCGGTCGCGGAGATCGAGGCCCTGCCCTCGGTGCAGGCCGCGAACGCGACCGTGACCGTGCTCGATTACGCGGTACCCAGCTACTCGGGGCTGACCTACCCGACCCGCAAGTACTACCCGACCTGGGAAACGCCGGCCGACGACCCGGCCGTTGCCGCAGCGATCAGCGCCTTTCGTAGCGCGTTCGACGCCGAGCCCGAGGTCGGCTTCTGGACCTTCAGCACCAACGGCGTCGCGACGGCCGGCATGCACGGCCTGAAGACGATCGGCTTCGGCCCCGGGCATGAACACTTCGCCCATGCGCCGAACGAACAGACCGAGGTGGACCACCTCGTCCGCGCGACGGCCTTTTATGCCGCGCTCGTCGACACCTTTGCACCGGGAGCCCGTCCATGACCCAGCACGCCAAACCCATCTCCGACAAGCTGCGCGGCCGCGACTGGCTGATGACCCAGGACTGGTCCGACGAGGAACTCGGCATCGCGCTCGACACCGCCGACCAGTTGAAAGCCGAGTTCAAGGCCGGCATCCCGACGCTGCATCTGCCGCACAAGACGCTGTTCCTGATCTTCTTCGACAAGTCCACGCGGACGCGCAATTCCTTCGAGGCCGGCATGACCCAGCTCGGCGGCCACGCCCACTTCATCGACTCCGAGACCTCGCAGATCGCGCACGGCGAGAGCCCCAAGGACATGGGCATCATCCTGTCGGGCTACGGCCACGGCATCGCGATCCGGCATGACCTCGTGCCCGGCGAAGGCCAGAGCTACATGCGCGACGTCGCACACTGGGCGGATGTCCCCGTCATCAACATGCAGTGCGACGTCGACCACCCCTGCCAGAATCTCGCCGACCTGATGACGATTCGCGAAGAGTTCGGTAAGGACATGAAAGATTTGAAGATTGCAGTTTCATGGGCCTATGCCCCGAGCTACGTGAAGCCGATGTCGGTGCCACAGGGCCTGGTCATGCTGATGACCCGTTTCGGCATGAACGTGACGCTCGCCCATCCGCCCGAGTACACGCTCATGGACGAGCCGCTCAGGCTCGCAACGGAGAACGCGGCACGCTCCGGTGGCCAGTTCAACGTCGTGGACAGCATGGAGGAGGCGTTCGCCGATGCCGACATCGTTTACCCCAAGAGCTGGGGCGTCGAATCGCTGTTCGGCAACCCCGAGGCGGCCATGGACGTCGCGCTGCAGTATCGGCACTGGATCTGTGACGAGTCCATGATGGCCAGGGCGAAAAAATCGGCCATCTACATGCACTGCCTGCCTGCTGACCGCGGCTGCGAGGTGACCGACGCTGTCATCGACGGCCCGCAATCCCGCGTCTACCCGGAAGCCGAGAACCGCTTGCACACGGCCAAAGCGCTGATGGCGCTGACGATGTGAGAAGCCTATGAACGCGAACCCGGCCAGAAACGACAAACCCCTGGTTCTCATCGCGATCGGCGGCAACTCGCTGATCAAGGGCGCCGAGCACATGGACGTCCTCGCCCAGTACCGCGCGGCGGGTGAGACCGCACACTTCATCGTACCGATCATCGAGATGGGCTACCGCGTCGTGGTCACGCACGGCAACGGACCCCAGGTCGGCTTCATCCTGTTACGGTCCGAACTCGCGCGCGACGTGATCCACCAGGTGCCGCTTGCGAATTGTGTCGCCGACACGCAGGGCGCGATCGGCATGCAGATCGCCCAGGCGCTCAAGAATGCCCTGCGCAAACGCAACATCGACAAGGAGGTCGTCGCGCTCGTCACCCAGGTGGTCATCGACGAGAACGACCCGAGCTTCCTCAACCCGAGCAAGCCGATCGGCCCGTTCATGAGCGAGAAAGAGGCCCTGGGCCATGCCGAGAAAGACGGCTGGATCATCGGCGAAGACGCCGGCCGCGGCTGGCGACGGCTGACGGCATCGCCCGAGCCGCTCGATATCATCGAACTGCCCGCGATCCGTGCGCTGCTGGACAGTGACATGCTCGTCATCGCCGCCGGCGGCGGCGGCATCCCGGTGATTTTCCGCAAGGACGGCGAGATGCGCCCGCGGCCGGCCGTGATCGACAAGGACGCTGCCTCGTGCCTGCTGGCAACGCGCCTCGGCGCGGAGGTGTTCATCATCTCGACCGACGTCGACAAGGTGGCGCTGAATTTCGGCACGCCGGACGAGCAGCCGATCGACCGGCTGACCGTCGCCCAGTGCCGGCAATTGCTGGCCGACAACCGCTTCGCCGCCGGCAGCATGCGCCCCAAGATTGAAAGCGCCGTGCGTTTCCTCGAACACGGCGGCAAGAAAGTGATCATCACCCAGCCGCAGAACCTGCGCGCCGACCTCGATGCGATCTTCGGCACGCACATCGTGCCGTGAGGTGATGCTCTGATGATCGGCTACCGCTGCATCGCTTGCGAAACGGTTCAGGAGCAGGACTTCAGCGGCTACGTGTGCCCGGCCTGCGGCAGTAACCTCGACATCGTCTACGACTACGCGTCTCTGGCGCCGCATTTCCCGGCGGCCGCGGCCACGGCGAGTGACATTTTCGACTTCTCGGCGCTGCTGCCGGTCAGCCGTGCAGCGCCCTTCCCGCTCAGGATCGGCGCGACGCCCCTGTACCGGGCGGAGCGGCTGGGCACGGCCGCGGGGGTCGAACGCCTGTACCTGAAGGACGAGACCGGCAACCCCAGCGCATCAATCAAGGACCGCGCCAGCGCGATTGCCCTGCAGCGCGCGATCGAGACCGGCGCGAGCGTCGTGGCCACCGCGAGCACCGGCAATGCGGGATCGTCGCTGGCCTGCCTGGCCGCCGCTATCGGTGTCCCCGCCGTCGTGTTCGTGCCCGCGTCGGCGCCCGTTGCCAAGCTGACGCAGTTGCTTGCCCACGGCGCCACCGTGCTCGCGGTGCGCGGCAACTACGACGCCGCTTTCGAGCTGTGCCTGGCTGCCTCGAGCGAGTTCGGCTGGTTCAATCGCAACACCGGCTTCAACCCTTTCACGCGCGAAGGCAAGAAAACCTGCGTCTACGAGATCTGGCAGGCGCTGGGCGGCAGCTTGCCCGACCGCATCGTCGTATCGGCCGGCGACGGTAACGTGCTGAGCGGCATCTGGAAGGGCTGCACGGACCTGCAGCGGCTCGGGCTGATCGACCGGCTGCCGCGCGTGGATGCGGCGCAATCCAAGGGCAGTGACGCGATCAGCCGCGCCGTCGAGGCGCTGCGCAAGGTTGACGCGGTCGACTGGCGCTCGGCCCGCATCGACCCCGTGAATGCCGATACCGTCGCGGACTCGATCGCCGTTGATCAGCCGCGCGACGGCCTTGCAGCCGCGAAGGCGATCATCGAATCCGGTGGCGAGGCCGTGGCGGTCGCGGACGAGGATATCCTGGCCGCCATCACCGAGATGGCGAGCCTTGCAGGCGTCTTCCCGGAACCGGCCGCGGCAGCGCCGCTCGCTGCGTTACATCAGCTAAGCTCGAGCGGCCGCATCGGTCCCACTGAACGCGTTGTGCTCGTCGTCTCCGGCAACGGTCTCAAGGACATCAAGCACGCGGCCGAGGCCGTGCCGGCGCCGACCGTGATCGAACCCTCGTTGGAGGCGGTCCGCCGCGTCATCCGGCCCTAGGCAGATTCCCACGATTGCAAACCCCTTTTCCCGGCCCCCAGCGAATCGGTATGCCAGGCGCCCCTGCGGGAAGGAGGGGCACAAAAACGCTACGAGGAAAGCCGCCGCCTTCACGAGAATGTTCACCGGCACTGAAGCGGCGGCAGGACGAGTTCTCAGTACCGGTCGATGAACGCCTGGTAGTGCCGTGCCGTTTCCTCGGGCTTCTCGAGCATGGGCACGTGACCCGTGTTTTCCAGGATGACGACTTCGGCTTGCGGCAGCAACGGCCGCATGACGTCAATCGCGCTCTTGTCGATGATGCGATCGTACTCGCCCCAGGCAATCAGGACGGGCTGGCTGATCTCGGGCAACAGCTTCTCGAGGGGATCGCGATACGACCCGCTCTCGGCTCGCAGAGACTCGAAGATGATGCGATTGAACGTGCTCTGCTCGACCGCACGGTGCGCGTACACCCGCCGGAAGGGCCATGGGATGAACGGCTCCTCGTGGAAGATGTAGTCGAACAGGCGATCGAAGTCGCCGGTGTCATCGACGAGAAGCGGATTTTCGCCGGCATCGAGTGCGCGCAAGTAGTCACTCGCGACGGGCGACATCACGCCGGCGTTGTCCAGCATTCCCAGCGTCACGACCTGTTCCGGGTAGCGATGGGTATACAGCGCCGAGAGGTGACCGCCCATGGACACACCCAGCAGGTGAAAGGTTTCGAGGCCGAGGGCTTCGACAAAACCATGCAATCGATCTCGCTGTGCAGGCAGCGAGTAATCCCAGTCGGGGTGGCGCGCCGACTCGCCGAAACCGGGAAGATCCGGGACGACAACACGATACTCACCGGTTACGAAACGCGCGAATCGGGACCAGTTGTCCTTGCTGCCACCGAAGCCATGGATGATGAGCACGGTTTCCGCATCGGCCGGCCCGCGCTCGAGGTAATGCCAGGTCTCGCTCCCGACTCGCAGCGTCCGGTACTCCATACCGCCCCGCGCGCGCTCCAGCCGGAGCCCGAGATCCGCGACCTCATCGGGAATGAGCTCGGTCAATCCCGCGAGAAATCCGGCCAATACGAGCACTATCAATACGAGCTTTTTCACGCCAGCTACCCCGGCAAATCATCCGCAACAGAGCATGAATCCAGTGCATCGATACTGCAATCCGGACGTCTACCTAGCAGTGGCATCCATGGAGGACTAGACTTGGAGCATGGACCCGGAACGTCTCGTGGACGATTACAACGCCGCCTGGAACTCGCGAGAGGTGGACCGGTTGCTGGCGCTGATGGACAAACGGGCAGCCTATTACGACGCGTTCTGGATGGAATACGTCTCGGGACGCAACCTTGCGCAGTACCTGCGAGACAGTTTCGAGGACGAATGCCATTGGTACCAGCGCGTCGGTGAGGTCCTGCTCGTGAGCAACGGCGTCGTCAGCCGCTACTCGGCGAGTCAACACCTTGGTGACGGCCCGGGCGACTTCGTGTTCCACGGAGCGGAGGTCTTTTCCTTCAGAAGCGGCAAGATCATCACGATCAGCGACTACTACTGCAGCCCCGAGGAAAAGGACCTCAAGGAGCTTGCCCAGTATGCGGCCCGCCACCACGGTGAGACGCGTCAGGCCGAAGCCGGACTGAGCGCGCTGCGCGCATTGCGGTTTCGGCGTCGGCTGCTCGACGTCATGCTCGATCAGCAGGTATACCTCGATCCTGCCCTGAGCCAGGCCGGGCTCGCGGCCATGGTGGGCTGTTCGGTGGAACACCTCATGCAGGTCATCGACAGTGAATTCGGCACCAACTTTCACAATTTCGTCGATCGCTACCGGATCAACCATGCCAAGCAGTTGATGCTCGGCGACGGCTCCGATCTCGCCGATGTCGCGAAGGATTCGGGATACCCGACCGAAGACGAGTTCGTCCGTGCGTTCAAGCGCATCAGCGGGCAGACGCCGACCGACTTCCAGCAATGCGGGGACGTTAGAGACATCGGCATCTGACCGGTGGCCCGGGACCCATACCTGTACAGGGCGACAGGACGAAAGTCCGCTGGGCCATGGCCTGGGTCGCCAGGGTCGCTGCTCTTCCCGGCCGCAAGCGCGCAGCGCAAATAGGCTTTTCAGCCCTCCGGCGTGCCGGGCGAGAGCACGTCGGTATCATCCTCGATCGCGTCCTCGTCGGCGGTCTCTGCGGGCAAGGACTCCGCTTCGGCGCCCTCCACGCGGCCGCAGTCCCAGCCGTAACCTTCGAGCCTGGCAAGCAGCCCGTCGACCTTTTCCTCGCAGTAACCGGCCTGGCTTTGCGCACTCCAGAGTACCTGCTTCTCGCCTGGCGCCTCGGTGTCCTTGTAATAGTGGACCTCGCAAGGAACCGTGACGCCCGGTTCGGTGAGAATCTCGACGCGCCGCAGCATGTCGCCATACGTGCAGCGGTACTCACCGGCATCCTGCGCCAGCGCCAGCGACGGGACACACAACGCGACAAGCATCAAGGGATAAACCGTTTTCATTTCGCTCTCCAGGTTCGTTGTCCAACCACACCCCAAGTATAGACCGCCGCGAATCGTTACAATGTGGCAACCGTAAGGGGAGAAAACAGGCATGGCAGGTGTGGCAGGACGGGTTGCCCTCGTGACGGGCGCGAGTCGCGGAATCGGCCGGACGACGGCGCAGCTGCTGGCCGAGCGCGGAGCGCGCGTCATGTGCGTTGCGCGCGGCGAACAGGCACTGGCAGAACTCGGCCTGGATTATGCCGTCGCCGACCTCGGCACACCCGAAGGCTGCGAGTACGCGGTCCACGAGGCCGGGGAGCGGCTGGGTCCCGTCGATATCCTGGTCTGCAATCACGGCATCGGCTCGGCCCTCGAGACCGTGGTCTGGAAGCAGGATCCGGCCCTCTGGCAGGAGACGATGCGCATCAACCTCGACGGGCCGTTTTACCTGAGCCGCCTTTTGGTCCGCGGAATGGTCGAACGTGGCTACGGCCGCTGCGTTTACACCAGTTCGACGGCGGGCCTCGCCGCCGAGCCCACCGGCAGCGCCTACAACAGCTCCAAGCACGGCCTCATCGGGCTGATGCGGTCGGTCGCGCTCGACGCAGGCCCCTATGGCGTCACCGCCAATGCGGTCCTGCCGGGCTGGGTGCGCACCGAGATGGCCGAGCGTTCGGCCCTGGCCGCGGCCGAAGAACGCGGCATCACGGCCGAGGACGTCTGGGAAGAGCGCGCCGCCCTGTACCCGGCAGGCCGCGTGCCTACCCAGCAGGAAGTCGCGGAGACGATCGCCTTCCTCGCCTCGGAAGAATCGAGTGGCATCAGTGGCGAGGCGATTCGCGTGGCGCTGGGCAGCCTCGAGTAGCACCACGGCATCGGGCGCAACAAGCAGGAATGAACCGGCGAGATATCGTGAAAGGCGCGCTCGCGCTCGGCCTGACGCAAGCGCTCACTGGCTGCGGACGGCGAACCGCGGAAGCATCAATGGCAGACAGTTTCACCTTGCAATATTTCGAGACCAACGGCATCCGCGTCCGCGCAGCCGTTGAGGGCGAAGGCCCGCTCGTCATCATGGTGCATGGCTGGCCGGAGCTCTGGTATTCGTGGCGGCACCAGCTCCGTGCTGTCGCGGCGGCCGGCTACCGCGTCATCGCCCCCGATGTGCGCGGCTACGGCGGCAGCGACAAGCCACATCCTGTAGAGGCCTACGACATGCTGCAGCTCACCGCCGATGTCGCCGGCCTGCTCGACGCGCTGGGCGAGGACCAGGCGATCCTCGTCGGCCACGACTGGGGCGCGCCGATCTGCTGGAACACGGCACTACTCTACCCGGAGCGCATCCGGGCGGTCGCCGGCCTCAGCGTGCCCTACTATCCCCGGGACGAAATCTCCGCCATCGAACTCTACAAGCGCATTCATGCCGGGCGCTTCTTCTACCAGCTCTACTTCCAGGACGAAGGCGTGGCCGAGGCCGAATTCGAGGCGGATGTGCGCACGGCGCTGCGCAAGGTTTACTACATGGCCTCGGGCGACCGCAGCGATGCGGTCACGGAGGCGGTCCTCGCGAAAAAACCGGGTGATGACATGCTCGGCGGCCTGCCCGACCCGGACCGGTTCCCGGCCTGGCTGACGGAGGCAGACCTCGCCTACTACACCGATGCGTTCGAGGCGGGTGGTTTCCGCGGTCCGCTCAACCGCTACCGCGCGCAGCAGCGGGACTGGGAACTGCTCGCCGAACTGGCCGGCAAGACTGTCAACCAGCCGAGCTGCCTGATCGCGGGCGCACTCGATCCGGTACGTGGATTCGTCCCCGGCCTCGACCTCTATCAAACCGCTGGCGCGTACTGCACGGATTATCGCGGCACGACACTCATCGACGGCGAAGGCCACTGGATCCAGCAGGAGGCGCCCGATGCCGTGAACCGCGCGCTGCTCGAATTCCTGGCTGGCTTAGTCTGAACCGCCTCAGCCGGGGCTAGTGGCCGCCCCCGGGTAGAAGGGAGTGACGACAATTAACCGCGCGGCGAGAAGGCCGCACATACGGGCAATCGGCATGTTTGGTTTCCCTGTTGGCTTTTGTTGTTGGCGATCAAGGTGCGGGTCAAAGCAAAGAAAAAACAGCCCGCCGAAGCGGGCTGTTCGATAGCCTGAACGGGCGGGTTCAGTCGTCCTCGCCCGGCGTGGACAGATCCTCGTCGTACATCCAGATCGTGTAGTCAGCACTCGCGAAGGCCGAACCGAACTCCCGGAACAGCTCATCCAGCTCTTCCTTGCCCATCGTATCGGACATGAAATCGTAGAAGGTCGTCTCGGGCGGCGCCATGTCGGCGTAGTTCTCGAAGGAGTTGACGATCATCATTGTCGGCTCGCCACCGATGCGCGAGATCCAGAGCCAGTAATTGCCCTGGTCGCCCCAGCCTGCCTCGAGCGCTGCCTGGCTGATCTTGTTGCGCGCCTCGTTTGGACCGGGGCCCGCGTTCATCTTCAGCTTCCAGGTCGTGACGCCAAAGTACGGGCCGCTCGCCGAGCCGTCGTTCGGCCAATGGCTGTTCTCGTAGTCGGTACGCTCCATGTAGTGGTGGTAGTGATCGACCAGCGGGTGCACGTTCTCGGCGAAATGCGCGCCACGTTCCTCACTGCCCTCGGCGTCGACCCACTGATCCCTCTCGGACCAGTCGAAGCAGCAGTGGCGCAGCATGATCGGCGCAATGTTGTGGCCCAATGCCACGCGGTAGCCCATCCAGGAGCGCGCCTCACCGGTCTCGGCGCGGTACGCCAGGTGCGCCTGGAGGGCCTCCTCGAACTCGGCCTCCTTGCCTTGCTTGGGCACCATGAACCACACATCGGTGAGCGGTTTGCGCTCTTCTTCTTCGTGATTGTCTGCGCTTACCGAGAAAGGCAGGACGAACGCGATAATAGCCGTCAGGCTGACGGCCAGTTTCGTAACTCTCATTAATAACCCCTGTGCAGATTGTTGATTGTGGCGGCCACAATCCCGCGGCCGGTACTCGAACTGCGAGGGGCATTATACACGCCAGCACGCTGCAGTTAGCTTTGCTAAGCTTGGCACCGGCTATCTCGAGGAAATAACAATGAACAAAATGCTGTTAGCACTTACTTTACTCATCATCGCGAGCGCCTGCAGCGATGCGCCCGGGCACACCGACCCGTCCGTGATCACGTCACGCGGAGAGATCTTCGAAGAGTCTCTGAATGCCGGCGATATTGACACGCTTGCAAGCCTGTATTCGGAAAACGCCCGACTGATGCCGCCGAATGGCGAAACCTCGTTCGGGCCCGACGCCGTCCGCGCGATCTTCGGCGGCATGATCGAGGCCGGCCTCACCGGTGAACTCACGTCACTCGAGGCCAGGGTCGTCGGGGACGTCGGCTACAACGTCGGCGCCTATAAGTTGTTCGCGAATGGCCAGGTCATCGATACGGGCAAGTACATGGAGACCTGGCAACGTGGGGACGACGGCCAGTGGCGTTACACGAACGATATCTGGAATAGCGACTTGCCGGTGGCGGCGCCGGCCGGCGACGGCATGGACGCGACCCACGTCATGATCCTGCACGAAGTCGAGGACGGAGCGCGCTGGCTGGACGCCTGGCGCGGCGAAGAAGGCCGCCGCACATTGTTCAAGGCCAACGGGGCACACCACGTGCACACCTTCCAGAGCCCCGACAATGCAAACCTGACCGGTCTCGTTATCGCGGTCACCGACATGGAGACTTTTCACGCGATGCTCTCGTCGGAGGAAGGCGCTGCGGCGGCGGCCGCCGATGGCGTTGACCTCGACAACATGACCGTGCTCATGGAAGCCGAGTAGGCCGATCACCGCCCGTCATTGCGAGCCGCCTCGCAATGACGGGCGCCTAGTCCGCCAGAGCTTTCTCCGCTTCGCGGCGCACGTAGTGGCGAATCTTCAGTAGCTGCTCATCCGTCAGGTGCGCGAAGCGCGGCATGTCGTTCAACTTGCGGCTGCCGTTACGGACCACGTCGGCAAATGCCCCGGCCGAGGCGAGCACGGCGGAAGCCCGCAGATCGGGTGCCATGCCGGGTGAAATGGCGTCGATGCCGTGACACCCGCCGCACCGGCCGTACTCATCAACTCCCGCAGCAGCCAGCTGCTCATCGATTTCGAACTGCAGCAACTCGAGGGCCTGCTCTGGCGCCGGCGCTGGCTGTGGGGGCACTTGCACATCACCATCCAGCGAGAACGCGATCAGCCGGCGCATGTGTTTGCCGTACGCCCAGCCGTTGGCCACCGAGACCTTGCTTCCGAGTCCCGCGGCTCCACTGCCCCAGCCGACGAGCACCGCGACGTATTGCCTGCCACCGACGGAATAGGTCACCGGCGGCGCCGAGATACCGAGCCCGGCATCGAAGGACCACAGGTCTTCGCCCGTCGCTGCGTCGTAGGCGTGAATCGTGCCATCGACACGCCCCTGGAAAACCAGGTTACCGGCTGTCGTCATCGTGCCGGCGTTCCAGATGCCGGTCTGTGGCACTTCCCAGGCGACGGTATTGGTCACCGGGTCACGCGCCTGGAGGCTGCCGACGACCGGGTTGCCATCCTCGACCCACGACCACGCGACGCCGGTTGTATCACCTTCGAATATGGCTGACTGCCACGAATCAAGGTCCACACCTTCATCGTTATAGATCGCAGACATCTGCAGCACGGGAATGTACACGAGCCCGGTCCGGGGGTTGTAGGACATCGCGTGCCAGCTGTGGGCGCCGGCCGGGGTCGGCGAAATGCGTTCCTCGCCGTCCTCGTAGCGCGCGCCCGGCCGCTCGACGGGCCGCCCGGTTTCCATGTCTACGTGCGTGGCCCAGTTGATCTCGGCATAGGGCTCCGCGGAGATCAGCTTGTGGCTCTCGCGATCATGCACGTAGAAGAAACCGTTCTTCGGTGCCTGCATCAGCGCCTTCACGGTGCGGCCCTCTATCTCGAGATCGGCCAGCACGATGTCCATATTGGAGTTGTAGTCCCAGGTCTCGCCCGGCGTGTTCTGGTAATGCCAGAGATACGCGCCGGTGTCCGGGTCGAGTGCGACGATGGAATCCAGGAACAGGTTGTCGCCGCCGCCGGGGCTGCGGATCTTCTGGTTCCACGGCGCACCGTTGCCGGTGCCGATGTAGACGACGTCGAGATCGGCGTCATAGGTGAAGCCGTGCCAGGCGTTACCGCCGCCGCCGTATTTCCACCACTCACCCGTCCAGGTCTCGGCCGCCGTTTTCATCGCGTCGTTCTCGAAACCGTCGGCCGGGTTGCCCGGCACGATATGAAACTTCCACAGGAACTCGCCGGTTTCCGCATCGTGGGTAACGACGTAGCCGCGATTCGGCCCGGCTTCCGTGCCGCCGCTGCCGATCATGACCTTGCCCTTGAAGATCTTGGGCGCGCCCGTGTTGTAGAGCGGCATCCCCTCGTCGTAGATTCGCTGGCTCCAGACCTGCTTACCGGTAGCGCGATCAATCGCGATCAACCGGCCATCCCAGGTCGCCTGGTAGATCATGTCCTTCCAGATCCCGATGCCGCGGTTGTGCTCCCAGCCGACGCGCATGTCCGAGTGGTCGGCGACACGCGGATCCCAGAGCCAGATCTGTTCACCGCTTGTCGCGTCGACGGCGCGAATCCGGTTCATGCTCTCGACGAAATACATGACGCCATCGACGACCAGCGGCGTTGACGTGAGTCCGCGCGCATTCGGCAGATCGATGTACCAGTCAACGCCAAGATCCGCGACATTGCCGCCGTTGATCTGCGCGAGCGGACTGAAGCGCTGCTCGCTGTAGGTGCGGCCGAAGGCAAGCCAGTTCTCGCCGGCCGACTCATCGGCCATGGCGGCGTCGTCGACCACGGTCGCAGCCACGACCGCGTCGGGCCCGGCTGCAGCCTCGGGTTCGGGTGTGGGCCCCTTGCCGCACGCGGCAAGGCTAGCAACCAATACGATCAACCCCCAACGGTTTACCGGATTACTCATTGTTGTTCCCCCGGTCAGATTTCTATTTAGTGTAGCTTGAAATTGAACCTGTGCGCCCGAATTAAAAGACCGTGGTATGTGCCATGTTCAAGACTGGAGCAAGCCATGCGCGCAACCAAGATCGCGATTATTCTCCTCGCGCTTGTTGCCTTCCCTTTCCTGGCCGGCTGTGCCGTCTCACCCGAAGACGAAAACCGGCGGCTGGCGAGGGAGGCAGATATCGACGCGATCCTGAGCCAGCCCGGCGCCCCGGAGCTTGGCAAGATGCAGAATTGCCTGGGCGACATGGATTTCAGGAATTTCCGGGCTCTCGACGTGAAACACATCCTGTTCGAGGGCCGGCGCGACAGGCTCTGGATCAACACCCTGCACACCCGCTGCCCCGACCTGCGCTTCGGCGACACGCTGGTCGTGAAGCAGTTCAGCGGCCGGCGTATGTGTGACGGGGACCGGTTCTATGTCACCGACTGGTTCGACTGGCCCTGGTACCGGCGCTGGCCGTGGAACTGGGGCCCGAACTGGGGCACGCACATGCAGTGCGTCCTCGGCAAGTTCCAGCCGGTCACGGCCGACCAGGTGGCGGAGATCCAGGCAGTC
>JBFFSI010000061.1:0-14512 GCA_041572475.1 Woeseiaceae bacterium
CATGGCCTCGTTCTTCGAAGTGATGTCGCGGCAGAATACGACGTCGCCGGAGCTGCGCTTGCCCGAGTTCCTGCGCACGCACCCGGTCACCACGGCGCGAATCGCCGAGGCAAGGAATCGCGCCCAGGGTTACCCGCACTCACTGCGCCAGGATTCCAGCAGCTACGGCATTGCCCGGTCGCGGATCGTCGTCGAGCGTTTCGATACGCCTGAGCAGGCGGTGCAGTATTTCGAGCAGCGTGATTACGAGCTGCAGACCGACGCCGAGAAGTACGGCCGCGCCGTCGCGTACCAGCGCGCCGGACAGCACGGCAAGGCGCGGCGCATCTTCGAAGAACTCGTCGATGCGGACCAGAAAGTCATCGCCTACCACATCGGTCTCGGTCAGTCCCAGCTTGCACTGGAGGATTACGCGGTCGGCCAGGCGACGTTCCAGCAGGCCATCGACCTCTTCCCGAGAAACGTCCCCCTCGTCATCGAATTCGGCGAGCAGCTGATCGGGCTCGGCAAGGCCAAAGACGCTCACACGATGCTGCTCGACCTGATGAACAATGTGCGGCCGACGCCCGAGCAGGTTCGGCTTATCGCGCGCGCCGCCAACGAGGCCGGCGACGTAGCCGAGTCCTACTACTACATGTCGGAATACCGCCTGATGACCGGGGACCTCGTGGGCGGCATCAATTTTCTCAGGCAGGCCCTGCAGCTGCCGGAGTTACAGGAAATTCAGCGAATTCGGTTCGAAGCTCGCATCGACTTCATCCGCGAATTCATGACCGAAGAGCAGCTGAAACAACTCCAGCGCAGCCGCAGCCCGAGCGTTGCCGCCACCACCCGCGGCTGAAGCCGTCAAAATCGCAGGGGACCGGACTTGAGGCAATCTCTGTTACCACTGATCGCATGTTCTCTCGGCCTGGCGCTCGCCGGCTGCGCGGCCAGCGACACTCGTGACACGGAAGAATCCGAAGCGGCGAACGATCCGTTCGAATCGTTCAACCGCAAGATGTACGCACTCAACATGTCTGTCGACAAGGTGGCGCTCAAGCCTATCGCAAAGGGCTATAAGCGCTTCGTGCCGTCACCCATGCGACGAGGCTTCGCGAATATCTTCACCAACTTCAGGGCGCCGGGCTCGGCCGTGAATAATTTCCTGCAGGGTAAGCCGAAACGCGGCTTCAATGAGCTCGGCCGTTTCCTGTTCAACAGCACCCTCGGCATCGGGGGGATATTCGATGTCGCCACCGCAGGGGGGATGGAACGCTACGAGGAAAATTTCTCACAGACCCTGGCGGTCTGGGGCCTACCAGAGGGACCCTACCTGGTCCTTCCCGTACTGGGGCCGCACTCGCTGCTCGATGCGGCAGGCGTGCCTCTCGACTATTACGCCGACCTGAACACCCACCTGACCGCGGGCGTCAAGGATCGCCTCTATCTCTTCAGGCTCGTTGACGCGAGGGCGCGGCTGCTCGCGGCCGACACCCTGCTGGACAGCTCGAACGACCCCTACGTCACGTTACGGGAGGCCTACCTGCAAAATCGCGAGTTCGCGGTTTACGACGGCGAGCCGCCCGAGGACCCGGATTTTCTCGAGGAGGAGTTGTTCGAGGACTTCTTCGAGGACGACGACTAGGCGTCGACTGCCTACAGCAGGTGATCGACCTCGGCGGTCCTCGCGATCGCGAGGATGCTCTGCGGCAGGCTGCTGTAATGGACTTCGCCGCCCTCGCGACGCGCCTGTGATTTCCATTCGATGAGCAGGGCCAGGCCGGCCGAGTCGGCGTCGTCGACACCCGCAAAATCGACGCTCAGCTTGCTATGCCCCCGGAACAAGCGCTCGCTTGCCCGCAGGATCTTGTCGGCGGTCTCGAACGACATTGCGCCGGCCAGTTCGAATCGGCCGTCGCCCAGATCGTTGATCGAGAAGTCACTCATCGGCGCCGGCACTGGCCTCGGATTCGAGGCGCTGGATCACGGCCTCGAGACTGGTCGCCTTGATTTCCTCGTCCAGCTCGGTGCGGTAGTTCTTAACGTAGGAGACGCCCTCGACCTTGACGTTCCACATGCGCCAGGTGTCCTTGGCCTTGACGAGATCATAGTGGACGGGAACCTTGGTGCCATCGTCGAGCCTGACGTTGGTCCTGACCGTCGAATAACGGCCGTCGGTATCACCGCGGAACGGCAGTATCTCGACCCGGTCGGTGTCGAATTCGAGTATGCCGTCCGCGTAGCGTTGCAGCAGCGTCGTGTAGAAAGCCGCAATGAATCGGCTCTGCTGTTCCTCGGTCGCGTTCTTCCAGTGTTTGCCGAGAACGGCGCGCGCCGAGAATTCGCGTTCGAATCTCGGCAGAAGGATGCCGTCGATGAATTCGTACAGTGCGGCCTTGTCCGCGGACAGCTCGTCACGGCGCGTGTCGAGGCCCTCCTCGAGCAGGTCTACCGCCTCACGAATGACCTCGTCGGGCGAAGCCGTCACCGCGTCCGCCGTCGCGATGGACAGCGAGGTCATGAGCAAAGCCAGCAAGCATTTTTTCACGATCGTAGACTCCTGCGGCCTCATTCAGTGTCGCCGCTGTCCTCCGAACCTCCTCTGACAAGGAACTTGCCGATAAGGTTCTCCAAAATGACGGCCGATTGTGTGAAAAAGATCTCACTACCGTCCTCAAGGTAGACGGGCGATCCGCCAGCCTGCAGCCCGATGTACTGGCTGCCGAGCAGCCCCGCCGTCAGGATGCTCGCATCGGAGTCGTCCGGAATTTCGCTGTAGCGGCTGTCGATGACCATCGTGACGACAGCCTCGAGCGCCACGGGATCGAACCGGATACCCGTCACACGGCCGATCGTCACGCCCGACATCGATACCGGAGCCCGCGGCTTGAGGCTGCCGACATTCTCGAAACGTGCCGTAACCTCGTAGGTTCGGGCGGCGTCGAAATCGCTTCTTCCCGTTGTTTGCGTCGTCAGGAAAAACAGCGCGCCGATGCCCAGCAGGGCAAAGAGCCCGGTGCCGATTTCAATGGTGCGTGTCTGCTGCATGCTGTTACCTCAGAGGAAAAATGCCGTAATCATAAAATCGAAAAAGAGGACCGCGATGGCCGTGATGACGACCGTGCGCGTCGTGGCCCTGCCGACGCCCTCCGCCGTCGGGATGGAATTGTAGCCTTCCCAGACGGCAACAAGGCTGGCGACCAGCCCGAACACGACGCTCTTGATGATGCCCTCTCTCACGTCCTCGGGATCGAGGACGCTCTGCAGTTGCTGCCAGTATGCGCCCACATCGACGCCCATCCATTCGACGGCCACGAGGTGCGCGCCCAGCAGGCCGATCATCGTGAACGCCGCCGTCAACAGCGGCACCGAGATGACGCCGCCCAGGAACCGGGGTACCGCGACGTAGCGCACCGGGTTCACCGCCATCATCTCCATCGCCGAAAGCTGGTCCGTTGCCTTCATCAGACCGATCTCCGATGCCAGCGCGGTCCCTGCACGTCCGGCGAACAACAGCGCCGTAATCACGGGCCCTATCTCCTTGATCAGCGCAAAGCCGGCAAATATCCCGGTCGTGTCCTCGGCATTGAAGCGCTCGAGGTTCGAATAAGCCTGCAGGCCAAGCACGGCGCCAACGAACAGGCCGCTGACCATGATGATGACGATGGACAGCGCGCCTGCGTTGTAGATCTGATACGCGACGAGGTTGAACCGTTTGAACAGCACCCCGGGTGTATGCTGGAGCAAACGTAGGAAAAACAACCACATAGCGCCGAAAGCTCGAAGAAATTCGACAAACGTGACATAGACATCGCGAAACACGTCGCCTACCTCGAGGCCTCGCCGAGCAGCTGCTCGTCGTAGTCTGGCGCATCGTAGTGAAAGTGGACAGGTCCGTCAGGCAGACCGTTCATGAACTGTCGAACCAGCTCCGACGATGACTCGCGCAGCTCTTCCGGCGTACCCGCTGCCGCGACGGTGCGATCGGCGATCACGTAGCTGTAGTCGGCCACTGTCGCCACGTCGTGGACATCGTGGCTGACAACGATGCTCGTGATGCCGAGCGCCTCGTTGATCTCGCCGACGAGCTTGACGATGACGCCCATCGAGATGGGGTCCAGGCCCACGAACGGTTCGTCGTAGATGAGGATATCCGGATCCATTGCGATCGCCCGCGCCAGCGCCACTCGCCGGGCCATGCCGCCCGAGAGCTGCGCTGGCATCAGGTCGGCCGCGCCCCGCAGGCCCACGGCATGCAGCTTGGTGAGCACGATATGGCGAATCAGCTTGTCGGGCAAGCGCGTGTGCTCGCGGATCGGGAACGCGACATTCTCGAAGACGCTGAGGTCGGTCAGCAAGGCGCCGTTCTGAAACAGCACGCCGAACCGGCGCCGCAGGGCGTAGAGTTCCGACTGGCTCAGAGGCGCAATATCGACACCGTCAACCAGCACCTGGCCCCGGTCCGGATTCAGTTGCCGGGTGATCAACTGCAGCAGCGTCGTCTTGCCCGTGCCACTCGGGCCCATGATCGCCGTGACCGAGCCCCGCGGGACCGCCAGGCTCAGGTCCTTGAAGATCCGCCGCGAGCCGCGCGAAAAGTCGAGATCGCGAACTTCGATGATGTTGTCAACCAGCGTCCTACTCCTTACGCGTCAGCGCGTCGCAAGATACGGCGCAGTGAACGGCTTGCGTCGCGTCACTCGCGATGACGACGTATCGGGCCCAAAGCGCGCGTAGCATAGCAAAAAAAGGCGCCGGCTATAGCGCACAGAACCAATTAGGACTAAAATGGTCCTTTATGGTTCCGGGCGCGGAGTTAAGGCATGCTGCGAATCAGTAAATTGACCGATTACGGCACTGTCGTGCTGGCCCACCTGGCCGGCGAACACGACGGGGTCTGCAGTTCGGCGGACGTTGCCCAGGCAACGGGAATCGCCGTGCCGACGGTCAGCAAGCTCCTGAAGTCCCTCGCCCGGGCAGGGCTGGTGACATCGACACGCGGCGCCAACGGCGGCTATCGCCTGGCCCGCGCCGCCGAAGACATCAGTGCTGCCAGCGTCATAGACGCGCTCGAGGGCCCGGTCTCGATCACCGAGTGCAGCGCTACCGACAGCCATTGCGACTACGAGAGCGTCTGCAACGTCGGCAACGCATGGCAGCGCATCAACGTGGCCATCCGCCGGGCCCTGGAAGACGTCAGCCTCGTCGACCTGCAACGCGCTAACAGCCCGTTACCCACATTCACTTTCGCCGGCCTGCCCGTCTCGGTCACCGGCGCTGCCGAGAAGAAGACCTGACCGCATGTCCACCGAATCCGAAAACCTCGAGCATCTCGTCAACCGGCGTTACGAGCATGGCTTCGTCACCGACATCGAGACCGAGAGCCTGCCGCCCGGGCTCGACGAGGACGTCATCCGTGCCATCTCCGCGCGCAAACGCGAGCCCGAGTGGCTGCTCGAATGGCGCCTGCAGGCTTACCGCCAGTGGCTGGAGATGGCCGAGCCCGAGTGGGCCCACGTGCATTACCCGAAGATCGATTACAACGAGATCTCCTATTTCGCGGCGCCGAAATCCGATGACGATCGGCCCAAGAGTCTCGACGAGGTAGACCCGAAGCTCCTCGAGACCTATGACAAGCTCGGCATACCGCTGCACGAGCGCGCCCGTCTCGCCGGCGTCGCGGTCGATGCCGTTTTCGACAGCGTCTCCGTCGCGACGACGTTCAAGGAGAAACTGGCCGAGGCCGGCGTCATCTTCTGCTCGTTCTCGGAGGCGGTCCGGAATCATCCGGTACTGGTGCGCAAGTACCTCGGCTCGGTCGTGCCGCGGCGCGACAACTACTTCGCGGCCCTGAACTCGGCCGTGTTCAGTGACGGGTCCTTCGTCTACGTGCCAAAAGGCGTGCGCTGCCCGATGGAGCTGTCCACTTACTTCCGTATCAACGCGGCCAATACCGGCCAGTTCGAGCGCACGCTGATCGTGGCCGACGAAGGCAGCTACGTCAGCTACCTCGAAGGCTGCACTGCCCCGATGCGCGACGAGAACCAGCTGCATGCCGCGGTCGTCGAACTCGTCGCCCTGAAGGATGCCGGGATCAAGTATTCGACCGTGCAGAACTGGTACCCGGGCGACGAGAACGGCAAAGGCGGCATCTACAACTTCGTGACCAAGCGCGGCGACTGCCGCGGCGCCAACTCCAAGATTTCCTGGACCCAGGTCGAGACGGGTTCGGCCATCACCTGGAAGTACCCGAGCTGCATCCTGCGCGGCGATAACTCCGTCGGCGAATTCTATTCGGTCGCGGTAACCAACAACCGGCAGCAGGCCGACACGGGCACGAAGATGATCCACATCGGCCGCAATACGAGCAGCACGATCGTCTCGAAGGGCATCTCGGCGGGCAAGGCGCAGCAAGCCTACCGCGGGCTCGTCCGCGTACTGCCGCAGGCCGAAGGCGCCCGCAACCACACGCAGTGCGATTCGCTGCTGATCGGCAAGGACTGCGGCGCGCACACCTTCCCGTACATGGAGATCAGGAACCCGCGGGCCAAGGTCGAACACGAAGCAACGACGTCGAAAATCTCGGCCGACCAGCTGTTCTATTGCCGCCAGCGAGGCATCTCGGAAGAGGATGCGGTCAACATGATCGTCAATGGCTTCTGCAAGGAAGTCTTCAAGGAATTACCGATGGAATTCGCCGTCGAGGCGCAGGCCCTGCTCAACGTGAGCCTCGAAGGCGCCGTCGGCTAGGAGAACCCGATGCTTAACATTGAAAACCTGCACGCCCGTATCGGCGACGTCGAGATCCTTCGCGGCATAGACCTGGCCGTGAAGGCCGGCGAGGTGCACGCGATCATGGGACCGAACGGCTCGGGCAAGAGCACCCTCGCCCAGGTCGTGGCCGGCCACGAGGACTACGAGGTTTCGGAAGGCACGGTCACTTACAAGGGACAGGACCTGCTGGAGCTCGACCCGGAGGAGCGCGCCCGCGAGGGCATCTTCCTCGGCTTCCAGTACCCGGTCGAGATTCCCGGCGTCAACAACGCATACCTCCTCAAGGCGGCGGTCAACGCCAAGCGCAAGCACCAGGGGCTCGACGAGATCGACGCGTTCGAGTTCATGAAACTTGCCAAGGAAAAGATGGCGCTCCTCGGCATGGACCCGAAATTTCTGAACCGTGGCGTGAACGAGGGTTTCTCGGGTGGTGAAAAGAAGCGCAACGAGATCCTGCAGATGGCCATGCTCGAGCCGAGCCTGGCCATCCTGGACGAGACCGACTCGGGCCTCGACATCGACGCGCTGCGCGCGGTGGCCGAAGGCGTCAATTCGCTGCGCGACCCGGACCGCGCCATCGTGCTCGTCACGCACTACCAGCGGCTCCTCGACTACATCGAGCCGGACCAGGTCCACGTCCTGTCGCAGGGCAGGATCGTGCGTTCCGGCGACAAGACGCTGGCGCTCGAACTCGAGGAGAAGGGTTACGATTGGGTGAAAGAGGCGGTCAACGCGTGAAGACGGCGGCTCTGTCGCTCGAAGCGCTGCGCGAGGCCGTCGGGCGCCTGCCCGACGATCGGCTGGCGCCGATGCGCCAGCAGGCTCTCGCACAGCTCGGCGAGACCGGCCTGCCGACCACCCGACACGAGGACTGGAAGTACACCGACCTCACCGCGGTCGTCGAACTCAGCAACCGGTGGCTCTCGGCGCCTGCCACGCAGCACGCTGCAAAGGACCTGGCGGGAGTCGTCGAGTCGATCCGCGGGCAGGTCGAGGCGCACTGGCTCGTCATCACGAATGGCCGGGTCGACGACGCCTCGCTGGCACGCTGCCGTGACGCGGGAGTCGCGGCCTCACTGCTCAGCGAAGCCGACGTGGGCCTGCATTCGCCGTTCCCGCTCACCCAGCTGAACACGGCCCTGCTGCAGGACGGCATCGCGCTCCGCATCAGCGCCGACCAGGAGCTGGACCGGCCCGTCGGCTTGCTGGTGCTGGACCAGGGTGCCGAGGCCGGCAGCGTCTCCCAGGCACGCATCGAAATCCGGATGGCGCCGAACAGCCGGGCCGACTTCATCGAATACCACGCGTCACTCGGCGGCGCGCAGCATTACGGCAACAGCGTCGTCAACCTGGAGGTCGGCGACGGCGCGCAAGCGAATTATCTCCGCATCCAGGACCGGCACCGGCAGCATGCGCAGACCGGGCGGCTCGACGTTCGGCTGGCGCGCGACAGTCGCTTCGCTCACTGTGGCTTCGACCTCGGCGGCGCCTTCGTGCGCAACGACCTCAATATCAGCATCGACGGTCCCGGCGCAGCGGCTGCCTTCGACGGCCTGTATCTCGGCGGCCACGACCAGCACATCGACAATCACACGCGCATCGATCATCGCGTGGGCCCGGCCGAGTCCCGGCAGGAATATCGCGGCATCGCCGCCGGTAACGCGCGCTGCGTCTGGAACGGCAAGGCGATCGTCCACGTGGGGGCAGACGGTACCGATGCGGCCCAGGCCAATCACAACCTGCTGCTCTCCGACAAGGCGGAGATCGACGCCAAGCCCGAGCTGGAAATCTACGCCGACGACGTGAAATGCAGCCACGGGACGACAGTCGGGCAGCTCGACGACGCGTCGCTTTACTACCTGCGCACGCGCGGCCTGGACAAGCCGTTCGCACAGCGGGTCCTTACCCGCGCCTTCGCGCAGGCGATCGTGAGCCGGGCGCCGGTGGCCGCCGCCGGGACACTGCTGACCGGGCTGATCGAAGACCGGCTCGGCCGCATGCTCGAGGTGCTCCAGCAATGACCGTCTCTGCAGCCCAGGGTCCGCTCACCAGCCCGGTCGCCAACTGCCGGCACGACTTCCCTGCCCTGCAGCAGGACGTCAACGATCATCGGCTCGTCTACCTCGACAGCGCCGCCTCGGCGCAGCAGCCGGCAGCGGTGATCGATGCGGTGGTGAACTACCAGCGCTATGACCATGCCAACGTGCACCGCGGCGTGCACACGCTGAGCTACCGGGCTACCGACGCCTTTGAAGGTGCCCGCGACAAGCTCAGGGAGTTCATCAATGCCGCCAACCGCTCCGAGATCATCCTGACCAGCGGGACCACCGAATCGATCAATCTCGTGGCCCAGAGTTTCTGTCGGCCGCGAGTGGGCCAGGGCGACAAGATTCTCGTGACCCAGCTCGAACACCATTCGAACTTCGTCCCCTGGCAACTCGTATGCGAACAGACCGGTGCCGAACTCGCCGTCGTGCCGATTGACGAGCGCGGCCGGCTGGACATGGAGGCATTTGAGCGCGAACTGACCGAGCAGGTCTGCATGCTGGCCGTTGGTCACGTCTCGAACGCACTGGGCACCGTCAACCCGGTCAAGGAGATAATCGGCAAGGCCAGGAAGCTGAACATCCCGGTACTCATCGACGGGGCGCAGGGCGTGCCGCACATGCGGGTGGACGTGCAGGACCTCGACTGCGACTTCTATGCTTTCTCCGGCCACAAGATGTTCGGCCCGACCGGCACCGGCGTTCTGTATGGCCGCGAGGCGCTGCTCGAGTCGATGCCGCCGTGGCAAGGCGGCGGCGACATGATTCTCGAGGTGTCGCTCGACAAGACCGTGTTCAACGAGTTGCCCTACAAGTTCGAGGCCGGCACCCCGAACATCGCGGGGGTCGTCGGCCTGGGCGCCGCTGTGGACTACCTGCAGTCCGTGGGCATGGAAGAAATTGCAGCCTACGAGCAGCACCTGCTCGATTACATGATGACCGCGCTCGGCACGATCGACGGCATCCGCCTGATCGGCACGGCGGACAACAAGGCCAGCGTGCAATCCTTCGTCCTCGGCGACATTCATCCTCACGACCTGGGGACGATCCTCGACCACCAGGGCGTCGCCATTCGGACCGGCCATCACTGCGCCATGCCTGTCATGGACTTTTTCGGCGTACCCGGCACGGCGCGGGCGTCGCTCGCGCTCTACAACACCATCGAGGACATCGACAGCCTGGTCGACGCTCTCGGCAAGGCCAGGAGAATTCTCGCGTGATCGCCTCGATCCCCAGTGACGATGGCGACCTGCGCGAACTGTATCGGGAACTCATCCTCGATCATGCGAGGAACCCGCGGCATTTCGGCAGGCTGGAGGACGCCACGCACACGGCACAGGGGATCAATCCGCTGTGCGGCGACAAGCTCGAGCTTTACCTCGCGCTGGATAACGAGGCGACGATCCGGGACGTGAGTTTCGAGGGTTCCGGCTGCGCCATATCGATGGCATCGGCATCGCTGCTCACCGAAACCGTCATCGGCCTCACCGTCGAGCAGGCCGACGCGTGCTTCGCGGCCGTGACCGATCGCCTGACCGGGACCCGGGAGGGGGACGCGACCCCCGCCGGTCTCGACCTCGACCGGATCCGGGCGCTCGACGGCGTTCGGGAATTTCCCTCCCGGGTCAAATGCGCCACGCTCGCGTGGCATGCACTCGACTCGGCCATACACCGGCACACCGCACCGGTCTCGACGGAGTAATCGATCGATGTTTGGTCACACCCACGAACCCGTCACGCTGTCCCGCGACGTCAAGGCCGTCATCATTCCGGCGGGCGAAACCATCAAGCTCAATGAGGGCACGACCGGCTTTATCACGCAGGCGCTGGGCGGCAGCTTCACGGTCTACGTCGAGGGCAACCTGTTCCGTGTCGCCGGCGCCGACGCGGATGCCCTCGGCAAGGAACCCGTACCGCCGCCGGAGGTTCCGGAGGACGCGTCCGATGCCGATATCGAAGCCGTGATCTGGAAGCAGATGAAGACTTGCTACGACCCCGAGATTCCCGTCGATATCGTCGAGCTAGGGCTCATTTACCGGTGCGAGGTCACGTCTCTCGGCAACGGCAATCGCGCCGTCAGCATCGACATGACGCTGACCGCGCCGGGCTGCGGCATGGGAGACATCCTCGTGCAGGATGTGCGTGAGAAGGTCGCGGTCATCCCGACGGTTGCCGAGGTCCGCGTCGAGCTCGTTTTTGACCCGCCCTGGAACCAGACTATGATGTCGGAAGAGGCGCGCCTGCAGACCGGCCTGATGTAAACTAGCGACGATGAAGACGCTCACCCTCGTACGCCATGCGAAGTCCAGCTGGAAGGACAGGACGTTGACCGATCGGGAGCGGCCGCTGAACAAGCGCGGCAAGAACGACGCTCCCGTCATGGCCGAGCGCATCACCGATGCCGGCATCCGCCCTTCCCTGATCGTCAGCAGTCCGGCCGTGCGTGCCTGGACGACCGCCAAGATCGTCGCGCAGGCCATCGGCTACCCGCTGGAGTTCCTGCAGCGCGAGGACCGACTCTACCTTGCGTCGCTGGATAACTGGCTGGACATCGTGGCCGCCCAGGACGAGGGTTTCAACAACCTGATGCTATTCGGCCACAATCCTGGCCTGACTGATTTCGCAAACTACCTGTCGCCCGGCCTGACAAGCAATGTGCCGACCGCGGGTGTGGTCTGCGTCGAGGTCGACAGTGACGACTGGCTGCTTTACGAGCGGCCGAAGACCGAGCTCGTGCTTTACGACTACCCGAAGAAACAGCATTAGCCGGCAACGATACGCTGGGCTGGGCAGTCTCTAGGTAATGCTGCGTATAGTCACCATCACCTGCATTTGACAATATAGCGACGAGATCGCCGCGAGCCGATCGCCGCGATACGGATCGGGAGTTTCCAGGTGCTGGTGCCCGCAAGGCGATGCCGGCCCGAAGTCGGCATGCTTCTGTTGGCCACAATCCTGTTGGCCGCCGGTGTTTTGGTTTATGCACTCGACCGCGGCGGCGCCGTCTATTTCCTGTCCTTCTGGACCTCTGCGGCGCCACCCACGGGGTCTCCCGGTTCGCTTGGCAATCATCTGCCCACGTTCCTGCACACGCTGGCATTCATCCTGATCACGGCGGCAGTCCTGCGACCGTGGCCAAAGCTCCTGTTACCGGTCTGCGCCACATGGTTCGGCATCGAGTGCCTGTTCGAACTGGGCCAGATGGCGACCTCCAACGGCCACGTCGCGGTGGTCCTGCCGGCGTGGTTCGAAGGCATGCCGGTGCTTGAAATCACTTCCGCTTATTTCATTCGCGGCACCTTTGATGCGCTGGATGTCGTTTCCATCGCACTCGGCGCAATCATCGCGTATCCGCTGGTCCGCCTGTTCACACAAGGAGACCGAACATGACCAAACGAAGCAAACATACCTTGCCATGGCGCGTTCTGTGGCTCATTCCCGTCGGGCTTATTGCCGCGCTGTCGATTGTCGCGACGGGCGGCAGCGGTGGTGATGACGACGGTCTCGACGACGTCGAGGCGCCGTTGGTCATACTGCCGAACTACAATTTTTTCCTCGGCAACCTGAACGACGGTGCCCTGTTGACGGCAGATGTCGGCGGTGAGTTCACGGCCACGATCGATATCGATGGCCTGCTCGCCGGCAACCTGGATCTCGATGTCGGTGCGAATAACACCGTGACGTTCCTGTCGTACCTCATCCGCGCGGGCAATAGCATCGATATCATCATCACGAGCCCGGAGGGATCGCCGCTGGACGGCACTATCTCTGTCACCGTCACGAGTGACATTGTCGCCACGGTCGACGAGCCCCCCACCAGCGGTGTTTTCACCGTATTCGCCGGGCCTCCCGCCAACGCCACGGTGACCATCCTCGCCAACGGCGTGCAGCTCGCGCTCGGTGCCGGCGAAGCGATCGACTACACCTGGGAGGAATACACGGCACTGCAGGAAGACGAACTGGCCGAAACCTGGCAACGCCACGCATCACTGGCCGGCAGCGCGCTCCAGTTCATTATCGAGCAGTTCTTCAGTGTCGCCGACATTCTCGACGACCTGGAACTCGTGACGCTCAACAACCCGCTCGTAGCGACTTGCGACATGTTTACAGGCAGCCCGCCGGAAGGCGTCCTCGCCCAGGGCCAGGTTACGGTAACCTGGCTCGGCTCCGGAGAACTCTCCGACGGCGATGATTTCACGTGGGAGCTCAACAATTGCTGGAGCCTGGACGACGAGGAGCTGTTCGACGGCACGATTTCGCTCGAGGACTACACCGAGTCCGTCGATTTCAACTCGGGCGTCCTGTTCAGCATCGGCTTCGGCGGCCTGGGCGCCGGAGCTCCAGGCGGCGTGATCTTCGATCTCACGTTTTCGGAGACTGTTGAGGCCGAGGGCGTATGGACGATACCCGCCGACGGCGTCATAGCCCTTAGCGGCGGATTCGTGCTGAATATCCAGCAGCCATAGGCCGACCGCGGCGGGCTGAGTCCCGCGCGACGAATCGGGCTGCCGGGGGCCGGCGGGCCCTCGGCCGGGCCGCGCGCCGGGCGGCTTGTCAGCACTCCGGCACGTTGACGGCCAATCCGCCTTTCGAGGTCTCCTTGTAACTCGTCGACATGTCGAGGCCGGTCTGGCGCATGGTCTCGATGACCTGGTCGAGCGTGACCTTGTGCGAGCCGTCCCCCTGCAGCGCCAGGCGCGCGGCATTGATCGCCTTGACCGCGCCCATCGCGTTGCGCTCGATGCACGGTATCTGCACGAGACCGCCGATCGGGTCGCAGGTCAGGCCGAGGTTGTGCTCCATACCGATCTCCGCCGCCTCCTCGACGTGGTCGTTGGAGCCACCCATGGCCGCCGCGAGTCCCGCCGCGGCCATCGAGCAGGCGACGCCGACCTCGCCCTGGCAGCCCATCTCGGCACCGGATATCGATGCCCGGATCTTGTAGAGGATACCGATGGCACCGGCCGTGAGCAGGAAGCGTTTCACACCCTCGGCCGAGGACTGGCGCGCGAACTTCGTGAAATACATCAGCACGGCGGGGATGATGCCCGCGGCGCCGTTGGTCGGCGACGTCACGACCCTGCCGCCGGCTGCATTCTCCTCGTTGACCGCGATCGCATACACGTTGACCCAGTCCAGCGCGTCCAGCGCCGAGGCCTCGACGCGCTCCTCCAGCTTGCGGCGCAGCTTCGGGGCGCGGCGGACGACGGCCAGCTTGCCGGGCAGCACGCCCTCGGTCCTGAGACCACGCTCGATGCAGGCCTCCATGGCATTCCAGATGTCGTCCAGCCGCCGGTCGACCTCGGCCGCATCACGCCAGCGGCACTCGTTCCGGTACACGAGGTCCGCAATACTCAGGCCGTGCTCGTCGGCCAGGGCAAGCAGCCCGTTCGCGCTGTCGAAGGCATAGAGCGGCTCGCCGGGCTGCGCGGCAACCTCGGGCTCGTCGCCCCGGGCGATGAAACCGCCGCCGACCGAGTAATACACCTCGTCTGCGACGACCTCCTGGTCGGCCGTCCTGGCGATAAAACGCATGCCGTTCGTGTGTCTCGGCAGCTCCTCGGTGTAATCGAAGTGAATGCCGGAGCCGATGTCGAAGCCGATGTCGCCTACCCCGGGCACGGCAAGGCGCCGGTCTTCTCTTACCGTGCCAAGGAAACCCTCCACCGCGTCCGGGTCGAGCGTTTCCGGCTCGAAACCCGCCAGCCCGA
>JBFFSI010000062.1:0-14397 GCA_041572475.1 Woeseiaceae bacterium
AATGCAGCGTTGCGTAATGGACGGCCGCGCTGATCAGGGCTGCTACCAGCAGGATGACAGCCTTGCGGACCCCGGCTCCCGGAGACTTCAGGATTGTCGCCACGGCTACGCCACCCGGGTAGGTCAGGCGCTCGTAGTCGATCATGTGTTTCCGAAGCGGGATGATGAACGCGATGCCGAGGAACGCGCCGGCGATGCAGCCGAATGTCAGGATAACGGGGTCGAAGCGGTCGCTGTAGCCGAGCAGAAAGATGGCCGGCACGGAGAACATCATGCCCGACGAGGCGCCGTTCACGCCCGAGGCGATCGTCTGCACGATGTTGTTCTCGATGATGCTCTTGCGCCGCAAGATGCCGCGGAGGATGCCGAAGCCCAGGATGGCGGCAAGCTCGGAGCCCTCGATCGAGAATCCGAGGATCAGCGCCGCGTAGCCGATGGACACGGCGATGATGACGCCGAGTATCCAGCCGACGATGACGGCGACCCAGGTTAATTCAGGATAGGCTCTGTGAGCCGTCGTCGATGCGTTCAACGTTTTGTCCCCCGGTGTTATTTTTCCGGGGAGCCTACCACATCCTGGGCCGGGCCGAACCCTTGACTAATTGTCGTCTGTGACGCCAAGGCGTTCGTGCATGATCGGGCTGGTGGTTGTGTACTGCAGGTGGACTTTGCGGCTCGGATCCAGTCGCTCCTTGGCTGCAAATGCCGCCAGCGCCGCCTCGTGGAACCCGCTCAGGATCAGCTTTTTCTTGCCGGGGTAGTAGTTGATATCCCCGACCGCGTAGATGCCGGGCGTGCTCGTCTCGAACTTCTCCGTGTCGACGTTGACGGTTTTGCGGTTGATGTTGAGGCCCCATTCGGCAATCGGCCCCAGCTTGGGCGCAAGTCCGTAGAAGACCAGCACGGCCTCGCAGGGCACCTCGCGCTCTTGATCGCCGACGGTCACGGTAAGGCCCGTGATGTCGTCATCGTCCGCTGTGTAGCCGGACACCTTGCCGATGATCGGCTCCACCTTGCCATCGGCAGCCAGTACCCGCATCTTTTCGACCGAGGCCGGAGCGCCGCGGTACTCCTCGCGCCGATGTATCGACGTGATGCCGTCGGCCTTCGGGGCGAGTTCGATGATCCAGTCGAGCGCCGAGTCGCCACCGCCAAGGATCGCGAGCTTCCTGCCATGGAAAGCCGAGGGATCGCGCACCTTGTAGAACAGGCTCCTATCCTCGAACCGATCGATGCCTTCGAAACGGAGCCGCCGCGGCTGGAACGAACCGACGCCGCCAGCGACAAATACGCAGCGCGCGCGGAAGTGGGTGCCGGCATCCGTCGTCACGTCGAAGCAGTCATCGTCGACGACGGTCACGGTTGCGACTTCCTCTCCGAGGTGAAAGCTCGGGTTGAATGGCTTGATCTGCTCCAGCAGGTTGTCGATGAGTTCCTGCCCGCTGCAGACGGGAATGCCCGGGATGTCGTAGATCGGCTTGTCGGGATAGAGTTCCGCGCACTGGCCCCCGACGACCCGCATCGTGTCGACCACGTGTGCGTCGACGCCGAGCAGTCCGAGTTCGAAGACCTGGAACAAACCGACGGGTCCGGCGCCCACGATGAGTGCGTCTGTCTCGATAACCTTGTCTGACATGAAACCTACCTCTGTCGCGGATGATGCAGTGTCGTGCAAAACGGCATCGCCTTCAACGGCGGGAACCGGAAAACAAAAGGCCGGCGCAAAAGCTGCGCCGGCCCTCGCACGCTCCGCGAGCGGAGCAGACGACCTGTCGAGATCGGCTCAGGCCGCGATCTCGATCTTGCGTGGCATTGCCTTGGCTTGTTTCGGGATCGAGATCTCCAGAACGCCATGGCGGTCCGTAGCCTTCACTTTCTCTGCATCCACGGTTTCGGGTAGCAGGAAGCGCCGGTAAAAGCGCCCGGTGCCGCGCTCGGCCCGACGCCGAACGATCTTCTCGTCCGCCTTCTGGGCCTGCACGAAGCGCTCGCCCGCGATCGTCAACACGCCCGACTCGAGGGTGATGTCGACATCCTTCGGGTCAACGCCCGGAACGTCCACGTACAGCTGGAAACGATCCTCGAATTCGTTGATATCGACGTTCGGGACCCAGTCGGCCGTGACGCCGCTGCTGTCGCTCGACGCCCAGCCGGAAAACAGGCGGTTGATGTCGTCCTGCAGCTGGCGGACCCCATACCACGGTTCGTATTTCATTAATGACATTGCTCTACCTCCACTGTGTCAAATTCAAACGATCTGGCACGACATGCCATCGGGAACGTAAATAGGGATGCGGCCGGGTTTTTCAAGGGTGGCAAATGGCCCGTCCATGACGGGCTTCGGCGCAGGACGTTGCGACGGGACCGAAGCAGGCTTGTGCTAAAATGAGCGTGTTTGACAGGAGAAGACGATGAAGCAATTCCTGATATTCTGGGCCGCTTTTGCAGCGCTGGCGCTGGCCGGCTGCCAGGGCGAGGGCCCTGCGGAAGAGACGGGCAAGGCCATCGACGAGACCGCCGAGGAGATGTCCGAAACGGCGGGCGACATCACCGAGGCCGTGGAAGGCGAAGCCGCCGACGTGGCTGGAGAGATCGAAGAGGCGATGGACGATGCCGCAGCGGCCGCCGAGGAAGGCATGGACGAGGCGGCTGAGGCTGTGGAAGAGGCCGTAGAAAAGGTCGAGGAGGCAATGCCCGAATAGCCTGCGGCTGTTCGAGCCAGACCGAAGGTTGCCGGCCGCTAGTCGTGGTCGGCAACCCCCTTGACGATATACCCGCCCGAACGCTCGTCGAGCTCCAGGTCGAGCTGATCCCGTTTCTGCGCTTCCTCCAGCAGGTCGCTGAACGAATTGAATCCGTAGACGGATTCATTGAAGCCCGGGTTCCTGCGTTTGAGCGTCTGCTTTATCATCGATCCCCAGAGCTTGGCACGGTCGCCACGCTCCGCGTACAGGGCCTCGGTCGTTTCGATAACGAGATCGATCGCCGCCTGCGCCGGGTCGGTGGGCTTTTTCGTAGCTTTCTTCCGGGATCTCTTGGAGCGTTTGCGCGTTCCGGAACTTGCGCCATCAACCTCCTCGTTCTTGCTGGAGGCCGCGACCAGGTCGTCGTAGAAGATGAATTCATCGCAGTTGCTGATGAGCAGGTCCGACGTTGAGCCCTTTACACCCACTCCGATGACCATCTTGGCGTTTTCCCGCAGCTTGCTGACGAGCGGGGAGAAGTCCGAGTCGCCCGAGATGACAACGAACGTGTCGATGTGCTCCTTCGTGTAGCACAGGTCCAGTGCGTCGACCACCATGCGGATATCCGCCGAGTTCTTGCCGGACAGTTTGACGTGCGGGATTTCGATCAGCTCGAACGCGGCCTCGTGCATGCCGCGTTTGAATTCCTTGTAGCGGTCCCAGTCGCAGTAAGCCTTTTTGGCGACAATGCTGCCCTTGAGAAGCAGCCGCTCGAGCACGAGCCCGATATCGAACTTCTTGTAACGCACGTCGCGCACCCCGAGTGCAATGTTCTCGAAGTCGCAGAAAAGGGCCAGTTGTCTCTCGTTGCTCATTGGTTTGCTTCCATTAATCGGACCGGACTTCCAGTGGACTCCTGAATATGACTTCGCGATGCGGAAACGGAATTTTCACGCCGTTTTCCTTGAAGATATCCCAGAGCGTGATTAGTACTTTGCCGCGGATGTTGGTCAGCCCGTGCTGCGGGTCATCGATCCAGAACCGCAACTTGAAATTGATCGACGAGTCGCCGAACTCGGTCATCCAGCAGACCGGTGGTGTATTGGTGTTGTCGACGCGATCGACGGACCCGGCTGCTTCCTTGGCGAGCCTGATCACCTCGTGCGGGTCGGAGTCATAGGACACCCCGAAGGGTACGTCGAGGCGCACGTACTTGTCGGAGAAGGACCAGTTGATCACCTCGCGGGTGATGAAGTCCTCGTTCGGGATCAGGAACTCGCGCCCGTCGCGAGTAACGACCGAGACGAAGCGGGCGCGAAGCTCGCGTATCCAGCCGAACGTGTCGCCCAGCGAGATGGTGTCGCCCGGCTTTATTGACTGATCCATCAGGATGATGATCCCGGAGATGAAGTTGGAGACGACCTTCTGCAGGCCGAAACCGATACCGACGCCGACGGCGCCGGACAGGACGGTGAGCGCCGTGAGGTCGATACCGAGCCCTGACAGGGCGACCAGCGCCGCGAGGATGATGAGCGTGATGCGCGTAATCTTGCCGAGAAGCACCCGCAGCGACGGCGTCAGCTCGTCGATCGTCTGGATGCGCCTGTCGAAAAAGTTGCCGACGCTCAGAGACAGCCACAGCGCAGCACCAAGTAGCAGTGCGGCCTGCAGCGCCGTCAGCAGCGACAAGCGGACACTGCCGAGACTGAAGCCGGCGCTGTCGAGCAGAGCGGCCACATCGTCGGAGATGCCGAGGATGAGGGCGGCGACATAGATCCACGCGGCGTACGCGAAGACCTTGCGCAGCAACAGGCTGCGCATGGCGTGCGACACCACGGAGATCAGCAGCCACGCCGCCGAGAGCAGCATCGCGGCATAGACGAGGTAGTTGCTCTCGGGCCACGACACGATCGTGGTCAACAGGTACGCGAGGGTCAGCAGAATAGCGAAAAACAGCCACTCGAACCGGCGCAGGAACGCAATGATGATGCGCAGCAGGCCAGGCATGCCCTTGATACCGCGGGCGCGCGCCTCGAGCTTGGGCTCGATCCAGCCGGACAGTAACCACGCGGGCAGGAACAGCAGCGCGATGATCCCGAGCTGCACCAAAATGGTGGTCTGGCCCAGGTAGTCGATGGCCAGCTGGCCGTACTCGATGGCGAGCGACCGAATTCGGTCCACTGCGGTGCCTCCCGAAGAGTGCGTGTCTGTCAACTCGTGGGATTCTAACGCGTCGGCTTTCCAAGTGCTCGTGATGACTGACATATAATGAGGCGTACCGGAAACCCACGATCAGAATGACCGAATCACCCACATCCAATACCCGGATCAGCGTCGCGCCGATGATGGACTGGACCGATCGCCACTGCCGGTACTTCATGCGCCTCCTGACCCCGAGCGCGCTGTTGTACACGGAGATGGTGACGGCGAACGCCATTCACTTCGGCGACGCGGATTCTTTGCTGCATTACGACCCGGCGGAGCACCCGATCGCTCTGCAGCTCGGCGGCAGCGACCCCGCCCTGATGGCCGAGGCGGCAGAGCGGGGCGCTCGCCTCGGCTACGACGAGATCAATATCAACGTCGGCTGCCCGAGTGATCGTGTACAGAGCGGCGCTTTCGGCGCCTGCCTGATGGCCTCCCCGGACATCGTGGCACGCTGTTTCTCGGCCATGCAGGGCGCGGTCGACGTGCCGGTCAGCGTAAAGACGCGCATCGGCATCGACGACCAGGACAGCGAGGAATTCCTCTGGCGCTTCGTCGACACCGTGGCAGCGGCCGGCTGCAGAAAATTCGTCGTGCATGCGCGGATTGCGATCCTCGAGGGCCTCAGTCCGAAGGAAAATCGCAGCGTTCCGCCGCTGAAGTACGACAGGGTCTACCGGCTCAAGGAGTCGCACCCGGAACTCGAGATCGTCCTCAACGGCGGGATCACGACGCTCGAACAGGTGCGGGACAACATGCATTACGTCGATGGCGTCATGATCGGCCGACAGGCCTATCACCAGCCTTACTTTCTTGCGGACATCGAGCACGACCGGGATCCGTCGTTCACCCCGCCGGACCGGCGGGACGTTATCGAACGCCTTGTGCCGTATATCGAGCAAGAGCTGGCCGATGGCGAGCGCCTCGGCCGCATAACCCGCCACCTCGTCGGTCTCTTCGCCAACCTGCCCGGTGCACGTGCCTGGCGCCGGCATCTCAGCGAGCACGCGTACCGGGAAGGCGCCGGCATCGATGTCATACTGGAAGCGCTGGATGCTGTTCCCGATGCGGCATAGAATGAGCGATTCGTTTCACCACGGTAAGCAATAGTCGGCCATGAGCGCGAAACACTCCCGCAAGGGCAAGAAACCCACGATGGCCGAGACGGCCGACGTCCACGAGCTCTACGAGGAATCGGTCCAGAACGTCGAAAACGAGGTCCAGTTCATTCAGAGCACCTTCCGCGAAATTAGCGGCCGCACTGCGCATTTCTTCCGCGAAGACTTCTGTGGCACCGCAAGTGCAGCGTGCGCTTGGGTTCGGCAGGGCAAGGAATTCCGGTCGATCGGCGTGGACATCAACCCGGAGGTCCTCGACTGGGGCCGCAAGAACCGCGTCGGCCGGTTGGCTCCCGAGGAGCAGGCGCGCGTGCAGCTGATCGAATCCGATGTCCAGACCGTGGCAACGCCGCAAGTGGACGTCATGGCTGCGTTCAACTTCAGCTACTGGATCTTCGAAGAGCGCGCCCAGATGGTCTCGTACATGCGCCGTTGCTACGAGGCGCTCAAGGATGACGGGGTGCTGTTCATGGATTTGTTCGGCGGACCCGAATCTTTCGAGGAGACCAAGGAAAAGACCAAGCACGACGGTTTCACCTACATCTGGCACCAGGCGAAATTCCACCCGGTGACCAACCACATGCAGTGCTACATCCACTTCAAGTTTCCTGATGGTTCCAGGATCAAGAGGGCATTCAGCTATTCGTGGCGCCTGTACACGGCGCCGGAGTTGCGGGACATGCTGCTCGAGGCCGGGTTCCGGAAAGTCACGGTCTACTGGGAGGGTGAGGACGAGAATGGCGAGGGTAACGGCATTTTCACGCCCGACGACAAGGGTGAGGCGGACCTGGCCTGGATAGCGTATATTGTGGCCGCAAAGTAGGCGGTATTTACTTCTAAAAACGCTTTTTTTTTAGTAACTTGCGTTCATATTATGGCAAAGGATCTCGAAGTCGCAATTCTGTTCGCTGACGTTGTCGGCAGCACGCAGCTGTACGACAAGTTCGGCGATACGAAGGCGAGCCAGACTGTGGCCGATTGCCTCGAGGTCATGAAGGAAGCGACCCAGCAGTTCAATGGGACCGTCATCAAGACGATCGGCGACGAGGTCATGTCGACGTTCCCGACGGTCGACGATGCCATGGGCGCGGCGGTTACGATGCAGTCCCGGATCACGGCGGATAACAAGCAGGAAGACCGCATCAAGGTCTCCATCCGCATCGGCTGCCATTTCGGCCCCGTCGTGCAGGAGCAGAACGATATCTTCGGGGCCGCCGTGCATACGGCCAACCGGATGACGTCGCAGGCAAAGGCCCGGCAGATCGTCATCTCGGGCGAAACGGTCCAGAGGATGAATCCCGATTTGCGGAAGCAGACGCGGCAGATCGATGTCGCCACGGTGCGTGGCAAGCTCGACGAGGTGGCGCTCTACGAACTGCTGTGGAATCCCGAAGATGCGACCAGCATGTTGCCCACGATCGAGTGGGAGAGCCAGGGTCGCAGGGCGTCCACGCTCTTATTGAATTTTCGCGACCAGTCGATCGAGGTGAACGACAAGCGCAAGAGCGTGATCATGGGGCGGGCCGATGACAACGATCTCGTCATCAAGGGCAACCTGATCTCGCGGATTCACGCGAAGGTCGAGATGCGCCGCGGCAAGTTCATTCTCGTCGACCAGAGCACGAACGGCAGCTTCGTACAGAACGTGCAGGGCGATGAGACCTTCGTGCGACGCGACACCACCGAACTCAAGGGCGAAGGCACTATCGGCCTGGGCAAGGCCGAGGCGCCCGGCGGCTCGCTGGCGATACACTTCAAGGCGATCGAGTAGGCCGCGCTTTCCGGCCCATCCAAACCTAAAGTGGCCTGTCAAGGCGCCGGGAACCGTGTAATCTCCGGCCTGTGACCGACCTTCAGGCATTTTTTGGCGACCATAGCCCGCTCAGCGAGTTGCTGCCGGGCTTCCAGCCGCGTGCGGGCCAGGCCTGGATGGCGGAGGCGGTAGCGGAAGCCATCGAGGCCAACGACAAGCTCGTCGTCGAGGCTGGCACCGGCACCGGCAAGACCTTCGCGTACCTCCTGCCGGCGCTGCTCGGCGGCCGCAAGACCATTATCTCGACGGGCACGAAGGCGCTGCAGGACCAGCTCTACCACCGCGACCTGCCGCTCATCGGCAAGGCCGTGGGTCGTCCCGTCCGGACGGCGCTGCTGAAAGGTCGGGCGAACTACCTGTGCCTCGAAAGGCTCGACCACCTGGACGAGATCGCCTCGACTCTTCGTGACGACCTCGACGCCGTCCGGCGTTGGCGTCACCGCACGACGGCGGGTGATCGTGCCGAACTGACCGAGGTCGAGGAGGACTCGCGGATCTGGCCGTTCGTGACCTCGACGGCCGACAATTGCCTCGGCCAGAAGTGTCCGGCCTACGCGGATTGCCACGTCGTCAAGGCACGGCGCGCGGCGCAGGAGGCGGATCTCGTGGTCGTCAATCACCACCTGCTGCTGGCAGACCTGGCGATGAAGGAAGAGGGCTTCGTCGAGTTTCTGCCCGACGCCGATGCGATCATCCTCGACGAGGCGCACCAGATCCCGGACCTGGCCGTGCAATTTTTCGGGGTTGCGCTCGGCACGCGGGAACTCGAACGGCTGGTCGACGAGACACGCGCCGGCACCATCGCATTCCAGCAGCCAGAGCTGCAACGACGAATCGACCGGCTGCAGACCGCCGTGCGCCAGCTTCGCGCGGAGGCGCCCGCCACCGAGGGCCGGCACCAGCTCGACGAGGTGCTCGACGTGCTGCGGGCACCGCTGGATGAGCTGCGACTGGCGATTGGCGAGCTCAATACGGCGCTGGCCGAATTCGCCGACACGGGCATCGAGCTGGAGAAGCTCCACGAGCAGCTGTCCGCGATCGCCGAGCGGCTGGCCTTGCTGGCCGGTGAGGATTCCTGGGACGGCTTGCGCTGGCTGGAAATCAATCCGCGAAGTCTGCGTATCAACCTCACGCCGCTGGATGTTTCCGGTACTCTCGCGGGGCTGTTTGGACACGGCCACCAGGCGTGGATTTTCACGTCGGCGACTCTCGCGGTAGGCGAGGATTTCTCGCACTTCACCTCGCGCATGGGCTTGCGCGATGTGCGCGGGCTGACGTTTCCGAGTCCTTACCCTATCGAGGAAGCAGGGCTCGTCTACCTGCCCGAAGGGCTGCCGCAGCCTGCCGACAGCCGGCACACCGAAGCCTTCATGGAGGCGGTTGCGCCCGTGATCGAGGCCACGTCAGGGGGCGTTTTTTGCCTGTTCACTAGCCACAGGGCACTCAACGCGGCCAGGGACTGGTGCGGCACCAACCGGCAGCGCTTGAAGCGCAGGCAGCTGCTGGTCCAGGGCAGCGCGCCTCGCGACGACCTGTTGCGGCGCTTCCGCGATGCCGGTAATGCCGTCCTGCTCGGCACGGGCAGCTTCTGGGAAGGTGTAGACGTCCGCGGTACTGCGCTGACGGTAGTGGCGATCGACAAGTTGCCTTTCGGTTCGCCCGCCGACCCGCTCATGATGGCGCGGCTCGAGTTCATACGCCGGCAGGGAGGTAACGGCTTCACCGAGCACCAGGTGCCGCAAGCCGTGCTTGCGCTGAAGCAGGGTGCCGGGCGCCTGTTGCGCGACGAGGCGGATTTCGGTGTGGTGGTGCTCGGCGACCCGCGCGTCACGTCCAAGGGCTACGGGACGACGTTTCTGCGGGCGCTCGAGCCGATGCCCTCGACGTCGGACCCGGCTGTCGTCGCGCGTTTCCTCGGGTCCCACGAGCAGCGGGGGGCCGTCGCATGAAGCTCCTGGCGCTCGATACATCCTCGGTGGCCTGTTCCGCGGCGCTGCAACTCGGCGAGACGATCGTCGAACGTCACGAGGAGCGGCCGCGCGAACACACGCGGATACTGCTGCCGATGGTGCGCGAACTGTTGGCCGAGGGCGGCATCTCTCTCGGGGAGCTCGACGGTATTGTTCTCGGCAATGGGCCGGGGTCTTTTATCGGCATGCGCATCGCGGCCGCCGTCGCCCAGGGTCTCGCGTTCGGGGCCGGGCTCAAGGTGCTGCCCGTCTCGTCGCTGGCGGCGGTTGCCGCCGAGGTCTTTGCGACCGGCGACGCCGGCGAGGTGTTGGTCGCCCAGGACGCCCGGATGGGCGAGGTGTACCTCGGGGCCTTCGGGCGCGGCGACGGCGCGGTGCCGGCGCCACTCTTCGACGAACGGCTCCACGACCAGGGCCCGATCGAGGAGGCGGACGCGGCGACGGCTGCGCAGCGGGTGGCGGCAGGCTTCGGCTGGCAGCGCTACCCGGATCTGCTCGCCGTCAATGAGCAGCGGTTTGCCGGCCTCAGCGAGGTCTGGCACCCGCGGGCGAGGTACCTGCTCGATCTCGTGACCGATGCCGATATCGCCGGGCAAGGCGTTGATCCGAAAGAGATCGTTCCGGCATACCTGCGACAGAAAGTCGCGGAAAAACCCGCCAACCGTTCTTAACAGAACTGTAATATAGCGCTGCTGTAATGCCGGCATCGCCGACGGCGCCGCAACCCGGAACCCACCATGGCAGGCAACAAGATATTGATTGTCGAGGACGAAGCGCCGATCCGCGAAATGATCGCCTTCCACCTGTCGCGTGCCGGCTTCGAGATTCTCGAAGCGCCGGATTGCCGGGTGGCGCGCGAGTTACTGGTCGACGAGCGCCCGGACCTGGCGCTTATCGACTGGATGCTGCCGGACATGAGCGGACTCGAGCTGACGCGCATGCTCAAGCGTGACACGGAGAACGATGATCTCGCCGTCATCATGCTGACGGCACGCGCGGACGAATATGACAAGGTTGCGGGATTGGAAGGGGGCGCCGATGACTACGTGACCAAGCCGTTCTCGCCCCGGGAACTGATCGCGCGCATCGAGGCCGTGCTGCGTCGCTCCAGCCCCGGCAACAATGAGGCTGTTGCGGCAGGCGTGCTCGAACTCGATGTCTCGGGTCACCGGGTTACCGCGAATGGCAAGGAGATCAGGCTCGGACCGACCGAATTCCGCTTGCTCAAGTTCCTGATTACCCACCCGGATCGTGTTTACAGCCGCACTCAGCTGCTGGATCGGGTCTGGGGCGCCACGGTTTATGTCGAGGAACGCACGGTCGATGTTCACGTGCGGCGACTGCGCAAGGCGCTGGCAGCCGAGCAGGCGGACAGTTACATCCAGACGGTGCGCGGGGCCGGTTATCGCTTCTCGACGCGGAATGCTGAGTGAGCCCGACGGATGCCGGGAACGACGCGAAAATTCTTTGTAGGGCTGATGCTGCTGCTGGGCGCCGGCGCTCTGGTCGGTTGGATCTACGCTCGTCCCGTCTCCGGGCTGATGGCGGCGGTCCTCGTTGCGCTGGTCTGGCAGGTGCGGCAGCTCCTCGCATTCGAACGCTCGTTGCACACGGGGAATTTCGATCGATTCCGGACCGGCGATGGGATCTGGCAGCAGATCTACTCGCGATTCCGGTACGAGCGTGAACGGGGCAACCGCTACAAGCGCGACTACGCGCGCCTTCTGAAGGAGATCCGCAAATCCACGAATGCGATGCCTGACGGCGCGGTGATCCTGAACGACGCGAACGAAATCATCATCGCCAACCGTGCCGCGAAAGGCCTTGCCGGGTTGAAGCGCAAGAAGGATCGCGGTCAGCGTGTCGACAACATCCTGCGGGATCCTGCTCTGACCCGTTTACTGCACGCCGAGGATAACGCCATTTCGGTCGATATCGAGTCCCCGGTCAGCGATGGCGCGTGGCTGAATTGCCGGGTCGTGGCCTATGGCCCAAACCAGAAATTGCTGCTGTTGCGAAACGTCACCGAGCGCATGGTGCTCAACAAGATGCGCCGGGATTTCGTCGCCAATGCGTCACATGAGCTGCGCTCGCCGCTGACCGTCATCGCCGGTTACCTTGACAGCATGGCGGAGGATCAGCACGTGCCTGAGGATTGGGCCGAGCCGGTCCGGCAGATGCAGGAGCAGAGTCGCCGAATGACGCAGATCGTCAGCGAGCTGCTCGAGTTGTCGAGGCTGGAGCGGGGCGGAAGCGCGTCGGCCGACGTCACCGTGGACGTTGCCGGCCTGCTGGAGTCCGCGCAGGGCGCCTTTGGCGGCCGCCCCGGCGTGCCTACCATCGTGCTCGACACCGAGTCTCCGGCGCAACTTCGTGGCGACCGGGCGGAGATCGAGTCGGTCATCACGAACCTGCTCTCGAATGCCGTTCGGCATACCCCGCCCGATGGCGAGGTGCGGCTCAGCTGGCGCTCCAGCAAGAACGGTGCGGACCTGGTCGTCAGTGACACGGGCGGGGGCATCGCCGAAAAGGACATTCCGCGGTTGACGGAACGCTTTTTCCGCGTCGATCGGGGCCGGGCGCGAACAGACGGCGGCGTCGGTCTCGGTCTCGCGATCGTCAAGCATGCGTTGCACCGGCACGACGCGGAACTGCAGGTGACGAGCAAGGTCGGCGAGGGCAGCGAGTTCCGCTGCCATTTTCCACGCGAACGCCTGGTGATCGGCTTGCCGGTCGCGCATCCCGGCGCTGCCAAATCCTGAATTTTTCCTGTTTTCAGATTCTTACCACGCTCAAGGCTTTGTCATGAAAGTGCAACATAAGTGTCATGCAAGTGCCACAGATCGCCGGTAACGTGCCGCTGAGATTCTCGTAACACTGGATTTTCGACCATGAAAAAATATTTCGTCGCGTTGTTCTGCGCGCCCCTTTGCATCGCACTTCAAACGACTGCCCTGGCAGACGACGAGGCGACCTGGGCGGATCGCATGGCGATCAAGGGCGATCTGCGGCTCCGTTACGAGAGCATCGACGAAGAGGGCGAGGAAGAGCGCAACAGGACGCGGTATCGTGCCCGGCTCGCGGTCACCGCGGACGTTAGCGATAACGTCAAGGTCATTGCGGAGATCGCATCCGGCGCCGACAACCCCGTGTCGAGGAACGTGACCTTTGATGGCGGGTTCGATGGCGACGACATCGGCTTCGATCTCGCTTACGTCGAATGGACCGCGACCGAGAGCCTGACGCTCTATGGCGGCAAGATGAAAAACCCGCTGTACCGGGCCGGCGGTGCGGCGCTCGTCTGGGACAGCGACCTGAACCCGGAGGGCATTGCCCTTCAGTTCAGCCAGGGGGCATTCTTCGCTAACGGCGCAATATTTTCGGTGGAGGAAAGGTCGTCCAGCAGCGACTCGATGCTGACGGCGCTGCAGCTCGGCGGCAAGTTCGCGATCGGTGACAATGCCAGCCTGACCGCCGGCGCCGGTTATTTCGCGTACTCGAATACGATCGGTAATGAACCTTTCTACGACGGCAGTGCGAAAGGAAACTCCGTCGATATAGACGGCAATTATCTCTACGAGTACAAGAACACGGAAGTATTCGCGCAGTTCGACACGAAGCTGGGTGATCTGCCGCTGTCGGTGTATGTGCAGTGGGTCAGGAACGGTGAGGTCGACGAGGAGGACACCGGCTACGCCTTTGGCGCCAAGTTCGGTGCGGCCAGGGCCAAGGGCCAGTGGGAAGCGAGCTGGACCTACCAGGATGTCGAGGCAGATGCTGTCGTCGGAACTTTCAGTGATTCGGACTTCGGCGGTGGTGGCACCGACGCGTCAGGCCATATTCTGCAAGCGGCCTACGCGGTGTCTCCGGCGATCAAGCTCGCGGGTACCTACTTCGTGAACGACATCGATCGTTTCCAGGGTACCGAGCATGACTTCGATCGTCTTCAGCTTGACGTTCAGTTCAGTTTCAAGTGACATGACAACATACTGGCGATGCAAACGGGCCGAGACATGCGGGCATCAGAGTTCTCAGACCATATATCCCGACGTTTCAACAAGGACATCGGGGACCTTCGCAACTCCGTCCTGAGCATGGGCGGCCTCGTCGAGGCGCAGCTGTCTCGCGCGATCGCCGCAATTGTCAGCGGCGACAGCGAGCTCGGGCTGCAGGTGGCCAATGACGATTACAAGGTCAACGACATCGAGGTGGGCATCGATGAGGAATGCAGCCGGATACTCGCGACGCGAGCGCCGGCGGCCGGCGACCTGCGCCTGATCGTCGCCATCATCAAGACAATCACGGATCTCGAGCGTATCGGCGACGAAGCCGAGAAGATCGGTTTCCTTGCCTCGAAGCTTGCCGGCATGGATCGTCCTGCCGATTCCTACCGGGAGCTGAAGACGCTCGGCAACCACGTGCTGCACATGTTGCGCGACGCGATGAATGCGTTCGCCAGGCTCGATGTGGAGGAGGCCTTCGAGGTCGTTCGCGAGGACGAGCGTGTCGACGAGGAATACGAATCCATCCAGCGCCAGTGCATCACCTTCATGATGGAAGACCCGCGCAGCATCAAGCGGGTGATGAACGTCACCTGGGCTGCTCGC
>JBFFSI010000063.1:0-14377 GCA_041572475.1 Woeseiaceae bacterium
CGGATATTGCCGAGGAAGCGCGAGCGGATGATGCAGCCTTCGCGCCACATCAGCGCCACGGCGCCGTAATCGAGATCCCAGTCTTCCTCCTCGGACACTGCGCGCATCAGTTGGTAACCCTGGGCGTACGAGACGATCTTGGACGCATACAGCGCCTGCTCGAGGTCATCGACCATGGCATCGCGATCGCCGTCGAAAGCCTCATCGGGCCCCGTCAGGACCGCGGAGGCCGACAAGCGTTCGTCCTTGAGGGCGGACAGGCAGCGCGCGAACACGGCTTCGCCGATCGCCGTCAATGGCTGGCCGGCGTTGAGCGCTGCGATACCGGTCCACTTGCCGGTCCCCTTCTGACCGGCCGTGTCGAGGATGTAGTCCAGCGTCGCCTCGCCATTCTCGTCGCGGTAGCCGAGGATGTCGCGGGTGATTTCGATGAGATAACTGTCGAGCACGCCCTCGTTCCAGCGCGCAAAGGCCGCATGCATCTCATCGTTCGACATGCCGAGGCCTTCCTTCATCATCTGGTAGGTCTCGCAGATCATCTGCATGTCGCCGTACTCGATGCCGTTGTGAACCATCTTGACGAAATGGCCGGCGCCGCCGCGGCCCACCCAGTCGCAGCAGGGCTCGCCCTCGTCCGTCTTGGCCGCAATGGCCTGGAAGATGGGCTTGACGTGTGGCCAGGCCGCCGGGTTACCGCCCGGCATGATGCTGGGGCCGAGCAGGGCGCCTTCCTCGCCGCCGGAGACGCCCGTGCCGATGAATAGCAGGCCCTTCTCCTCCAGTTCCTTCGTCCTGCGGATACTGTCCGGGAAGTGGCTGTTGCCGCCGTCGATGACGATGTCGCCCTCGTCGAGGTAGGGCAGCAACGAGTCGATGACGCGATCGACCGCGGCGCCGGCCTTTACCATGATCATGACCCGGCGGGGGGAGGCCAGGTTGGCGCATAGTTCTTCGATCGAGTGCGTGCCGATGATGGACTTACCGGCGCCGCGGCCGTTGACGAAATCGTCGACCTTGCTGGTCGTGCGGTTGTAGACCGCAACCGTGAAGCCGTGACTTTCCATGTTCAGGACGAGGTTCTCGCCCATGACGGCGAGGCCGATCAGGCCGATGTCTGCTTTGGACATTATTGAATTCCCTTAACGTTTCACTCGGGCCGACTTGCCCTTCATCAGCGCCTCGACCTCGGCCTTGGTGGCCATGGTCGTGTCGCCCGGCGTGGTCATGGCCAGCGCGCCGTGCGCGGCGCCGTAGTTGACGGCGATCCCGGCATCGCCGGTGGTCATCAGGCCGTAGATCAGGCCGGACGCGAAGCTGTCGCCGCCGCCGACACGGTCGAAGATGGCCAGGTCGGGCCGGTGGATGGCTTCGTGCAGTTCGCCGTCCATCCAGCAGATGGCGCCCCAATCGTTGACCGAGGCCGTCTTGACGCTGCGCAGCGTGGTGGCGATCGCCTGGAAGTTCGGGAACTCCTCCGTGGCCTGCTCGATCATCTTCTTGTAGCCCTCGAGCGGCAGTTCTTTCAGTTCCTCGTCGAGACCCTCGACGTGCAGGCCGAGGCAGGCCGTGAAGTCCTCCTCGTTGCCGATCATGACGTCGACGTACTTCGCGACTTCGCGGTTGACCTCGCGACAGCGGTCCAGTCCGCCGAACTCCTGCCACAGCGAAGGCCGGTAATTGAGATCGTAGGAGGTCATCGTGCCGTGCTTCTTGGCACATTTGAGCGCCTCGATGATGACATCCGGCGCCGTTGCAGACAGGGCCGCGAAAATACCGCCGGTATGGAACCAGCGCACGCCGTGCTGCCCGAACAGGTGCTCCCAGTCGATGTCGCCGGCCGCGAGCTTGCTGGCGGCCGTGTTGCCGCGGTCCACGCAACCCACGGCGCCGCGCACGCCGAAGCCGCGCTCGGTGAAGTTGAGGCCGTTACGAATCGTGCGGCCGAGTCCGTCGTGCGGGTACCACTTGATGTGGTTGGTGTCCACGCCGCCCTGCATGACGAAATCTTCGAGCAGGTGCCCGACCTCGTTGTCGACGAAGGCCGTGACCACCGCCGCGCGCAGGCCGAAGCACTTGCGCATGCCGCGGGCCACGTTGTATTCGCCGCCGCCTTCCCAGCAGCGGAAGCCGCGGGCGGTTCGCACCCGGCCGTCGCCCGGGTCGAGCCGCAGCATGATCTCGCCCAGCGAGAGGATGTCGTAGTCGCAGGTTTCGGCCGGTTTGATATCCATAGTGCTTTCCAATAATCGTTATTCAGTTGAGGAACAGCGGCTTGATGTGCCGCTCCCAAAGGTTTTCGGTGACGTTGCGTGATACGTCCGCTTCGAACTCGCGCAACGCCCCGTAATAACGCTCGCCCATTTGTGCGGCCACCTTGTAGCCAACATGCAGCAACTGGCGCAGGTGCAGGTTATAGGCCGGGTTCGACGGGTCGTGGCGCAGCGCGGCGGCGTACTGGTCCGAGCCCCAGTCATTGACTTCGCCAGCCGGAGGCAACCGGCTGGCGTCGATGTCGATCACGGTCGCGTACGGCTTGCACAGCGCGTCCATGTTATCCAGAGCCTGCGCGTAGACTTCCTTCGCGAGCGCGAGGCCCTCGCCGCCGCCCTCGGCCAGCCCGATGAGTTCCTCCAGCCAGGTGGTGCCGGCGGTCTTGATGTGTATGCCCGCACCGGTGCGGCGCAGGGCGGCGCTGATCGGGGCATAGATCGAGAACTTGTCGGAGCCGGAGTGCACGCTGAGCTTCAGGTTGTCGGGTAAGCCGAATTCGGCGATTGCGAACGCGATCGCGGCGAGGTCGTCATTGAATTCCTTCTCGAACTGCGCCACGTCGCCGACGTAGTCGACGCCCTTGTTGAAGCGGCCCGTGAACTTGGGCGCGACCGTCTGCGCGGGGATGCCCTCACCGGCAATCATCGCCAGGATGAAGAACATCTCGAGCGGCGTCTGCGGGTGCTCGGTCTCGTCCATGGAGACTTCGGCAATGAACTCGGAACCGCGCCTGTCCACGATGTGGCGATAAATTGCGCCGGCTGTCTGGACGGCCTCGAGGAAAGTCGCGGCCACGCCCTCGATCAGTTCGCGGGTTACATCGAAGCTGCCGGCGCCGGGTATCTCCAGCTCGCCGATATACCGGCTGTGCTGGTCCACGAAGGCGGTGATGTCCTCGTCCGAGGCGCGCTCGCCGATCGCGTCGCCGACGTCGAGGGTAAAGAAGTCGCTGCAATTGATAAAGCGGTCCACGGTCTGCATGTTGATGTGGTCGGCGTCGACCCGGTACGGGCCGTCCCATTCCAGGGCAGCGATCGCCGCGTCGGCCTCCTCGCGCAGGCTGAGCGGCTCCGTGCCGACGATTATGTGTTCGCGATCGGACTTGTTCCAGACGGGCGTGATGGCAACGCCCGCGTTCCGGGCATTGATAACGGCCTGCAGCTGTGCGCGGCCCTGGTGCAGGAAACGATCGCCCATGCCGAAGCTGTATTTCTCGAGTTTCATTCTGCCTCTAGATAGTCATCGCGGCGTAGCCGCCGTCTACAATGAGTTCCGCGCCGGTGATGAACGAGCCGGCATCGGACGCAAGCAGCAGCGTGGCACCGCAGAGTTCGTATGCCTCGCCGAACCGTTTCATCGGAGTGTGCCCCATGATCTGGTCTACCCGGTCCGGGGTCAGCACCTTGCGGTTTTGCTCGGCGGGGAAGAACCCCGGCACCAGCGTATTGACGCGAATATTCTGCGTGCCCCATTCGCGGGCGAGGTTCTTCGACAGGTTGTGCACGGCCGCCTTGCTCATCGAGTAGGTGAATACCCGTGACAGCGGCAGCACGCCCGACATCGAACCGACGTTGATGATCGAGGCGCTGATACCTTTATCGAGGAAATACCTGCCGAAGACCTGGCAGGCCGTAAAGACGGCCTTCGTGTTTACCTCGAAGATGCGGTCGTACTCTTCTTCGGCGATCTCGAGGAACGGTGTCGGCGCATTCACGCCGGCGCCGTTGACCAGGATCTCGCATTTCCCCGACTTCTCGACGACCTCGGCAAGCAGACCCTCGAGGCCTTCCCGTGAGGCCACATCGGTGGCAACGAAATAACCCGTGCCGCCCGCGGCCTCGATCTCTCGCAACCTCGCCGCGGCTTTCTCTTCGTTTCGGCCGACCAGCGCGATTTCTGCGCCGGCGCCGGCCATGGCCACCGCCATGGTGCCGCAGAGTTCGCCGGTGCCGCCGATCACGACGGCGGTCTTGCCCTGCAGTGAAAACAGTGAATCAAGGTATGGCATGCGGTCTCCCTAAGCTACGAACCTTTCCAGCGAGTCGATATCCCATGCGGGGTGCCCGCATTCCGCGGCGATCTGGACGAACGACGCGATCTCGGCCGCCGTGAACAGCAGGCCGCCGGCCTTCCTGGACAAGGCAGCAGCCTCGGCCTCGAGCTGCCCCGGCCAGATGGCGGCTTCGTTGCCATGCCCCATGATGTCGTCCATCACGGTTTTCACGTTCTCCATCTGCGAGCGGTCCCCGGCAAACAGCCCGGCGTCCAGCGTCTCGGGATGGATGACCTGGAAGTAGAAGTTGGCCGAGGATTTCTCGCCGTCGGGCACGGGCCGCCCGCGAAGGGTCGGCAGCGAGCCGCCGATGAACGCGGCTATCAATTCGTCGATCAACATCAGGCCGTATCCTTTGTGCGCACCGAAGGGCAGCAGATAGGCTGCCTCGTCCGGGTCGGTCGTCGGCACGCCGTCCTTGTCCACGGCGGCGCCCTCGGGCAGGGTCTTGCCTTCGCGCTTGAACTGCTGCACGCGGCCCATTGCAACCATCGACGTCGCCCAGTCGATGACCACCGGGAAGCCGATCGCGTCCTGGGTCGGGAAGGCCCAGCTGTGCGGATTGGTGCCCAGCGTCGGGAACTTGCCACCGAACGGCACGACCTCGGCCAGCGCCGACGTGCAGTTGGTGTAGGCGATGTAGCCCTTCAGCGCTGCGTCCATGACGTAGCCGCCACCCCACAGGTAGTGGAAGCAGTTATCCACGGCGACCTGGCCGATACCGTACTCGTCGGCGAGGTCCATACAGCGCTGCATGGCCTCGAACGCCACCGGCTGGCCGAGCTTGTGCCGCGCATCCCAGATCTCGGCCGCCTTGAAGCGGGAAGGGCGCACGTCGACATCCGCCCCGGGGACGCAGCCGCCGGAACCGCTGCCGAACAGGTGATCGAGGTGCAGCGCCTTGATGGCGTTGTGCGTGCGGATGCCGTAAGTCGACGCCATGTCGCAGAAGCGCGCCGCGGCCTCGGCCTCGTCCGCGGTGTAACCGCGATGACGGTAGGCGGCCTCGACCAGCGCGTGGTGCTCGGTGGGGTCTACGACGAACCAGGTCTCGCTCATGGTCTATTCCGGGATAACGTTGGCCTGGGCCACCGGCGGCTCGCCGTTGACGAAGTTGATCAGGTTCTGCGTGGCCTTGGTGGCCTGGCGCACGACCGATTCGTAGGTGCGCGAGCCGATGTGCGTCGTGATGGCCGTGTTCGGGGTCGAGAACAGCGGGTGGTCGGCCGGCGGCGGTTCGATGTCGAGCACATCGGCGCCGTAGCCGCCGACTTTGCCGGAGCGCAATGCCTCGGCGATGTCAGCGGTGTTGACGATCTCTCCCCGGGCGCAGTTGATGATGACGACGCCGTCCTTCATGCCGGCGATCGATTGCGCGTTCACGAGGTTGGTGGTGCTCTCGTCGAGGAAACAGTTCAGCGAGATGACGTCGCTGGTGGCGAAGAGTTCATCGACATCCTTGCACTGGTGCACGGAATGAGCAGCGGCAAACTCGTCGTCCCAGTAGATGTCGAACGCCTGGCTCTCCATGTCGAAGGCACTGGCACGCTCGATGATGGCCTTGCCGATTCGGCCCATGCCCACGATGCCGAGGCGTTTGCCCATGATCTCGTGACCGGTGGGCCGTTGCCATTCTCCCTTCTGGGTATGGGAATAGGCTTCGAAGATCTTCTTGGTCAGGCCGATCATGAGGCAGAAAGTATGCTCCGCGACCGTCGTGTGGTTGACGCCAGGCGTATAGCCGATCGGGATGCCCTTGGAGGTGACGTAGTCCTTGGCGATCTTGTCGAGGCCGATGCCGTACTTGGAGATCCATTTCAGGCGTGGCAGGGACTTGTCGATGACCGCCGGCGTGATCGCGTCGTCGCCGCAGAGGAAGCCGTCGAAGTCGCCGGCGATTTCGAGCATCTGTTCCTCGTTAAGCGGGCCGCGGACCCGCACGATATCCCAACCCTGGGATTCGAGCAGGTCGTGGTGCGAGCCGGGCGTGTCCTGGTAGGACGTCGTACTCAGCAGTATTCGTATTGTCATGAATCCTTCCGATGTCTATAAGCGATAGGCTTGCTTGACCAGGCCGTAAGCCAGTTCCCCGGCGATTTTTTCGGCCTCGGTTTCGCTGATCTGGTGTTCGGCGACCAGCGTCGCCAGGAAGGCGCAGTCCACGCGCCTCGCCACGTCGTGGCGCGCCGGGATTGACAGGAACGCCCGGGTATCGTCGTTGAAACCGACCGTGTTGTAGAAGCCTGCGGTCTCGGTCGTTTGTTCGCGGAACCGCCGCATACCCTGCGCGCTGTCGTGAAACCACCATGCCGGGCCGAGGCGCAGGCACGGGTAATGGCCGGCCAGCGGCGCCAGTTCGCGGCTGTAGCTCGTTTCATCCAGCGTGAAAAGGATGACGGTGAGGTCCGGCTCGTTGCCGACCCGGTCCAGCAGCGGCTTCAGGGCGTTCACGTAATCGGTGCGCTGGGGGATGTCCGCGCCCCTGTCGCGCCCGAAGCGCTCGAACAATAGAGGGTTGTGGTTCCGGAAGCTGCCGGGATGTATTTGCATGACCATGCCGTCATCCAGGCTCATTTTGGCCATCTCGGTCAGCATCTGGCCCCGGAAGATCTCTGCCTCCGCGGGTTCGCAGGTGCCTGCCAGGGCCTTGCTGTACAGCGCCTCGCAGGTTGACGGGTCGAGATCGGCCGTGACCGCCGATGGGTGGCCGTGATCGGTCGCCGTCGCCCCCATGTCCCGGAAGACGAGCCGCTGCGCGCGATGCGCGGCGAGGTAGCCGGCAAAGCTGGACACATCCTCGCCCGTGACCTCGCCGAAGCGCTCGATGTTGCCGGCAAAGTCTTCGAATTCCGGGTCCACCACCGGGTCGGGGCGGTAGGTCGTGATGACCCTGCCGTTCCAGTCGCTGTCACGGATCGTCCTATGATGTTCGAGGGAATCGAGAGGCGACTCCGTTGTCGCCAGGACCTCGATGTTGAAGCGGTCGAACAGTGCCCTCGGCCGGAACTCCGGGCGCTGCAGGGCTTCGTTGATGTGATCGAAATACCGGTCGGCCGTCGCCTCGCTCAGCAAGGTGTCCAGCCCGAACACCTCGTTGAAAACGTGGTCCAGCCACAGGCGCGAGGGCGTGCCTGCAAACAGGTGGTAATTCTGCGCAAATCGGCGCCAGATCGTGCGCGAGTCGGTTTCCGCGCCGTTACCGCTGCGGGGTTCGATGCCGAAAGACTCCATCCGCATGCCCTGGCTGTACATCATGCGGAGCAGGTAGTGGTCGGGTTTGATCAGCAGGTCGACGGCATCCGGGAACTGCTCGTCCAGTGCGAACCAGGCCGGATCGGTGTGCCCGTGTGGGCTGACGATCGGCAGGTCCCGGACCGATTGGTACAGTTCGGACGCGATACCGCGTAGCGTGGGATCGGCCGGGAATAACCGATCCGGATGGTTTATGCTGAATTTGCTCATTGGAAAGCCTTCGGTTTTTACCGGTGGCACTCCAGGCTCTTATTAATTGCCACCGATGGCATTATCGTCTAAAGTCTACTCGGAAAACAAGTAAGAACGACACCGATGCCCAGAAAAACGCTCCGCTCCCTGCTCCTGCTTACCACGCTGAGCCTGCTCGGGGCCTGCGCACGGCAGGATGACACCGTCGTGCTGAAGCTCGCGCACGTCCTTGACACCGGCCACTCGGTGCATCAGGGCATGGTGTACATGGCAGAGCGCCTGGATCACTACTCGAACGGCACGATGCGCATCGACATTTACCCCAGCGGCCAGCTCGGCGCCGAGCGTGACACCGTCGAACTGGTGCAGATCGGGTCGCTAGCCATGACCAAGGTCTCTGCGGCGCCGCTGGAGGCGTTCGTGCCGGCCATGCAGGTCTTCAGCATTCCCTACGTCTTCCGCGACCGCGAGCATTACTTCAAGGCCCTGGACTCGGAGATCGGCAAGGAACTGCTCGAGTCGGTCGAGGTCGCGCGGCTCAGGGGCATGGGCTACTACGACTCCGGCAGCCGGAGCTTCTACATGGTCGACGATCCTGTCGAAACGCCGGCCGATCTCGACGGCCTGAAAATACGCGTCATGAAGAGCCAGACGGCAGTCAAGATGGTGGCCGCGCTCGGCGGCAGTGCAACCCCGATCTCCTGGGGCGAGCTGTACACCGCGTTGCAGCAGGGCGTAGTGGACGGGGCCGAGAACAATCCGCCGAGTTTCTACCTGTCCGGGCACTACGAGGTCTGCAAGTACTATGCCCTGAATGAGCATACGTCGGTGCCGGATATGCTCCTGATGAGCAGCCGGATCTGGGATTCGCTCACCGCACAACAGCGCGAATGGCTGCAAAAGGCGGTGGACGACTCAGTGGTCTACCAGCGGCGGTTGTGGCAGGAATCGACCGAGGAAGCGCTGGCGGCCGTGCGTGAAGCTGGCGTGACGGTGACCTACCCCGACAAGCAGCCGTTCATGGCCGCCGTCGAGGAAATGAAAGCCAGATACGCCGGCACGGAAATCGGCCGCCTGTTGCGGGCCATTGAAGCGGTAGAGTAAGGCCATGCACAGACTCATTCGGATTCTCGATGTCATCCTGAAGAACGCCCTCGTCGTGCTGATGGCGGCACTCGTCATCTCGGTCAGCTGGCAGGTGATATCGCGCTACGTGTTGGCGTCCCCGGCCTCATGGACCGAGGAAGTGGCCCGGTTCGTGATGATCTGGGTCGGTTTGCTTGGCGCCGCGTACGCGTTTCGCACCGGCGTACACCTCGGTCTCGATATCCTGCCGAAGAAACTGACGGGCCGGCCTGCGCAGATCCTGAAGCTGTTCACGATGTTGGTCGTGGTGCTGTTCTCGGTGTCGGTGCTGATCATCGGCGGTGGCAGCCTCGTCGGACTGACGTGGGAGCTCCGGCAGTACTCGGCTGTCCTGGGGCTGCCCATCGCGTTTGTCTATTCAGTGATTCCCCTGGCGGGTGTGCTGATCTGCGTGTACGCGCTCGCCGGGGTAACCGGCGAAGATATCGCGGAAGCCGAGGGCCAGGCGGATTCGGGGGTCTGACATGACGATTGCCACCCTGATCATCGTCTTTGTTGTCCTGTTCGCGCTGGGCGTGCCCATCGCCTTCTGCCTGGGCCTCGCCACCCTCGCCACGATGCTGACGACGATGGACTTCAGCCCCGCCGTGACGACGATCGCGCAGCGCATGGCGGGCGGGATCAACAGCTTCGCGCTATTGGCCATCCCCTTATTCATCCTGTCCGGCCAGCTGATGGCCCGGGGAGGGATTGCCCGCCGCTTGATTGATTTCTCGAAGGCGCTGATCGGGTCTGTCCCCGGTGGGCTTGCATTCGTCAACGTCATCTCGTGCATGCTGTTCGGCGCCATCTCGGGGTCGGCAGTCGCCGCGACGTCGGCGATCGGCGGTTTCATGATCCCGGAGATGAACAAGGCCGGGTACGACAAGAATTTCAACGCGGCGGTCACGGCAACGGCGGCGACGACCGGCATGCTGATTCCGCCCAGCAACATCCTGATCGTCTACGCGGTCGCGAGCGGCGGCGTATCCATCGCAGCCCTGTTTATCGCCGGCTATTTGCCGGGCATCCTGGTCGGCATTGCGATCATGATCGTCTGCGCGGTGTACGCGAAACGGCACAATTTCCCGGCCGGCGTGCGCGTGCCGCTGGGCGTCCTGGCCCGCTGCACAGCGGCGGCCATTCCCAGCCTGTTCCTGATCGTGCTGGTTATCGGCGGGATCATCGCCGGCATTTTCACCGCGACCGAGGCCGGCGCGATCGCCGTTATTTACGCCTGGGTTCTCTCCACGTTCATCTACAGGCAAATCAACATGGCGGACCTGAAGGAACTGCTGCTGAAATCGGCAGAGACGACCGCGATCGTCATGTTTTTGATCGGTACGTCGATGGCGATGTCGTGGATCCTCGCTTACGAGAACATCCCGACGATCGTGGCCGATGCGCTGGTCAACCTCAGCGACAACCCCATCGTCATCCTGTTGCTGATCAACCTCGTGCTGCTGATGGTCGGCGTCTTCATGGACATGACGCCGGCGGTGCTGATATTCACACCGATCTTCCTGCCCGTGGCGGTGGAGCTGGGGATGTCGCCGCTGCACTTCGGCATCATGATGGTCCTGAACCTGTGCATCGGCCTGTGCACGCCGCCCGTCGGCAGCATCCTGTTCGTCGGCTGTGCTATTGCGAAGACCAGCATAAGCCAGATCGTGCGGCCCATGATCCCGATGTTCTTTGCCATGTTCCTCGCCCTCATGGTCGTGACCTACGTCCCGGAGCTGAGCGAGTTCCTGCCGCGCTTCTTCGGGCTCATCGACTGACCGAGAACTTCGGGTCGCCATCATGACACCGATGGCAATTCAAGCGCGAGTTCGTCGCGAAATCGACGCAGCTGCGAGACGCAGACTGGCAGCTGCCGGGGGAGAGTGAGCCCGGGTCAGGGGCCGCGAATGATCCATAACTATCTGTTTTTAAATCATTTTAATCCTGTGATTTGTCAACTTCACACGTCCGGCTGACGGAGGCTTGACACCACGGATAACCGGGTGCATCATTGCCAAATGTTGCCACCGATGGCAACCATGCACCATCAGGTGGCACGAACAATCGAAACGATTTCCCAACTTCTCGGGGGAGGTGTCATGAAATTCTCAAGACAGTCTTGCGGTATCCCAGTACTCCTGACGCGACTATTCGTTTTAGCCATAGCGAGCTGCGGATTGGCTATTCCCGCTCAAGCGCAAACCGCGGGCGATGACGAGGCCGTCGAAGAAATTGTCGTCAAAGGTTTCCGCAGCAGCCTCAGGCAGTCGCTGACGCTGAAGCGGAATGAAAGCGGTGTGGTCGACGCGATCGTCGCCGAGGATATCGCCGACTTTCCGGACCTTAACCTCGCCGAGTCGATTCAACGCATCCCAGGCGTGTCGATCAACCGGATGAATGGCGAAGGGCGCCAGATCACTGTTCGCGGCCTGGGCGGAGATTACAACCGTATTCGCATCAACGGCATGGAGGCGCAGAACACCTCCGGCGGCACCGACTCGAGCGGCGGCTCCAACCGTGGGCGCGATTTCGACTTCAACACGTTTGCCTCCGAGCTGTTCACGGGCATCACCGTCCGCAAGACGGCCTCGGCGTCCGTGGAAGAAGGCGCAATCGGCGCAACCCTCGACCTGCGGACCGCGCGGCCTTTCGATTACGACGAAGGCCTGACGCTGGCAACGTCGATCCAGGGCGGCTACAACGACCTCTCGGACGAGTTCAACCCGCGCTTCGCGGGGCTGATCTCGCACCGCAACGATGCCGGGACCTTCGGCGCGTTGCTCTCGCTGGCGTACTCGGACCGCGAGATCCTGGAAGAGGGATTCTCGACGGTTCGCTGGCAGGACGGCAATTTCCGCTCGGTCGATGGCGTCGACTGCGGTGACAATCCGGCGGACCCGGGTTGCGCGGCCATCGACACCAACTCGCTGGTCTACCACCCGCGTATTCCCCGTTACGGCAGGCTGACGCACACGCAGGAGCGTATCGGCGTCACCGGTGCCCTGCAGTTCCGGCCGTCGGATAAGACCGAGATCCTTGTCGAAGGCCTATTCTCCGATTTCAGTGCCGAGCGTGACGAGGAATTCCTCGAGGTGTTCTTCCGCAGCCAGGAAGGAGACATCGACGTCAGCAACTACACGATCGATACGTCGCGCAACATTGTCGATTCGGGCACGTTCACGATCGACCCGGTCGGCAACGGAACACATCCCGTTCGCAGCGAGCATCGCTTCGACGAACTCAGCACCGATTTCTCGCAGCTTACCGCGACGCTGACGCACGACTTCAGCGACCGGTTCAGGCTCTTTGCGCTGGCCGGAACGACGGACTCGGAGCAGGACGTTCCGAAGCAGACCACGATCCTGTACGACGCGATCGACCAGGTCGTCGGCTACACGTACGACTTCCGGGGTAACCATCGCACGCCAGCGATCGATTTCGGGTCGCTCGATGTGGCCGACCCGGCGCAATTTGCGTTCACCGAATTCCGCGATCGGCCGCAATTCGTCGAGAACACGTTCACGAACCTCGCGGCTCACCTCGAGTTCGATATCAGCAACAACCTGACCGTGAGCGGCGGGCTGAGCTACAAGGAATTCGAGTTCGATACGACCGAGTTCCGTCGCGAGAGCGTGTATGGGTCGAGGATTTGTGACAACAATGAAGACGTTAATTTTTTCTATGAATGCGATCTAGACGGTGACGGAGAACCGGACATTCCGGGCGTGCCGCTGACGCCCGATCTCGTGACCATGGTCAGCGGTTTCGGCTCCGGGCTCGGCATGCCGTCGGGCAATGACACGTCCTGGATTTCCCCGAACGTCTCCGCTGCCGCAAGCCTGATCGGCATCTACTCGATTCCCCTTGAAGAAGGCTCTCGCGACCAGAACATCCGGGCCGTCAAGGAAGAGGACATCGGCGGGTGGGTCCAGCTCGACTTCTCGGGCAGCCTCGGCAACGTAGGTGTTCGCGGCGATATCGGCGTGCGCTACGTGGAGACGACCACGGCATCGACAGGTCTCGTGAACGGCGAGCCCGTTACCGTCGAGCGGGATTACACGGATACCCTGCCGTCGATGAATCTCGTCTTCGACATGACGGAGGATTTCCTGGTTCGCCTGGGCCTCGCCGAGGTCATGGCACGGCCGACCCTGGGTAACCTGACGCCCGGCGGGTCGCTCAACAGCTTCGAAGGCCCTCCTTTCTCCTACAACGCGGGCAACCCGGGCCTCGACCCGTATCGTGCGACCAATCTCGATCTGTCGCTGGAATGGTACTTTGCTGAAGATGCACTGCTGTCGGTTGGCTTTTTCGACAAAGACGTCGACTCGTATTTCCTGACGAGCGACTCGATCATCGTTCCGTACAGCCAGACCGGGCTGCCGCTGGATTTCCCGCCGGCATCGAGCCCGCTCGAAGTGGCGCTGAGCGCAGGAGGCGATCCCGAGGTTGAGGTCACCCAACGGACGAACGGCGGCAACGCCAAGGTCGAAGGCTTCGAAGTCATTTACCAGCAGCAGTTCACGTTCCTCCCGGGCATCTGGGGTAACTTCGGCTTCACCGGCAACTTCACGAGGGTCGATACGAAGGAAATCATCGGCTTCTCGGAGGATGCGTTCAACGCGACGCTGTACTACGAGGACGACAAATTCAGTGCGAGGGTGTCGATGGCGTCCCGCGACGCTTACCAGACGCGTGCTCCCAACAGCGCGGGCCGTGACGAGCGCGGCTATGACGGGACGACTAATGTCGATGTGGCCATGGCGTACAAGCTCAATGACACCATGGACGTGACGCTCGAAGTTCTGAACCTCACGGATGAGTATGAGAACCAGCTGTTCGATATCGCCGACCTGGTGTACGTGCATCACCACACGGGAACCGAGTACATTCTCGGCTTCCGGTGGTCGCCGAACTAGGATACCCGCCCCCTCGGTATCCTGAAGGTGAGCCCGGGACCGATCTTCGGTCCCGGGTTTTCTTTCCGAGCGATGCCGGATAACCTGACCCAAGTATCGTTGGTCGTAATCATGGTGAATTCCGAGCGACGGGCCATAATTAAAGGTTCAGTGGGTGCATTCGGGCTGTCTTTGCTCGGCGCCTGCGGCCGCGGTCGCGAGCGTAGCGACAACCCGGTGGCACGCAGTGTTCCCGACACGATGAAACACGCGACCGAGTTCATGCGCGAGCGCTGCGCCTGTCGCGGCGGCTACGTGTGGACCTACACGGCCGACTTCTCTCGCCGCTGGGGGGAGATGGAGGCCTACCCGACGATGATCTGGATACAGCCGCCTGGCACGGCGACCGTCGGGCACCTGTTCCTCGACTGTTTTCACGCGACGGGTGACGCCTACTACTACGAGGCGGCCGGCGACGTCGCGGCGGCGCTGATCGACGCGCAGCATCCCGCCGGCGGCTGGAATTACCTGCACGACTTCGCCGGGGAGGCCTCGACGCGGCGCTGGTACGACACGATAGGCA
>JBFFSI010000064.1:0-14302 GCA_041572475.1 Woeseiaceae bacterium
CGTAATTTCACGGTTAGTTCCGGCTGGGACGGCGTGGCCTATTCCGGGGACCGGGCTGCGGCGGCATTCGCGATCCTCGATGCGATCTACCAGGCCATCCAGTTCATCCGGGCGACCGATCCGAACGCGGATTTCGCGCCGCTCGACGTATTCTGGAGCGTCAATAACGTCGGCTCCGCGAGCCTCGACCTGACGGCCGGGGAGATCGGCACGTCCTCGTATTTCGGCAGCATCGACTCCCTGTTCATCCTGGGCGATGCCGACGATGACACCGACGAGTTCGACCGGCATATCGTCGTCCACGAGTGGGGTCATTATTTCGAGGACAATTTCTCGCGCTCGGATTCGGCGGGCGGCGCGCATTTCCTCGGCGAGGCACTCGTTGCGCCGCTCGCGTTCGGCGAAGGCTGGGCCCACGCGCTCGCGGGCATGGTCCTCGACAACCCGGTCTACTGCGATACGGGCGTGCCCGGCACGAGCGAGGGGGGCGGTTTCAGCACCGAAACCGCCAACCTCGGCACGCCCGGCTGGTTCAACGAGATTTCCGTGGCGACGCTGCTCTACGACCTGTGGGATACCAATATCGACGGCACGGACGACCGCTCGATCGGCTTCCAGCCGATCTACGGCGTCATGACCGGGCCGCAGATCGTCACCGAGGGCTGGACCTCGATCTTCTCGTTCGCGACGGAGCTCCGGGCCTCGCTGGGGCCCGACGACGCGGCTTTCCTGGATGCGCAGCTGGACCGCGAGGACATCGTCTCGGGCGCCGAACTGGACGTTTGGGCCAGCAACGAGACCAACGACGCCGGCGTGCCCGGCAACATCTCGCCGCTGATACTGCCGCTCTATACCGATTACACGGCCGGCGAGCCGGCCATCAATTTCTGCGTCGACAACTACCTCGACGGGCTCGCCCGGCACGGCAATAATCCGGGCGAGGACCGCTACCTGCGCATCAGCGTCCCGGTCACGGACGAGTACGAGGTCAGGGTCGTCACGACGACGCCGATCAACCCGACGCCCGACCCTGGTGATCGCGATTACTCGGACCCGGACATCTACATCGTCCGCGGCTCTGCGCCCGAGCTGGTCGGCGCGGGCAGCTCGGATACGCCGGGCTTCGAGCCGACGTTCCGGACCGACGTGCCGCTAGTGGCGGGCGAGACCTACGTCGCCTGGGTCGAGGAATGGCGCTTCGACGACCCGCTGACCCCCGCCAGTTTCCCGGCGCGCGTCTGTTTCGACGTATCATTGGGGTCGACTCCATGACGGGCGAACCCAGGCAACGCACTATGAAGCATTCAATTCCCGCACTGTTCCTGGGCCTCGTGCTCGCCGCCTGCGGTGGCGAGCCGGGCACGGACCCGGCCGCCGCCGGCAGCAACGGCAAGCCTGCGCCCGAAGCCGCGCGCACGGTCAAGCCGATGGGGCCTGTGCAGATCGGCTACCGGATGGTCGGCGCGCCGATCGTCGGTCAGCCCGTCGCGATCGACCTCGAGGTCAGGTCGGTGCAGGGGCCGCAGGAAATCACCCTCAGCTACCGGATCAACGATGCCACGGCCATGCAGTTTCCCGAGGCCCAGCCCGCCGAGGTGTCGCTGGCGGCCAGGACCGACGAGTCGCCGAGCCTGCAGCAAGTGCGTGTCATCCCGTTACGCGAAGGGCGCCTCTACCTGATCGTCGCGGCGGAGGTCGAGACGGAGACGGGAACCCTGTCCACCGTTACGGCGATCCCGATCCAGGTCGGCGGCCCGGCCACCCGTGTTCCGCAACAGAACGGCACCGTCATTACCGACGAGAACGGCGAGCAGGTCCGCGTTATGCAGGGGGAGCGCTGACTTATGTCGGGTCGATTCCGGCGTCCTGTCCAGATCCCAATGAACATCAGCTTTTTGTCATAAGTTCCTGATTAAAATAGGGAATTATTTCCCAAAATAATTTCCAGAACTGAATCTGCATCACAGATCTCGGCATGGCGCCGGCCTACAGTTACCAAGCTGCCGGTGGACCGCGTGTCGGCGATCCGGCGCGAAACGAATTCGCGATTTCAACGGATTGAGTTGGCCGGCAGATGCACAAGGACATCCGCGACAAGATCAAGCAGGTCACCGAGGCGTCGGGTATCGAGAGAACCGACTTCGTCGAGTTGTTGCAGCTGATCGATCAGCACTACGACAAGATGGAGGCGACGATCACCCAGTCGCTGACCAATACGACCCCGCTCGAGGCCATCTTCGACAGCGTGAGCGAGGGCCTGCTCTCGGTCAGCGAGAGCGGCATCATCTGCAACTGCAACCGGGTCTGCTCGCACTATTTCGGCCTGACCAGGGACCAGCTGGTGGGCTCCAAGCTGGAACACGTGCTGCCCGATGCCGGGGGGCAGTCGCTCGAGGCGTTCCTCACGCCGTTCATGTCCGAACTCGACAACACGGCGATCCGCGTGGGGGACGGTCAGGTCGAGGCGCGCAGGGCCAACGGCGAAAAGTTCGTCGCCGAGATCAGCGCGAGCCGCCTCGTGGTCGGCGACAGCCATATCTTCGTGATCAGCGTGCGCGACGTCACGGGCAGGCAAAAGGCCCAGGATGCCCTCAGGGAAAACGAGGAGCGTTTCCGGGCCCTGATCGAGAATGCGCCCGAGGCCATTGTCGTCTACGACATCGAGCAGGGCCGGTTCATCGATGCCAACGACCAGGCCTGCGGGCTGTTCAACCTGTCCCGCAAGCGCCTGCTCGCGGTCGGCCCTGAGCAGGTCAGCCCCAAAACACAGCCGGACGGGACCTCGTCGTTCGGCGTCGCCCGCGGCTACCTGCAGCGGGCGCTCGACGGCGAGCATCTCGCGTTCGAATGGATGCACCAGGACTCCGACGGCAACGAGATTCCCTGCGAGGTGCGGCTGAGCCGAATCCCCGACGGCGACAAGTACCTGATTCGCGCCTCGATCACCGACATCGGTGAGCGCAAGCGCAACGAATCGCTGGCCTACGCGCAGAACAAGATACTCGAGATGATCGCGGCGAGCGTGCCCTACGAGCGTACGCTGCGGGCGATTTGCCGCTGCGTGGAGAAGATCGACCCGCAGTTCCGCGCGGCCGTCATGCAGCTGGACGCATCCGGCAGCAGCCTGAGCGTCGCGCAGGCGCCGAGCCTCCCCGAGCCGTTCAAGCTGTTTCTCGACCGCGTCGATGTCGGGCCCGAGAGCATCACCTGCGGTTCTTCCGTGCACTACGACGAGGATCGCTTCGCGCGCAACGTCGCCCGCAGCAAGTCGTGGCAGCCGCACCGCAAGCTGGCCGCCGAGCACGGCGTCGCCGCCGCCTGGTCGTTCCTGCTGCGCGGCGCGGCGGACAATGTGCTGGGCTCGCTGGACATTTACGTGTCCGCCGAACGTGGCCCGTCCACCGACGAACTCGACAAGCTCGGCCGGCTCGCGCGCCTGGCCGGCATCGCCATCAAGCGCGAGCTCGACGAGGATCGGCTGCGGAGTTCGGAGCTGCGCTACCGCGGCCTGTTCGAGAACGTCGTCGATGGCGTCTACATCGCGTCCCGCGACGGCGACATCATCGCGGCCAACCCGGCGCTGGTCGAAATGCTCGGCTTCGAAAGCGCCGAAGAGCTCAAAGCGGCGGGCCGCACGACCATGCTGTACGTCAACCCGGTCGACCGCGAGCGCGTATTCACCCGCCTCGAGGCGCAGGGCTACGTCAAGAACTTCGAGTACCGCCTGCGCCGCAAGGACGGGCGAGAGATCGTCGTGCTCGAGAACGCGCGGGCCGTCTGCGACGACGACGGCAAGATCGTGGCTCACGAGGGCACGATTACCGACATCACGGAACGCAAGCATGCCGAGACCCGCATCTTCGAGGAGAAGGAGCGCGCCGAGGTCACGCTGCAGTCCATCGGCGACGGCGTCATCACGACCGATGCCGATGGCAATATCGATTACATCAATCCCGTCGCCCAGGATCTCACCGGCTGGGATATGCGCAGCGCCCGGGGGCGGCCCGCCACCGAGATCATGACGATCATCAACGAGCACACGCGTGCGACCATCGAGAACCCGGTCGTGCGCTGCCTCAAGGAAGGCCGGGTCATCACGCTCGACAACAATGCCATCCTGATCACGCGCAACGGCGACGAAGTCGCGATCCAGGATTCGGCGGCGCCGATTCGCGATCGCATCGGCAACATCATCGGCTCGGTCATGGTGTTCCATGACGTCAGCAAGGAGACGCGGCTGTTCAGGCAGCTCAGCTACCAGGCGTCGCACGACGTCCTGACCAACCTGATCAACCGCCGTGAGTTTGAGAACCGGCTCGTCAGCGCGCTGGACGTGCTGCGCGTCGATGCCGATATCTGCCATGCTCTGCTTTACCTCGACCTCGACCAGTTCAAGGTCGTCAACGACACGTTCGGCCACGCGGCCGGCGACGCGCTCCTGAAGCAGCTCTCTGAGATCGTCCACACCAAGATCCGCTCCACCGACGTGCTGGCGAGGCTGGGCGGCGACGAGTTCGGCATCCTGCTCGAGCGCTGTAACGAGAAGCGCGCTCTCGAGGTGGCGGAGTCGATCCGCGACGCGATCGAGGGGTATCGCTTTGAATGGCAGGACTCGTTCACGACGATCCGCTGCTCAATCGGCGTGGTCATGGTGAGCAACGAAAATGCCGACGTCGCAAGCCTGATGAGTTCGGCGGACGTGGCGTGCTACTCGGCCAAGGATATGGGACGCAACCAGGTTCACCTGTACAGGGACTCGGACGCATCGCTGCGGCACGAAGAGATGAAATGGGTCTCCCGCATCACCAGCGCCGTCGAGGAAGACCGCCTCGAGCTGTACTTCCAGCCGATCATCGGCATCGACCGCGAGCATCACGGCAAGCGCGGCCACTACGAATTGCTCCTGCGCATGCGCGATGAAAACGGTGAACTCGTGAGTCCGGACCAGTTCATCCCGGCGGCGGAACGCTACAACCTGATGTCCACGCTGGACCGCTGGGTGGTTCGCGAGGCGCTGTCGAAGCTCGCCGACCGCGATGCCGACGCGGAGGCCCGGTACACGATCGCGATCAATCTCTCGGGGACGTCACTGAGCGAGGATCGCTTCCTCAACGACATCATCGAGGAGCTGCAGAAAGAGCAGCTGCCGCCCGGGGCGATCTGCTTCGAGATCACCGAGACCGCCGCGATCTCGAACCTGGCGCGTGTGATCCATTTCATGCAGACGCTGAAACAGCTCGGCTGCAAGTTCTCGCTGGACGACTTCGGCAGCGGCCTGTCGTCCTTCACCTACCTGAAGAACCTGCCGGTGGACTACCTCAAGATCGACGGCCAGTTCATCAGCAACGTGGCCGACGACAGCGTCGACGAGAGCATGGTCAAGGCCATTTCCGAGGTAGGCCGCGCCATGGGCATCGAGACCATCGCCGAGCGTGTCGAGACCCGCAAGGTACTCGAGAAGCTCGGTTCGCTCGGCATCGAGTTTGCCCAGGGCTACTACATCGCGAAGCCCACCTCGATCGCCTCCTTCGAGCCCTGGGCGGATCACCGCTTCTCACGGCAGCTGGCGTAGCGCGCCAATCCCCTATACCCATCACGAGAAAATCAGCCAATAATCAGGCGGGTGCACGCTGCTGCGCGCACACTTGCTGGCATTCGAAGGGAGACTGCCATGAGAACCTGCCTGTCCTGCCGCGCGGGGCGCCGATTAGCCGCCGCCGCGCTCATCGTCCTGTTTGTCGCATCGTATGCGCCGCCGCTGCAGGCGGCCGTTGACCCGGCGGTCGCCCAGGCGGTGGCGGCACTCGGCGACAGGGACTGGCGGGTACGCGAGAACGCTGCCCGCGAGCTTGGCGAGGCCGGGACCGCGGACCGCGCCGTGGTCGATGCACTGGTGGCCGCTCTCGGCGATGACGTTTCCCGCGTCCGGCGGGCGGCTGCCAGCGCGCTGGGCGTACTGGGCAGTAAAGCGTCACGCGCATTGCCGGCATTGGTCGCGTGCTTCGACGACATCGATGAGGGCGTCATCGCCGCGGCGGCAACGGCCGTCGGTGCGATGGGCTCGCGCGCGTCCCGCCACGTGGATGAGCTGACGGAACTGCTGGAATACCCCGACCAGCGGGTGCAGGTGGCCGCGGCCGAGGCGCTCGGTGGCCTGGGTCGGCGCGCCGACGACAGCGTCGGCGAACTTGGCGCGCAGCTCGGCGACGACGACGCGAGCGTCAGGGTTGCGGCGGCCGAGGCGCTGGGGCGGCTGGGCTCGCGCGCCGAGGGACAGAGTTCACGCCTGGTGCAGGCGCTGCAGGACGACGAGGCCAGGGTGCGGGACGCCGCCTCGGCGGCGCTGGCGGGCATCGGCGAGGAGGCCGTGCCGAGCCTGATCCGCGCCCTCGGCAAGGGCGACCCCGTATTCCTGCAGGCCGTCGTCGAGACGCTGGGCGAGATGGGTCCGGTCGCCGTGCCGCGCCTGGTCGGTAGCCTGCAGGGCGACGGCCGGCAGCTGCTGGAGCGGCGTTACGCGGCGCTGGCGCTGGCGCAGATCGGGGGCGCGGACCGACGCGTCATCCCCGCGCTCGCGGCGTCACTGAAGGACGACCAGCCCGACGTCCGCATTGCCGCTCTCGACGCGCTGGGACGCATCGGCGGCGCGGCGCAGTCGATCACGGACAAGCTGATCGCGCTCGCGACCGACCAGCGCGAACCGGTCGCGGTGCGCGAGGCGGCCCTGACGGCGATAGCCAACATTGCGCCCACCGACGAGACCGTCAACCGTACGCTGGCCAATGCAGTGGCCGAGGGCAACCCGGCGATCTACCGCGCAGCCGTGGCCGGGCTGATCCTGGCGCGCAGCCGGACAGCGCTCGGCGGTAACGTGGGCGAGCTGATTGACGTCCTCGAAGCCGGGCCGGAGACCGGCCGCGTGGCTGCGGCCGAGCGGCTGGGGGCGATGGGTGGTTTCGCCGTCGAGGCAGTCGAGCCTCTCAACGCGGTGCTGGCTGATCGCGGCAACAGCGCCGCGCTGCGTGCAGCGGCTGCCACCGCGCTCGGCATGATCGGTCCCGAAGCCGAGTCGGCCGTGCCGGAACTGATCCGAACACTGGCGGAGACCGACACAGAGCTGCGGGATGCCGCCGTCGTGGCGCTGGACCGCATCGGTCCACAGACGCAGACGATCCCGGCGCTGCTCGAGGCCATGCGTTTCGGCAGCCTCGACAGCCAGGCCGCTGCCGCGGACAAGGTGCGCAGCTTTGCGCGGGTGCGCATGGAGACCTGGCGCAACCTCCTGTCGCAGTCAGACGCGCCGGTGCTGCGCAACTGGCTGGCCCGGCATGATGAGCTATATGGCGTTGCGCCCTCGGGCGACGAGCTGTCGGGCCGCCGGGCCGAGGACGACAGCCCGGATTATTTCGATGTCATGGGCGGCACGGCCGCGATCCGCGAGACCATGCAGCTCGAGCTCATCGACAACCCCGTGACGGGCCTGAACGACGCGCGGACTGTCTCCATCGACGATGTCGAGTCGGTCAGGGTGCGTTCGCACCCGTTCGACGAGATGCTCGAGGACAGCAGGCAGGCGCAGCGCCGGGTGCCGCTCGCGGAGATCGTGCCGGCCGATCGGGCATTCGTCTGGTTCCGCGATATCGACGCGCTGCGACGGGTCTTTGCCGGCAGTGCCGACCAGTTCCTGCGCTTCGAATCCGCGCTCGCCGTCAAGAGCGTCGAATACGATCTCCGGCAGCGCTACCTCGACCGGCTCGGACTGACCGAGAACACCCTGTCGCGCGTCGAAGCTTTGGCGGCCATCGACGACCTCGCGATCGTATTGCCGGACCTCTTCCTAGTGGACGGCACCGATATCTCGATCGTTGCCACGCTCCGCTCGGCCCAGGTCACGCAAGCCGTGCTCGAACTGCTCGGCTTCGGCGCCGTCGTCAGCAGTGACTACGCCACCTACGATCTCGAGGGCGGCGAGCAGGTCTTCTGGGCGATTCGCGGTGAGAGGTTGCTGATCAGCAGCAATGCCGGGGAGCTGCGCAGGATTCTCGCGCTCGACACCGTTGCCGGCGCGGGCAGCCTCGGCCGCAGCGACGAGTTCCTCTACATGCAGCTGCAGCTCGGTATCGAGGCCACGACCGATGCCTACGTCTACTTCTCGGACGCGTTCATCCGCCGGCTCGTGAGTCCGCAGGTGAAGATCGCCCAGCTGCGGCGCATGCAGGCCCGCGCCGAGATGGAGATGCTGGTGTCCTCGGCCATGCTGTACCTGCTCGACGGCAACCGCCACATCCCGAGCATGGAGCAGCTGGTCCGCCATCGGTACCTGCCGACATACTTCAGCAGCCGTGATTACGAGATCGACCCGCGGCTCGTCGCCAGTTCCGAGCAATACGGGACGATCGCCCGGATGCAACCGCTCAGCGCCAACCCGGTTCTCGACGTGACGCAGCGCGAGGGCGACGCCTACGGTCGCTTCGTCCGCGATTACACGAACTACTGGAGCCAGTTTTTCGACCCCATCGCGATGCGGCTCGATCAGCTCGGCGACGGCTCCACCGAGCTGACGACGTTCATCCTGCCGCTCCTGGACAGCGACCTCTATGACGAGGTGCGGGACGCGCTCGCCAGCAGCGAAAGCGGTCAGCGACTGAGCGTGCCGAGGCTGACGCCGAAGCCAAGCCTGATGCTGTCCGTGAACCTGACCGACAACCTGCGCATCGAGCTCTCGCGCATGCTGACGGGCATGCTGGTTCGCTACACGTCGGTCAACCCGGAGATCTTCGACAGTATCGGTTCTGCCGTGCACCTCGCGGTGCGGGATTCGACGCCTATCGTGGCGCTCGGCAGCGGTGACATCTGGGGCGCCCTGAGCAGGGAGATGCTGCGCATGGAAGGGTTCGACTCCCTGCTGCCGTTCCTGTTGTCGATCGCGACGCAGCCGTCGACAGTCATGATCGAGCTGACCGAGCCCGAGCGCGTCAGGGCATTCCTGAGCGCTGCCGTCACGCTGCAGACGGACGGCAGCGGCGAGAGTGAACTGCACAAGCTCAAGGACAGGGAGGCCTGGATCTACACGCTGAACATCGAGGACATCATCCAGGTGCACCTGCGTGTCGAGATCAAGGGCGGCTACCTGATGATCAGCAATCTGCCGTGGTCGACCCAGGTCGACATCGACGGCGTCGCCGAGACTGCGCTGAATGGCGCGAGCCTGCAGGTCAACCTCGACCAGATGCAGGATCAGTTGCCGGCCCTGCACACGAAGACCGTCGCCAACTACCGGGCAGCCGCGGTCGACGGGATGGGGTACCTGTACCCGTTGATGCTGACGGGGGTCAGCGAGACGGTGGACGACGCGTTGCAAAGACACTTCGAGATATTCGGCTTCCGGCCGCTGCATCCCTGGCGCGGGCAGTGGTCGTGGCGCGACAGCCACCTCGTCAGCTCCGAGTTCGGCTCGGCCTCGTACCCGGTACAGCCGCCGTACGAGGAGGGCGACCGCGACTTCGGGCTGTTCCCGACCCTGGCGCTGATCGGGGTCAACATGCAGCTCGAGGACACGGGGCTCCGGGCGACGATCCGCTGGCAGCAGCGCTGAGGAGCCGGGCGCCGGGTCGGCGCGGTCCCATCCATTCCGCGCCGCCCGCCCCACAGCCGTAATTATCCGGTAAACTGGCCGGCAAATAACGACAAGCTGTATTGGATGTCCGAAGGCCCAGACCCAAACTCGCTCCCCCCTCTGCTGACGGCGGATGAGCCGTCACCGTTCTACGTGGTCAATCCGCTGGCGGAGGCGCCGGTGCTGTTGGTCTGCGACCACGCAAGCTGCCGTTTTCCCAAAGCACTGGGCGATCTCGGTCTCGATCCCTTCGCACGCCGTTGCCACCTCGCGATCGACATCGGCGCCGGTCCGCTGACCGAGCACCTGGCGATGCGTGTCGGAATTACGGCGGTGATTGCCAAGTACTCGCGCCTGGTCGTGGACTGCAACCGTGAGCTCATGGATCCCGGCGCATTTCTCGAGTACGGCGACGGCATACTCGTGCCGGGTAACCGCAACCTCAGCCAGGCGGAGAGGGATCGGCGCGCCGGGGCGATTTACTGGCCGTATCACAACGCCATCGAGGAGCAGATCAAGCGTCTGCGCAACGTCGGGCCGCCGCCCGTGCTCGTCTCCATTCACAGCTTCACGCCCGTGCTCAACGGCAGCGCCCGGGAGATACAGATCGGCGTTCTCTGGGACACGGATCGCCGCACGGCCGAGATCTTTATCGAGGATTTCCGCGCGGCGGGATATGTTACGGGCGACAACGAGCCGTACTCGGGCAAGGCGCCGCAGGATTTCACGATTGACCACCATGCCGAGGAGGCCGGGCTGCCGCACGTGGGTATCGAAGTGCGGCAAGACCTTATTGACCACAAGCTGGGTATCGATCAGGTTGCCCCGGTCCTTCAGAAAATAATTGAGGCGATTCCGGAACGAATCGGGCTGAGCCAGGACAGGATCACGGCTTAGTACACCCGTTACGGCCCGCGCAGGGGGAATGATGACAGCACCAGCACCGGCATTCACCATCGGCGTCGAGGAAGAGTACCTGCTGGTCGACCGGGAGACCCGGGCCCTTATCGTCGATCCGCCCGAGAGCCTGATGAAGGAGTGCGAGGAGGCCTGCGGTTCCCAGGTCACCTCCGAGCTATTGCGTTCCCAGGTCGAGATCGGCACCAAAGTCTGCAGCAATGTCCAGGAAGCGCGCGACGAGCTGGTGCGCCTGCGCAGCGCGATACGCGCGGTAGCCAACCGGCACGGACTGGCAATCATCGCGTCGTCGACCCATCCGTTCAGCCAGTGGAAAGACCAGAAGCACACGCCCAAGGAACGCTACGATCAGTTGACCGTCGAGATGCAGGCGGCGGCGCGGCGTCTGCTGATCTGCGGCATGCACGTGCACGTCGGTATCGACGACAACGAGCTGCGTATCGACCTGATGAACCAGCTCTCCTATTTTCTGCCGCACCTGCTGGCCTTGTCCTGTTCCTCGCCTTTCTGGGAGGGGCACGACACCGGTCTCAAGAGTTATCGTCTGACCGTGTTCGATACGCTGCCGCGCACGGGAATACCCGAGCGTTTTGTGAGCTACACGGAATACGAGCGGCACGTACAGATCATGACCGACGCCGGGCTCATCAAGGACGCTACGCGAATCTGGTGGGACGTGCGGCCGAGTGCGAAATTCCCGACGCTCGAGACGCGGGTCATGGACGTCTGCACGCGACTCGACGACACGATCGCGTTGACGGCGCTGCTGGTGTGCATCCTGCGAATGCTCTACCGGTTGCGGCTCAACAACCAGCGCTGGCGCATCTACACGCCGATGCTGATTCGCGAGAATCGCTGGCGGGCGATGCGCTACAGCTTCGACGAGGGTCTCGTCGACCTGGCCAAAGGCATCGTCGTGCCGTTCGATCAACTGCTCGACGAGTTGCTGAGCCTCGTGGCCGATGACGCCGAGGCCCTCGGCTGTGTCGACGAAGTCAATTCCCTGCACCACATCCTGCAGCGCGGCACGAGCGCGCACCGCCAGCTCAAGAAGTTCGAACTGGAGCGGGCGGCGGGTGCAAGCGAGGAAGATGCCCTCAGGGCCGTCGTCGACACGCTCATCAACGACACCAGCGAAGGGCTCTAGTCCAGCCGCTCCGATACCCGGGGGCCCGGTCGATTTGCATAGTGGGACCTGTGCCGCATTATGTAGCAAGCGTCCCCGCTAGCATTGCGGGATGATCATCTATGCTGTCATAGCTGCGCCCGGGGCGCACTGATGCTGGAAGTCCTGGACGCCTTCCTGCGCCCCGCGTTCGCCGTCGCCGCGATCGCCTACATTGCGCTCGGCATTCGCGTCGCGCGCTCGTCGCCGCAATACGCGAACAACATCATCGCGTTCTTCCTGGCGTTGATCGGCGTGCTCGTCGCGGGAACCGCGTTTTCCTATGGCACCGCCGAACCCGTGGTCTACGGCATCGGCCGGGTGCTGACGTTTGCCGCGTCGGGGTTCCTGCCGATCGCATTTTACGTCGTCTACCGTGAGTACACGGTCGGCCCGCCGCGCGCGATCTTCGTCGTCATCCTCTCGGTGATCCCGATCACGACGACCGTGCTGGCGCTGACGAACCCGATGCACCATATGATCTGGGCCGTGCACCAGACAGACGCCGGCATGCATTTCACCGACGTCACCGAGCATTACTGGTTCAACAAGGTACATGCGCCGTTCATGTACGGGCTGATCGCTTACTCGTTGATCGGGCTGGCCGTGCGCCTGCCGTCCATCGCGGCTGCGCACCGGCGCTCGGTACTGATGCTGATCGGCAGCGGCATCCTGCCGTTTGTCGTCAGCATGGGTAACACCGTGTTCGGTATCGGCCCCATCGATTTTCCGTTCACGGCCGTGACGCTCGTGCTGATGCTGCCGATCTTCGTGTACGCGGCGCTGACGCTGCGCTTCTACGAGTTCAGCCCGTTTGCTTACCAGACCCTTTTCGATCACGTTCGCGACCCGATTATCGTCATCGACAACACGCAGAGCATCGTTTGTGCGAACAAGAGCGCGCAGGAGTTTCTCGGCGCGCCCGAGAGAGAACTGATCGGCCAGCATCTCTGGGAGGATTTCAGCGAGGCTCGCAAGGTACTCGCCCAGGCCAGGGAGCTGGATCTCACGCAGACGCTGCGCATGCAGAACGACAGGGTCTACGAGCTCAGCGTCAGGCCGCTGACCGGGCGGCGTGGTCAGAATCTCGGCATGGTCGTCGTGTGCCGCGACGTGACCGAGCGGCGCAAGGCGCAGGCACGGCTGGCCGATAGCGAACAGCTGATTCGCACGCTGATCGAGACTTCGTCCAACGGCATCCTGCGGTTCGCCCGCAGCCGCGACGATGCCGGGATACGCTTCCGTTGCATATTCGCGAACCGGGCCGCCGAGCAGTTCCTCGGCGACGGCCAGGGCACGCTCGTCGGTATGCCGCTCGACAAGCTCGAGCAGCTCGAACCCGAGCGGCTCATCGCGCATTTCAAGGAGCATACGGAGGAGCGCTCGACGATCAGCTTCGAGGCAGCCATAGAGACGGCTGACGGGGAGGGCTGGCTGCGTATTGTCGGCGAACCGGTAGGCGAGGATTTCTCCGTCACGCTCATCGACATCACGCAACGCAAGCGTACCGAGAACAAGATGTTAGCGGATGCGCTCCGCGACCCCCTGACCGGCGTCCTGAACAGGCGGGGGTTCGAAAACGAGGGCGGCCAGCGGATCCGCAACGAAGCGCAGGGCGCCGTCCTGTATCTCGACCTCAACCATTTCAAGAGTATCAACGACCGCTTCGGGCACCAGGCCGGAGATGCGTTGCTCAAGGCTTTCGGGCACCGGCTGGAATTTTGCCTGCGTCCCGAGGACGTGCTCGGCCGCCTCGGTGGCGACGAGTTTGCGATCGTTCTGCCGGGGGTCAGCGTCGAGGACGCGAAGCACGTGGCCGCGAGGCTCCTGAAGACGGCCCAGGAGGCCTATATCATCCAGGGCCAGGAGATTCGCTGCTCGGCCAGTGTCGGTATTGCACTGATGCCCCGCCACGGCGAGGAACTCTGGCACCTGATCAGCATCGCCGACCAGGCCATGTACAACGCCAAGACGCTCGACCAGGAGCAGGCCGCCAACGACCCTGCAGGGTATATCGACGCCGCAACCGCATCCTGAGGCCGCCGCGCCAGGCAACTGTTGCTCAAGGAAAATATATCGATTATTCTCGATATATGGAAATATTAGCGGCCACCGACGCACTCGATTCACTCGCGCATCAGACGCGGCTGAGTGTCTTTCGATTGCTGGTGCAGGCGGGCCCGGATGGATTACCGGCGGGCGAGATTGCCGAGGCACTCGGGGCACGTCAGAACACGATGTCCAGCCACTTGCAAAAGCTTGCGCGAACCGGTCTCGTGACCAGCGAGCGGGACGGTCGCAGCATTCGTTATCGCGCCGACTTCGATGCCCTCAACCGTCTGATCCTCTACCTCGTGGAGGATTGTTGCGGCGGCGACGCGAGGGTATGCGGCCCGGTCGCCGCGGCGCTCAGATGTTGAGGAGAACACGATGAAGGGAATTCACGTCAATGTATCCGGCACCGACCTCGATCGGTCGATCGACATCCATACGACCTTTGCGAAGGCGCCCGGGGCCCGTTGCTGTGGCTGAGCACGCCACGATCCTGTTCCTGTGCACCGGCAACTCCTGCCGGTCGCAAATGGCTGAAGGCTGGGCGCGCC
>JBFFSI010000065.1:0-14134 GCA_041572475.1 Woeseiaceae bacterium
CCCTGCAGAAGGCCATCGACCCGGCACGCACCGTGCTCGCCGCCGAGATCGTGTTCGCGATTCGCCACGAGTTGGCGCGCTGCCTGGAGGATATCGTTTACCGGCGCCTGATGATCGGCTTCGACGCCGACCAGGGGCGCCTGCTTTACGAAGTGATTGCCGCGATCGCCGGCGCCGAGTTCGGCTGGAGCGAGGCCGAACGGCATGCCCAGCTCGACGCGCTGCGCGTTTACAGCGATTCTTTCGGCGTGTAGAGGAACTCGGCGAAGGCTTCCCGGCCGCGGCCCGGGAAATACCGGTAGTCGCCGAACGCGTAATCGGCGCGGTCGGCGATGGCGCGGTCGGTGAGGTTGTTGATCCGCAGCGTCAGGCCCAGCCGGTCACTGAGCCGGATGCTGGCACGCAGGTTGGCGATCGTATGCCCCGGGTAACGGAAGCGGTTCTCGGCGTCGAGGTAGTAGTCGCCGATCGTGGCCCACTGCAGGCCGGCGTCGAACGCCGGGCCCGGCCTGTACAGCAGTTCCACGCTGCCCAGCACCCGGGGCGCCGTGTCGACGTCGCGCCCCGAGACGAAGGTCTCGCCGCGGGCGGCGACCACGTCGAAGTCATACTCGTGCCGCGCGTAGGTCGCATCGACAGCCAGCGACCAGGCGGCGCCGAGTCCTAATCGCAACGAGGCCTCCGCACCGCGGTGCGTACTGCGGGCGGCGCTGACATTGAAGCCTTCCGCGTCACGGAAGATGCTCTCGCGCTTGCGCGCGGTGAAGATCGAGACATCGAGCGACCAGCTCGCACGCGCGGTGCGCAGCCCCGCTTCGAGGCTGTCGATGCGCTCGGAGTCGAGGTCGGCGACCTGCTGCCCGCTCTGCAGGCGGTAGAGCTCGGTGGCCTGCGGCGCCCGGAAGCCCCGCGCCGCGCTGGCATACAGGCTCGTCATGGCGTCGATCCGATAGCTGAGCGACAGCTTCGGCGCAAGGTTGGTGAAGCTGTCCGTGCGGTCTGCCGGACGCGAGTACAGGCAGCCGCCGAAACCGCATTCGGTGCCGTCGTCGCGCGTGTTGCCCGTCAGCATTCGGTTGTCGTAGTCGTAGCGGAGATACTCGGCGCGCAAGCCCGTTCCCAGCGTCAGGCGCTCGCCGAGATCCCAGTCGACCTGCACAAAAGGGGCAACGCCGAAGCTCGTGACAGTGTAGTCGTAGTGCTTGCCCTCGGGCCGTGTCTCGACGAGAAAAGCGGAGCCCTGGGTCGGCCCCTCCTGCGTCTCCTCCAGGAACAGGTCGGCCCATTCGAGGTCCACGCCGACGATCGTCGTACGCCGCGCACCTGCGAAGCTCGCCGCGATGAGTGTACCCGCGCTGACGTGGCCGTTTTCCTCGAGCGGCTGGCCCGGCAGGAAGTGTTGCAGGAAGCGCATGTCGGAATGCCGGAGGTACGGCCGGATGTCGAGATTGGCGCGGCCGAGGGGCCGGCGCCAGATGCCATAGACGCGCTGGCTGGACGCCTCGCGGAAGGCTTCCGGGTTCAGGTTGGCGCGGTTGAGCGCCGGGTCCTTGTAAGCATCTTCGCCGAGGATGAAGCCCGCCGTTTCCTGGTCGAGGTCGGTGGCCGAAACGCCGAGCGTAAAACTGCCCTTGGCGAGATCCCAGGCCCGCTTCAGGTGCAGCTTGCCCTGCCGGTAACCCGAGTCGTCGCGAAACCCGCCGTCGTCCGCGAGGACGAGCGAAGCGAGCCAGCGTGACTCGCTGCTGAAGGGCAGGTTGGCGCGAAGCCGATAGTAATCGTTCGAGCCACCCTCGATCGCGACCGACGGCGAGTGCGTCAGGCGGGGTTCGGGGAGCAGTACGTTGACAATGCCGTGCAGTGCATTGGAGCCGTACAGCGCATTGCCGGGTCCGCGCAGGATCTCGGCGGAACGCGCGATCTCGGTGCCGGCCTCGAACAGGCCATTGACGTTGCAAAAGCCGGCAGGCCGTAGCGGGATGCCGTCCTCGAGAAACAGGAAGGCGCCACAGGAGCCGGCGCCGGTCAGGACCGGTGAACGGATGGCGGTGAGATGCTCCTGGCCGCTGGCCCGCGTGATCCACACGCCGGAAACCCTGCCGAGGAGTTCGTGGATGTGCTGGTGCCGGGCGCGATCGATCGTCTCGGCGTCCAGCCGGCCGATGTTGCCGGCGTGCATCAAGAGCGGCTGCTCGCGGCGCTGGCTGGTGACGACGAGCTCTGCGATCGGCTCCTCGCTTTGTTGCGAGGGCTCGGCGGTCGCAGTCGAGACCAGCCCGAGCGCCGCCAGCATGAGCCACCTGCCAGGATGTTGAATTGAAGTTCGCATGCGCCCCCTCGTGGACGGGCCATTATAATCACTCGTGCTGGTCGCTTACGCGAAGAAGGATTACGAATGATGAGGCAAACCGTATTCGGTCGAAGCCTGGCCCTGATCACTGCCCTGGTCCTGGCGATCCCGGCGATCGCACAGGATTCTGCTGGCGTCACTGGTGCTGATCGGCCCCGCGTCGGTCTCGTGCTCGGCGGCGGCGGCGCGCGCGGCGCCGCGCACATCGGCGTGCTGCGGGAACTCGAGCGGCACCGGGTGCCGATCGACGCCATTGCCGGCACCAGCATGGGCGCGATCATCGGCGGCCTGTACGCGTCGGGCAAGTCGGTCGACGAGCTCGAGGAAATTGTCACGGCGATCGACTGGGCGGGCGCCATGTCGGACACGCCGCCTCGCAAGCACCTGTCGTTTCGCCGCAAGCAGGACGATGCACAGTACCCGATCGACCTCGAGCTGGGTCTGCAGGGCCGGGAACTGATATTGCCGATGGGCGTCATCCAGGGGCAGAAACTCGATCTGCTGCTGCACGAGCTCACGATCCATGTCGCCGGCATCAGTAATTTCGACGAGCTGCCCATTCCGTTTCGCGCGGTCGCATCCGATATCGAGCGTGGTCAAGCCGTCGTGATCGGCCGGGGCGACCTTGCGCAGGCGATCCGGGCGAGCATGACCGTGCCGGGCGTGCTCGCGCCTGTACAAGTGGACGACCGGCTGCTGGTCGACGGTGGCATTGTCGGCAACCTGCCGATCAACGTCGTTCGAGACATGGACGTCGACATCATCATCGCGGTGGACGTCGAATTCCCGTTGTACACGGCCGATGAACTCGACTCGGTTCTCGCGATTTCCGAGCAGATGCTGACGATCCTGATTCACAACGAGACGGTCCGGCAGATCGAAACGCTCGGCGCGGAGGATATCCTGATCCGGCCCGAACTCGGGACCTTCGCTTCCGGCGACTTCGGCCATATCGTCGAAACGATCGAGCCGGGCAGGTCTGCTGCGCTGGCCGTGGCGGAAAAGTTGCGAGGTATCGCTCTCGGCGATGCCGATTACGCGGCGCATGTCGCGGCGAGGACGGCGCCGGCCTCTGCGGACGAGCCGCTGGCGTTCGTGCGTGTCGAACACGATGGCCGGCTCAAACCGGAGATACTGGAGGCCCGTCTCGACACCAGTGTCGGCGATGCCGTCAATCCGGAGCGACTCGCGCGGGATGCGGATCGGCTGTATGGACTCAACCTGTACGAGAAGGTCGGCTACCGGCTCGTCGAGGAGGACGGCGCTACCGGCGTCGAGTTCGTCGCGAGGAGCAAGAGTTGGGGGCCGAGCACGCTCAAGTTCTCACTCGCACTCGAGGACGACTTCGAGGGCTCGACCGGCTTCAACGTCGGTGCGCGCCTGACGAAGTCCGGGCTCAATCCCTACGGCGGCGAGTGGCGCAACGACATCCAGCTCGGCTCCGGCCCGCTGCTCGTTTCCGAGCTCTACCAGCCCTTCGGCGCGCGCGCGCGCTACTTCGTCGCGCCGCGCATCGACATGCGGCAATCGAACATCAAGGCCTTCCTCGGTGAAATACCGATCGCCCGCCTGCGGATCTCCGAGATCGAGGGCGGGGTCGACCTGGGTGCCGAGCTGGCATCCTGGGGCGAATTCCGGATGGGTACCTTCCGCGGCTTCGGCAAGGCGCGGGTCAAGGTCGGCGAGCCCTCGATCGCCAATTTCAATTTCGACACCGGCGGTGTGCAGGCGGCCTTGCGCGTCGATACGCTGGACAATGCGCAGTTCCCGAGCGACGGCATGCGCGCCGATGTCCGCTGGCGCCAGTTCCTTCCCGCCCTCGGGGCAGACTCCCGCTTCGACACGATCGAGTCTGCCTTCGCGGGCTACTGGCACAGCGGCAAGAACACGTTCCAGGTCGGCCTCGAGTACGCCACCACCCTGGATGCCGATGCCGCGATCCAGGAGTACTTTCCGCTCGGCGGGTTCCTGCGGCTGTCCGGGCTGGAGCGCGGCGAGATCAGCGGGCCGCATTCGGCGCTCGGCAAGCTGGTCTATTACCGGCGCATCGGCGAGTCGGCGGGCGGGCTGTTCGACGTGCCGGTCTATATCGGCGGGTCGGTCGAGGCCGGCAACGTCTGGCAGACGCGCGAGGACATCAGCTTCGACTCGATGCACGTCAACGGCAGCGTCTTCATCGGCCTCGATAGCTACATAGGACCGATTTACCTGGCGGCCGGCCTGGCTGAGGGCGGCCGCACCAACCTGTACCTGTTTATCGGCTCGCCGCCTCGCTAGGGTCAGCGGACGATCTTTTCGAGCACCTGCGTCGGGGTGTCCGTCTGGCGGTAATAGCCGTGCCGTGCGGCCATGGTCTCGTACGCGCGATCACGCTCCGCTTCGCTGGCGTACCAGTGCAGGCGCTCCCAGTCCTCGCCCAGGATCTTGCGTAACGTATCGCCGGGCGGCAGCGTCACGCGGATGCCGTAACGGCGTTCGGCGCCCGCCTGTGAGGGGTCGACGAGATTATGCAAGTGGCAATAGTCCATCGGGGCGCGAGTATACCGGATGTTCAGAACCGCGCACCACGGTCACCCGCGCCTTCGCGGTCGGACCAGCCGAGAAGCCGCCGGGTGACGAACAGGTAAAGCGGCTTGATCGTGCGCCGGTTGATGCGCGCCAGGAACGACGGGTTGGAAAGGATGGCGCGCTCGCGTTGCGTCAGGTGCTGCGGGCAATAGGTACGCTTGTGTTTCAGGAGATGCCGCAGGTCCTCGTAGGCGAGCCGCCGGAACAGGCGCCCGCGGCCCGGCGCATACCAGCCGAGCTGAAAGTCCACGAATCCCGGTGAACCGTCGTCGCAGACCAGCAGGTTGGGTTCCTTGGCAAGATCGTTATGGACGACGCCTATGCTGTGCAGGCACCGCAGCAGCCGCGCTGCCGCGCGAAAATAGGCCGGGTCTCGCGGTCTCGCGACCTGCAGTGCGACGCCCGCCAGGTAACTCCGTTCAAGGCGCATTGGATCGGCGCGCAACAGCTGCGGGACGCCGTCGATCCCTGTCATCGCCGCCAGCACGCGGGCCTCGCGACCAAGCAGTCTGCGCGCCAGCCAGCGCACCCAGGGCCTTGCCGGGCCGGCATCGCGTACGATGCGCAACTCGCCGCCCGAGTCCGCGCGACTGATTTCGCCGAACAGGTCCTTTTTGAGCAACTCAGAATCAGCCATTGTGGGAGAATACACGAGCGCAACAGGCCGGGATTCGAAATGACGGGCAAGTCAGACGAACAAACGCCGGGTACGGAGCGGACGAAGCTCGATACGACCGGCGAGTTCTTCAGCGTGGGTTCGCCGCTGCATGCCGTGCGCTCGGGGTACGTCCGCAGGGCGGCTGACGACATCCTCTACGAGACGCTGGTAGCGGGGCGCTATGCCCACGTGCTGGCGCCCGACCGAACCGGCAAGTCGAGTCTTGTCGCCGCCACGGCAGCCAGGCTCGAAAATCATGGCTTCAAGGTCGCCGTCCTCGACCTCGAGCAAATCGGTGACCGGGATGCCGGGACCGATGTCGGCCGCTGGTTTTACAGCGTCGCGTACCGCCTGCTCCGTCAGCTGCGGATCCGCGTCGACTTGCAGTCGTGGTGGCAGGACAAGGCCATCCTGAGCAATCAGCAGCGGCTCGTGGAGTTCTACTCCGAGGTCATCCTGGAGAGCGTGCAGGAGCGCATCGTCGTTTTTGTCGACGAGATCCAGTGCGCCGAAGCGCTCGATTTCGCGGATCAGCTGTTCGGCAGCATTCGGGCGTCGCACAATGCCAGGGCGACAAACCCCGAGTTTACGCGGCTGATATTCGCGCTCCTCGGCGAGTGCGATCCCATCAGCCTGGTCGATGAGCCGGAACTCTCTCCGTTCACCGTGACCCAGCCGATCACGCTGAGCGACTTCTCGCGCCCCGATACCGACCTTTTTGCGACAGAGCTGAACCTCAATACGCAGGATGCCGCCGCAGCGCTGGACCGAATCTACTACTGGACGGCCGGGCAACCTTACCTGACGCAGAAGCTGGCGCGCGCCGTCGCGCGCGAGCAGATCGGCGGCGACGTTGCGGGCGGTGTCGACAGGATTGCCGTCCATCAGCTCGCCAACCGGGCGGCGCTGCGTAATGAACCGCACATGAGCCACATACATCGTGCGGTCGTTAACGACCACAAGCTCAGCGAGGGTCTGTTGAACCTCTACGGCAGGGTCCGCAAGGGCGTGCACGTCGAGACCGACCTGGGCTCGCCGCTGCAGCGCCGGCTGATCGCCGTCGGGCTGCTCAAGATAGACGACGACGGCGGCCTGGCCATCCGCAACCGCTTGTACGAAGCGGTATTCACCGCGCGCTGGGCGAATGAGAATCTGCCGATTCGCTGGCGTACGCCGGCGATCGCGGCAGGCGTCATCCTGCTGATCCTCGCGCTGCCGTTCTGGTACACGCAACTGCTGCCGAAAGGCTATATCGAGATACTGGCGTCGGAATCCGTTGAGCTGGCCATTGCCGAGGAAGCCTATCGCAACATGCGATCCTTCCCGGGCCACGCCGATGCTGCTGACGGCCTGTACCGGAGTTTCATCTTGCGGCGCGCCGGCGGCGCGACCGACGAAGACGAGGTTCGTCGCCTGGCGGCCATGGCCGCCACGCTTCCGGCCGCAGGGCGCCTGCCGGATCGACTGCTTGCCGATTACTGGGACGACCGGGCGCGCGAGGCAAGGCGTGGCGAGCGTCGCGACGAAGCCCTGATCGCGACCCTGAGGTCGCTGGTGCTGTCCACTCAGCAGCGCCGGTCTCGGGCGGCTGAGCTCGTTTACCAGGATTATCCGCTGTTACTTGCCAGCTTGCGCCGTGACGAAGTTGACGAGGTCGTCCTCGACGCGGACAGCATGACGCTGACCGCGGCACGCGACGCCCAGGTGCGGCAATGGGCGCTCGAACCCCAGGGGCTCCGACCCAGGGAGGCGTGGTCGATGACCGCGCTGGAAGTGACGCCGCTCGTGCGCCGTATCGCCGTCGATCGCGACGGCGAGGTGCGGCGGGCCAGCCTTACGCTCAACCTCAGCCACGCGCGTGCGGGCGACCTGCGGATAAAGATCATCGCGCCCTCAGGCCGCGCCGTCGAAGTCGATCCCGGCGTGGAGCGGGCATCGTCGAACCAGGACCTCAGAATCCCTGCCGCGCAGCTTCGCAGCCTGATCGGCGAGCCGCTCAACGGCACCTGGAGCATCAGCGTTCGTGACGAGGAGCTCGGTGTCATGGGGCAGCTCGTGGGCTGGAACCTCGGCCTCAATTCACAGGGGCTGGTCGAGGATTTCCAGCGGGGCCTGAATATTGCCGATCCCGTCGAGCGAGAGACCGACAACCTCTGGTTTAGTGCGGACGGACGCTATGCCGTCGCGAGGGCGATGCAGAGCGACAGCGCCCGTATCTGGGACCTGGCTTTTGGGCGTCCCGTGCGGGCGGTGGCGGTCAACGAACTGGAGCGATTGATCGGCGTCAGTGCCGGTGCTCGGCTGCTGGTCACGGCGACTCAGGACACCGTGCATCTGTGGGATACCGCGTCGGGTAACCGGGCAGGGTCCCTGCCAGTCGGCGCCGGTAGCCCCGACACCTTCCTGACCGAGGACGGGGCCCACGTTTTCGTGCAGCGGCGGAGTGACGTCGAGACCACGCTGGAGCTCTGGTCACTGGAGACCGCTACGGTGGTGTCGACGCTGCAGGTCGCCGGCACTCCCGCGCTGGTAGCACTCGATCCGAGCGGCCGGCGGGTCGCCGTGGCCGACTTCGATCGTGCGGTTCGGGTCTGGGACATGGCCGAGGGTACGCTGGCCGCCCAGATCGATCTGCCCCTGCAACCGAGCGAGATTGGACTCGCCTCGGGCGGCGACGTGCTGGCAGCCGTCTTCCGCGAGACGGGTGCGGGCCTCTGGCGCGTCGATCGGCCGCAGCGCCCGTTGCTGGCCACACTTGCCGAGGGTCGCTGGCAGGTTGCCTTTTCGCCGTCCGGAAGCCGCGTGCTCGTTGGGCGCAGTGGCGAAGGATTTCGGGTCCACGATACGAGCGACGGTCGTTTACTCGGCCCGCTGCTCGGGTCCGGCGGATCGCGAGACGCGAGTGATCTGCTCGCGTTCAGCGCTGACGAGCAGGTCGTCGTAACGGGCGGCCCTGCCAGCGCGGCCAGGTTCTGGCGCGCGCCGTCGGCGCTGCCACAGACAGCGATCGCTGAAGAGACATCTCGACCCCGGGCATGGCCGCCGTCCGGAGACGCAGTGGCGATAGTGACACCGGATGCGGCAAACATGGCCCTCGGCACGCCGGAGGGAGACGTGGTCATCCGGTCACTGGTCGACTACTCAGCGGTGTCTGCCGAGCCGGACCGAATCGATTTCATCGGTCACACGAGCGAAGTGACCCTGCTCGCGGCAAGTGCGGACGGCGCACTCATTGCGAGCGCGGCGAGCGACAACAGCGTCCGCGTCTGGGACGTTACCAGCCAGTCGCCCAGGCGCTACTTCGTCGACGTGGCCGGAGACCCGGTCTCGCGCATGGCGTTCTCGCCAGACGCCTCACGGCTTGCCATCGTGAATGGCCGCGTCGCGCAGATCATGGAAACAGATACCGGTACCCTGCTGGCCCGCTTCGAGCTGGGCGAGGTGCACCCGGGTGTCGCGTTCGCGGACGGCGATCACGTGTATCTTGGCGGCGATTCGGGTTCGCTGCGCGTCGCAGAACAAGGTGCCAGCGGCAGCTGGACGCTTCGCGACCTTTGGCAGGGCGATGCCGGGATCCGCTGGCTCGAGGTGTCGCCGCGCGGCACGTCGCTGGTGCTGGTGGACGCCGACAACGTGGCGCGGCAGTTCAGCCTGACCGGGGGTGATGTCGGACGTAAGGTATTGCAGCTGCCCGGCCCTGTCGAGGAGGTGACCTTTGCCCCGGGCGGCACGCGTGTCTTCTTCAGGACCACGCGGTGGCTGCACAGGGCGAGTTCGGCGGCGGCGGGGCTCACCTGGGACGACGCCGTTCTCGTGCCCAAGCCGCTCGCCCAGGCACGAATCGTCTTCGGCGCCGCCCGCGAAGATGCCGCCTTGCTGTGGGGATCACGGCTGTTCCTCGCTGTCCCCGGGGACGGGGCCCTGCGCCTCGAGGAGATCGATTTCGGTGCGGCCTCGGCAACTGGCCTGTTCGGCAACCGGGAGCAGCTGCTCGAGGAGTGGCGGGACAGGCTTGGCCTAGCGGTCGTCTCCCCGCAGCGTTCTGACGAGTAGCTCGAGACGGGCCGCGGTCACGTCACCGGGTTGGACCGGCTCCCCGATATTGATGCGGACGCTGGCGAAGAGCCGGCCCGGAATCCTGCGCAACCCGCCAGTCTTGCGGCGGCTGAACCAGCTCCCCCAGAGGCCCCCGAGCGAAACCGGCACAACCGGTACGCCACGCCGGGCGATGATCTTCTCGATACCCGGACGAAACCGGTGGATATTTCCGTCGCGTGTGATCGCCCCTTCCGGAAAGATGCAGACGACATTGCCGGCAGCCAGTTCCTCGTCCACTCGCTCGAAGGCCTCGTTCATCAGTTGTTCGTCTTCCATCCTCCCGGCAATCGGGATGGCATGCATGTGTTCGAAGAAAAACCGCAACAGCGGAATCTGAAAGATCCGGTACCACATGACGAATCGCATCGGCCGCTTGATGCAGCCGCTCAGAAGGATCGGGTCCATGTAGCTGACGTGGTTGCAGACGACAACCGCCGGGCCTTGTTTCGGCACTTTGTCGAGGCCGGTCGCACGCAGCCTGTAAAAGACGGTGATGAGCACCCAGGCGAGGAAACGCATCATGAACTCGGGCAGCAGCGAGTAGATGTAAAAGGCGACGACGACGTTGAGGCCGGCGAGGATCAGGAACAACTCGGGGATGGAGAAGCCGAGGCTGAGAACGGTAAACGTGATCGCGGATGCGGCGACCATGAATACCGAGTTGATAATGTTGTTTGCGGCGATGATGCGGGACAGGTGCTCCGGGCGCGATCGTCTCTGAATCAGCGCGTAGAGCGGCACACTGTAGAACGCGCCGAATGCGCCAAGCAGTGCGAGGTCGGCGAGTACCCGCCAGCTCCCGGGCCGGCCAAGGAATTCCTGGACCGTATTGGCGACTGCCCCGCTGGCAACCGGCTGCGCAAAATACAGGTCGATTGCGAAGAGGCTCAGGCCGATCGACCCGAATGGCACGAGGCCGAGCTCGATACGATGGCCGGACAGGCGTTCGCAGAGCAGCGAGCCGATGCCGACGCCGACAGCGAAAGCGACCAGCAGCAGGGTGGCAATCGATTCGCTGCCGTTGAGGATGTCGAGCGTGTAAGCAGGGATCAGCGGGGTAATCGCCGTCCCGAAGAACCAGAACCAGGAGATCCCGAGGACCGACAGCCACACGCTCCGCTCTTCCCGCGCGTAGCCGACGATGTGCCAGGTCTCGGCCCACGCATTCCAGTTGATCCTGAGATCCGGGTCTGCCGCCCTGGTGACCGGCACCTGCCGGGCCGCAAGATAGCCGGCCACGGCAAAAGCGAGCAGGCAACTGGCCAGCGGAACGAGGTTATCCGGATCGACTGCCACCATGATGCCGCCGATGATGAGCCCCAGGATGATCGCCACATAGGTGCCCGCCTCCACGAGTGCGTTGCCGCCGATCAATTCTTCCGGTGCCAATTGCTGCGGCAGGTAGGCGTACTTGACCGGGCCGAACAGCGTCGACTGGCAGCCCATCAGGAACAGTACGGTGAGAAGCAGCAGATAACTCTGCGTCAGAAGTCCGATCGTTGCGAGCGCCATCAGGCCTATCTCGAGCAGCTTGATGCGCCGCATGAGCATCGATTTCTCGTACTTGTCCGCCAGCTGGCCTGCCGAGGCCGAGAACAGGAAGAACGGGAGGATGAACAGGAATGCCGCGAAGATTGCGAGATTGCCGTGCTCCATCCCGGCGATCAGGATGCCCTGGAACGTAACGAGGATCACCAGCCCGTTACGGAACACGTTGTCGTTGAGTGCGCCGAGGAACTGGGTGAGGAAAAACGGCGCGAACCGCCTCTGGGCGAGTAATGAAAACTGGCTCTGTTCGCTCACATCACGGCTCGTCACTAACCAGGCAGGGCGTCACTATAGCTACGAAAGGCGCCCGGCGGCATGCAAAAATGCGAACTCGCGCAATTTCACATATTGACGCCAGTGATATGATGCCGAATCGCAGGATGCTGATATGGCAGCAATTTTACTCAATTTCGGACCGAAAACGCCCATGCGACAGCAACACCTGGTCATTTTGCTCTGCACAGGAGCGCTCCTTATGGCTTGCAGCGAGGAGCTGCCGCCGAGATCCGTTCAGTATTTCCTGGACGATCCGATCCAGCTCGAAGCTGCCGTCGTCCGGTGCGCCCAGAGCCGCTCGGAGAATCGCTACGAGGCCGAGTGCGTCAACGCGCGCCAGGCAGCGTCTATTATCGAAGCGCGGGAAGAGCGCGAGGGCGCCGCGCAGTTCGAGGAGCAGTCGCGCCGGAAAAGAGACGCGCTGCGCCGGACCCAGGAGGCGGCTGCGGAAGCGCGACGCCGCGCCGAGGAGGCGGATCGCTTGCGCCGGGAGGCCGCGTACCTTGCGCAGTTCGGTGAATTGCCGCCGCGAGAGGAGAGTGCGGACGGCTCGGAGATATCCGGCAACGTGCCGGGCGCGGTCATTTCCGACGAGACGGCAGCGGCGCCGTCAGCCGGAGGCCTGGAGGACGTGCCCGCGACCGACGGCGCGAACGCGCCGACGGACCTTAATGCGGTGCGCGAAGAGTTACAGCGTCGCGCCGAGGACGGTACAAACGAACCCTAGTTTTCCGTGCCTGGCATCCCGAAGGTGCGCACGTTGGACGCTTCTTCATCGACATTCGCCGGATCCGCACCGAGGTCCATGCCCGGCTGAGTCGGCAGCCGCCGGGTCTGGGCGGTGAGAATTTGCACGAACTTGTTGGCGATGTCCGGCGCGATGTTCGGCGAGCTGACGAAAATTCTGTCCGGCGTCATGCTGGCATCGCCATAAAACGCCGCATTCGCCTTGCGGTCCATCGTCACGCCAGCGCCTTCGAGCGCCACGCCGGCGAACAGGCCACGGCTGCGGGAATACGACATGACCTCGGCCTCGAACCGAAGATCGGTGGCCACCTCGGTGTGGCGCCCGATCGGCCCGGCCGCGATCGATGCGTCGGCGCCCAGGGTCAGCTTCCCGTTTGAAATGTCGGTGACGCCCTTGCGCGTCTTGAAAACGAGAATGACGTCGGTGGACTGCGCACCTATCTGCCAGCCGATACTGCCGCCGGTCAGGGTGACAAAGGCAGGGTTACTCCAGGAATTGTCGTCCTGGCGCACGACCATGATGCCCTTGCCGCGGCGCGCTCCGACGCCGAAGCCGACCTTGACGACATCCGGTATCACGGCGACGGCGTAGGCCCTGGCGAGCAGGGCCGGGGGAATGGTTTTCTCCGGGATGCGCAACAGCTGATCGAGAACATCGGCTGCGTCGCCGACGCGCCGCTCTTCCTTGGTGCCTGCAAAGACAGGCATCGCCAACAGCAGCGACATTACCAGGACAATGGTTTTCAGGACAAAGCTACGCATGGTCGGTTATAGAACCTTGTGACCGGCCGGCCCGGACGGAGTTCCATGATACGTTAAATCGACTGGCCGCTCACCGACTATCAGGCGGCGTCTGGCTGCACCAGTATGGGCGGCAGCGGGCAGTCGAGGCTGGCGCAAATCGCGCGTATCAGTTCCGCCTCCGCCACGGACAGGTGGTTGTCGCTCGTGACAACCCCGGTAACTGCCTCGAGCAGCAGTGCCTTGCCTTTACCGTTCAGGGCGACCAGCAACTCCAGGGCTTCGTCGAGTTCTGCCGTGGAACAGGATTGCTGTGCGTCGTAACCGAAAGCGTCACCCCAGTTGCCAAAGACCGCCAGGCCTTTCTCGAACGCACTGGCTTGCTCGGCATGCTCCGCGTGACCGTAACGGGCGATGACGCGCAGCAGGTTGACAGCAGCCTCGCGAACCCGACGTTTGCTCACGCGCAAGACCGGACGTCGCAGCGATGGCTGGATTGCGCGTTGAACCTGGGCAGTCAGAATGCGGTAGTAGCAGTATTCGTAAAGATCGATCTCGCCGTCGACGTCGATCAGGTTCCCGACGAGTTCCTGAAGATAGTCGAGCTGCGGGACCGGCCTGCGTTTCAACGCGGGAAACGCAATCTCGAGCAGCGGAAGCCTGTATTCCGGCCCGGTTTCTGCCAGCGCGGAATGGAAACCTCGAATCATCCGCGCGCGCTCCGGGCCGATTTGTTGCTCGATCATCGTGAATTGCTTGTCGACCACCGTGCCATGCCGTGCGAGGACGAGGGCAATGGCTAGAAAGTAAGCCATCTCCGTGGAGTGCGCGGCATCGTAGAGGGTAGCCGGCACGGACTCACGGATGGCAGCCGCGTATGCGAGGTGTTCGGACTGCGTGTCGCCCACCATATCGACGATCGACTCAGGTAGCGATGTCGCAGCCCCGGCTGCCATCGCGCTGACCAGGCCGCTGTCAGCTGCGGCAGATTGCTCGACGGCCCTTCGCGTGCTGTCGTTTACATCCGGGTAGTCGCCTGGTTCGAAGCTCGGCTCGAGCGCCCGAATCCGGTCCGTCAGCGGCGGATGCGTGGCATAGAGGCCTCTCATCCGCGAGCCGCTGCCGAACAGCATGTGGTTGACTTCTTC
>JBFFSI010000066.1:0-13968 GCA_041572475.1 Woeseiaceae bacterium
CGGCGGAGATGGACTCCGGATGGCTGGTGCCCAGCAGCTTGTGCAGCCAGCCGCCGAAGGTGCCGACGATGCGCTGCATGATGCCGAGGTAGTACAGCACCGCCATCATGGCGCCGATAAAGACGATGACCGGCAGGACATTGAACGCCACGGTGAAACCGAGGCTCTGTTCGATGTTCGGGCCGAACACGAACGCGATGCCCTCCTTCGCGTAGTCGATGACCTTTTGCACGCCTTTCACGATCGTGTCGAGCGCCTGGCTGCCGTAGGGCACGTAAAACACCAGCGCCGCAACCGTCGCCTGCAGGGCGAGCGCCACGGCGACCGTGCGCCGCTTCACCCGCCTGCGGTCTGCAGACAGCAAGAAAGCAAGTCCGAGAATGGCGACGACGCCGACCAGGCCCATGACAATCTGCATTGCAAAGCTACCCCCGATGAAGAAGGCCCGTTTCCGGGCCTTCACACTGTATCAGTTAACCGATAGCGCTTGCTGCGGCAAATCGGGCTCTAGAAGAGGCGGTCGATGTCCTCCTTGACGGCCTCCTCGGCCTTCTTCAGGTCCGTTTGCAGGTCCTCGATCTCCTGTTCGAGCGGGCTCGTCAGCACGGCGGTCTCGGCGCGCCACTTGATCTCTGGCAGCACGAGTGGCGGCGCCGTGGTGTCGGCAAGCACCGGCAAGGGATCCGGCGCCTGGAGATTGATGATGACGATAGCCGCCACCGCCGCCGCTGCGCCGGTGAGGGTGCTGGCCAGCCAGAACCAGCGCGGCCTCGCCGCGCCGGCCGGCGACCGGCTGGTCTCCGGCCGGACGCCCTGCAGCGAGGCGCGGATACGGTCGTCCAGCTCGGGCGAGATTGTCGCGTCGATGCGCTCGGCATCTTCCCGGAGTCGTTTGGCGAGTTTATCCATATGCTTCTCTCGATTGCTCGGTAGCGATGGTCTGCATCTCCCGGTCGAGGGTCTTGCGCCCCCTCATCAGGTTAACCTTGGTCCAGGAGACAGTTCTTTCAAGGACGGCTGCGATGTCCTTGACGGACATGTCCTCGACGTAGCGCAGCCACATGGCCGTGTAGACCTCTTCGTTCAGAACCCGGCGCGCGAGCAGCCACAGGTTTTCGCGCTCCGAATCGGCGATGCACTGCGCCAGCGGGTCGTTTTCGGCATCGCCGAAATCTTCGCCGAGTTCGACCGTCTCGGCCCGCCTGAGGCGGGCCGCGTTATTGATGGCGATGCGATACAACCAGGTGCTGAAGCGCCAGCGCTTGTCGTAGCTGTGCAGGTAACGGTAAGCATTGATCATCGTATCCTGCAGCGCATCCTCGGCATCCGCGTAGCTTGCCGAGCGCGTCAGCAGGAAACGCAGCAGACCTGGCCGGTACTTGCCGACCAGGTCAGTGAAGGCCTCGGCGGATCCCTTCATGGCCTTGTCGATCAGCGTTGCTTCGCTGCTCACAGCATGTCGCCCTGGTCTTTTTAAAGTGCTTCGACGACCGTCCTGGGATCGAGAACGACCTTGACCACCAGGGTCGTGTCGTCGACGTTGACACTCGTATTCTGCAGGAAATTGACGAGCTCCGGATCCAGGTCCTGGTTGAAGATCTGCAGGCTGATCAGGCCACGGACGATGCTCGCGAGAGAATCGGCCATTTCCTTTTCCGTCGCGACCAGCTGAGCCTGGATGCTGAGCTTGCCGCCCTCGTCCGCGATCAGCAGGGCGGCCTGTTCGGTGTTGCGGAGGATATTCGAATCCCAGCCGATCTCGTCGCCCAGTTCGCCCGCCTGCACGCCTGCCTGCAGCAGGCTGCGCTCCGCGCTGAGCACGAACAGCGCACCGCGCGGGCCGTCGCCCGCATCAATCCGGCCCTTGTTGGCGATCAGTGCCTCGATATCGTCTCTGGCGGACGCAACGATCAGCTTGTCCTGCACCGCGAAAGTGAAATACGCGCCATCCTCGAAGCCGTCGACCTCGATGTCCACGTTGCTGCCGTCTTCGTCCTCGCCCTCGGCCGCCTCCCCGGCATCTTCCGCGTCGTCGCTTTCCTTGATGTGGTAGTAGACGCGCTTGCCGGAGCCGAGCCTGTCGAGCGACCCGGAGGCCGCGCCCATCGCCAGGACCTTGTCCTCGGTCTCCTGGCTGATGCTGCCGTCGATGACGACGACGATACGGTCGTCCGAGACCGCATAGGCGGTCAGCGTGTCGGCCTCCTTGTCGAGGTCGATGCCGGCATCCTCGCGGATTTCGTTGAATACCTCTTCCTGCAGCCATCCGTACAGGTGCTGCCCCGCCTCGGTCGACCGCATCTTGTCGAAGTCGGCATGAAAGTACCACTTGGAATCCGCCGGCAGGCTGGCCGTATCAGCGAGCAGTGCCGCCGGCAGTCCCAGCAGCAGCAGGCCGATAACAACATATCGCAGTGCACGCATCACAAAGTCCTCACTTTTGCTTGTTCTATAGGCTTGTAGTGCCGCGAGGCGAAAAAGGTTACAGCTTTGGCAGCGCTCAGGCCCCGTCGGGATCGGCGGCCGGCCTCCAGGTCAGCGCACTGACGGCCCACGTGACGACCAGGCCGGCGATGAAGCCCGGAATGGCCTCGTACAGGTTATATGTCTGCGCCTTGAAGACCTCGACCCAGACGATGCTCGTGGCGAATCCGGCGATCATTCCGGTCAGTACACCGAGCCACGTGGTGCGCCGGTAGTAGAGCAGGCACAAGATCACCGGGCCGAAGGCGGCACCCAGGCCGGACCAGGCATAGAGCACGAACTCGAAGATCAGCTTCTCTTCTTCGATGGCGAGGACGATGGCGGCGATACCGATGAGGATCGTGACAATCTTGCCGTAACCTGCCAGCACATGGTCGCTCTTCTTGCTGCCGAGGATGTGCTGCACGGTGTCACGGACGACAGCCGAGGACGCGAGCAGCAGCAGCGAGTCCGCCGTGGACATGATCGCGGACAGCACGATCACCAGCAGCACGCCGGAAACGAGCGGCGGGAACAGCTCGCTCGACAGCGTCGGGAAGATCTGTTCCTGGTCGGCAATCTCCGGGAACAGCGCGCGGCCCGCGATCCCGGCCGTGACGGCGCCGAAGGTGAAAACGAACAGCACCGACACCGAGATGAGCCGCGCTTTTTTCAGCTCGCCAACGTTGTCGACCGACATGTAGCGAACCAGGAGCTGCGGTACGCCCAGGAACGGCACGCCAATCGCGAGGAAACTCGCCGCGGCCACCCAGCCGGATAGGCCGCCCTCGGTCAGCGAGAACATGCTCACGAGCGCGGGGTCCTCGGCCCGTAACGTGGCCATTACGTTGGCCCAGCCACCGGCCTCGTAAACCGCAACCACCGGCACGAAGATCAGGCCCAGCAGCATCAGGACGCCCTGCAGGACGTCCGTGTACGAGACGGCTTTGAAGCCGCCAACGAACGTGTAGGCGATGATGATCGCCGAGCCGAAGACAACGCCGGTGGTGTAGTCCATCCCGACGAACCGGTCCATGGCCTTACCGGAGGCAACGAGCTGCGCCGTCACGTAGAGCGTCACCATCGTCAGGATGATAATGACGGCGACACCGCGGATCAGGTGCCAGCGATCCTGGAACTTCGCCGCGAGCACGTCCGGCACCGTGATCGCGTCCTTCTCGTCGCCGAAGCGCTTCAGTCGCCGGGAAATGAGCGTCCACGACAGCCAGATCCCGATGATCTCGCCGACGACGACCCAGTAAGCCTGCGCGCCGACTGCATAACCCATACCCGTCAGCCCGAGCAGGAGCCAGCCGCTCTCGCCTGTCGCATTCGTGCTGAACGCGACGACCCAGCCCGGCAGCTTCTTGCCGGCAAGGTAGAAGCCCTTCAGCGTACCGGTCTCGCGGCGGCTCCAGACGGCGAAGGCGACCAGCAGGCCCAGGTAGACGATCAGCACGGAGAAGACGGCAGTCATGAAATCTCGACCCTCAGGTCTCGCGCGAAATCCGTCCGGCGATGATGCCGGAGACCAGCAGGATCAGGCCCATGAAAAACAGGTACTCGGGAAACACCCGGAAGACGGCGCAGTACAAAATGGCGACGACGTTCGCGAACATGAAGATGTTGTGCAGCTTGCTCTTGCGAATCACCGCTTTGGGGAAGCGCAGCCGCGAAACCATCAGGATAGCCAGGACGAACATCGCGATCGGCAGGTACCGGTGCAGCGGCAGCAGGCTCGCGATGTCTTCATGATGGATCAGGACGAGGATCATCGACGCCACGAGCCCGCCCCCTGCTCCGGTGATGGGCACGCCGGTGAACCAGCCCCGCGGCTGGTCCGTCGAAAGGTTGAAACGCGCCAGCCGCATGGCGCCGCCCAGCACGAAGATGCCGCAAGCCGTCAGCAGCACCCAGAACTGGCCGGAGCCGATCTCGATGCCGGCAAGCTGCAATCCGGCGTTGAATACCAGCACGGCCGGCGCAACGCCGAACGACACGAGGTCGGCCATCGAGTCGAACTCGGCGCCGAAATTCGAGGTTGCCTTCAACAACCTGGCCGCGAGGCCGTCTATCGTGTCGAGCAGGCCGCACCAGACGATGATCCAGGCGGCAAATTCGAGCTCACCCACCTGCGTCGTCACGATAGAACCGAGCCCGAGCAGCAGGCTCAGGGCGGTAAAGGCATTGGGAATTGTGTAGCGGACGACCCCCAAAGGCTGCATCCCTGACTAAGAGTCCACTTCACATTCTGCATGGGGGGCCCTGTTTTATCCAGTCGAACCCGGCCCCCGGGCCCCGCTAGCGGGGCCGGAACCGCCCGCCGGTCGATATGCCGATCGGCCCCCGGGGCATGACCACCTGCATGGGACTGCCGTCGCGCAGAATATCGACCACGACCGATTCGCCGGGCTGGCCCTGCATCGTCGCGCTCGTCAGGTCGAAGCTGTTGAACACACGCTCGCCGCCGTAGCGCAGGATCTCGTCGCCCACTTGCAGCCCCGCTGCCTGGCCGGGAGACGCGTCGAGCACCATGTTGACGGCGACCGAGGTAGGCCGGTTGTTCGCCGCCAGGTATTGCTCGTACTCGCCGTCGCCGATCTCCTCGCGCAAGGCCCGTTCCGGGTTGACCGTGGGGTCGAGCGGGTCCAGCAGCTCGCCCGAGCGCCGCGCCTCGAACCGCGCCTGCATCGCCGCCATCTGCAGCTCGGCCTCACGCTGCACGATCCATTCGGCCCGGTCGGGCGCAAATCCGGCCTCCATGAGCAGGTCCTTGCGCCCCTCGGGCGACTCGCGGCGATTCTGCAGCGTCTCGAACCGCGCTCGCACCTCCTGTGCCGACTCGATACCCTGCTGACCGCCCTCAGGGCCGACTTCCCTCTCGCCCGCCAATGCGCTGACTTCCGCATGCAGGATCTGCAGTTCCTCCTCGAGCAGCTGCCGGGCATCGCGCTCCTCGGCGAGCGCCAGTTCGAGGGCGCGGAGGCGCTCATCGACACCCGCCGACGGGTCGAAGTGGGCGGCCGGGGCGTCCTGCCGGGCCGGAGCCGGCACGGGCCGCTGGCTGGCAACCATCCAGGCGCCGAGTCCCAGACCGAGGGCGAGCAACAAACCGAGTAACAGTGCCGTAATCTTCATGCAACCTTCCGCCTTTTTCGCGCATCAAACTATCATGACGCGTCGCCGCCGCGCGGGTGGACAGTATACTGTCGATGCGCGTGGCCGACGGAACGTTACCCGCAAAGTCGGTCTAAATCTCACACCAACAAGTTTGGGGAGCCAACAATGAGAATACACGCCCTGATCGCCGCCGCGCTCGCGGTTCTGGCGTTCGCACCCGTATATGCCGAAGAAGAACCTGCCATCGACCCGCAGCACACCTGGGACCTGACGGAGCTCTACCCGTCGGTAGAGACCTGGGAACAGGCCCGCGACGAGGTGTTGGCCGAGTTCGAGGAGATCGAGGAGTACCGCGGCACGCTCGGTGAAAGCGCCGATTCGCTGTACCAGGCCCACCGCCACGTGTCGGACACGCTGAAGAAGGCCATGCGCGTATACATCTACGCGAGCCTGAATGCCGACGAAGACCTGCGGGTCACCGAAACCCAGGAACGCCGGCAGCTCGGCCAGATCATGTTTGCCCGCTTCAACGAGGCGACCGCCTGGATGCAGCCCGAGATCATCTCGGTCGGCCGCGAGGTCATCGAGTCGTACATCCATGAAGACGAGCGTCTCGCGCCGTTTGCCTTCCAGCTCGACGATGCGCTGCGCAACGCGCCGCACACGCTCGGCGAAGAGGCCGAACAGACGCTGGCCTATTTCACGCAGTCATTCGGAGCGCCGAACAACACCTATAGCATGCTGTCCAACTCGGATATCCCGTGGCCGACCATTACCCTGTCGACGGGCGAGGAGGTCACGATCGACTCGCAAGGCTACGGCAAGGTGCGCGGCAGCCAGGTTCGGGAAGATCGGAAGCAGGCCTTCGACACCTACTGGAGCAAGTGGAAGGAGTATCGAAACTCTGTCGGCCTGGTCCTGAACTCGCACTTCCAGACGCAGGCGGCGCTCGCCAAGGCACGGAACTACGACAGCGTGCTGGATCGCGAGCTGCACCAGGACAACATCCCGCCCGCCGTCTACCGCACCCTCGTCGAGGAAGTGAACAAGGCGCTGCCCACGCTGCACCGCTACTTCAAGCTGCGCGCCCGCATGCTTGGCCTCGAGCAGATGCACTATTACGACATCTACCCGCCGCTCGTATCGCTCGACAAGACATTCGACGTGCCGACCAGCAAGAAGATCACGCTCGAGGCGATGTCCATTCTCGGCGACGACTGGGTCGAGATGCAGGCCGCCGCGATGAACGAGCGCTGGATGCACGTGTATCCCCAGCGCGGCAAGGAGTCGGGCGCCTACATGGCGGGCTGGGCCTACGACGTGCACCCCTACATCCTGCTGAACCACAACGACGACTACGATTCGCTATCGACGTTCGCGCACGAATGGGGCCACGCGATGCACACGCTCTACGCGAAGCAGGAGCAGCCCTTCGAGACGGCCGGCTACGCGACGTTTATCGCGGAAATTCCGTCGACGTCGCTGGAACTGATCCTGCAGGACTACATGACGACGAACGCCGAAACGATCGACGAGAAGCTGTTCTACCTGGGCCATGCCCTGGAGGGAATGCGGGGCACCTTCTTTCGGCAGACGATGTTCGCCGAGTTCGAGCTGTCTCTCTATGAAGCCGTCGAGCGCGGCGAGGCCCTGTCAGGCGAGCGCATATCCGAGATGTACGGCGAAATCCTCAGGCGCTACCACGGCCACGACGACGGTATCGTGCTGATCGACGAGTTGTACACGAACGAGTGGATGTTCATCCCGCACTTCTACTACAACATGTACGTCTACCAGTATGCGACCTCGAAGACCGCCGGCACGGCGCTCTACGAGAAGATCGTCAAGGAAGGCGGGGCAGGCGTGGAGAACTACAAGGACCTGCTGCGGGCCGGCGGCTCCAATTACCCGTACCTGCTGCTGGCCGAGGCTGGCGTCGACCTGGCCAAGCCGGACGCCTACACGGCAATCATCGCCAAGATGAACGCAATCATGGACGAGATGGAAGCGCTGCTCGACGAACAGGCTAATCAGCTGGCCGCGCGGCGGTAACCTTCACGGTGCAGGACGTCCCGGACGCGGACGTCCTGCCCGTACCAAAACTGGCAACTTTCCCGGGCGCGAGCGTGCCGGAGACGCTTTGCGCCTGCTGGCGCTGGGCGCCGCCGCTGTCGACGTACTGGTACAGGAACTCCAGCCCCGTCACCGCCACGCTCGTGTCGTTGCGCAGCTGGATGACGACCTGTCCGCCGGCATCCCTGCCACAGGCCGAGGCGATGTAGGCCGCCGGCTTCGACGGCAGGTCGAGCCGGTACAGCGCGGTGCTCGCCGCCTTGCCGTATTCGCCGCCGCCCTTGGCGACGAGCTTGTAATGCTCTATCGCCTCGCCTGTCAGGCCGCGCTCTTCCTTGATACGCCCCAGCGTGTAGTGTGCAGGCGCCGTAGGCAGGAGCTGGATGCTGCGCTCGAGGTCCGCGACGGCGCCGTCGTCCTGGCCCAGTTCGTGGCGGGCCATCCCGCGCTGCAGGTGGTAATAGAAAAAGCCGTTGCGCCGCTCGATCGCACGACTGAAATTGGTCACGGCCATGTCGTACTGTTTGTTCGCGAGGCGGACGTCGCCGCGCAGTGCGTGAAAGTGCGCCTCTGCGGGAAACAGCTCCAGAGCTTTGTCGACCGACGCCAGCGCCTCGGCGGTGTTCTTGTCTGCGAGGGCCTTGCGGCCTTCGTCATACGCCTCGTAAGCCGGCTTCAGCTGCACGGTCTTCGCCATCGCCGCCTGGTAACGATCCGCGCCCATGATGCCGCCCGCCGGCAGGCTCTTGAGGCGCTCGCGATTCGCGTCCACGCGCTCCTGCGACGGCGGATGACTTGCGAAGAGTCCGCTCAGCCAGTCCTGGTTGCGGCCTTCGCTAAGCCGCACGAAGGTCTCCTGCAGGCTCACCGCGCCCCGCGGGTCGTAGCCGGCCTTGGACATGTAGCGCATGCCGTACTTGTCGGACTCGAGCTCGGCACTGCGACCGTATTTCATCAGCGTCAGCTGCCCGGCAATTCCTGCGCCGGCGGCGACGAGATCTCCGTAACTGCTGTCGTTGGCCGCAATCGTCGTCGCGACGACCACGCCCTGCGTAAGAATTGCGCGCGACTGCTGCTGCGCGGAGTGGCGTGCGGCGGCGTGCACGACCTCGTGGCCGAGGACCGCGGCCAACTCGGCCTCGGAATTCATCTCGGTGAGCAGGCCGCGGTTGATCGCGATCTTGCCGCCGGGCAACGCCCAGGCATTGGGCACCGAGTTGTTCAGCACGACGAATTCGTAAGGAAGGTCCACGCCGCTCGCGTTCGCCACCTTCATACCGACCGAGCGTACGTAGGCAGTCAGCGCGGGGTCTACATCATACTCGCCACCCTGGGACTGCTGCATCGGCGCGTAATTCTGCGCGCCCATGGCCAGCTCCTGCTGGCCGCTGACGAGTATCAGGTCCCGCTCGCCGGTGACGGGGTTGACGGCGCAACCGGCCAGGGCCAGGATGACGATAAAGACGGCTGATGTACGCATTCCGCGTTCCTCTTCACCAGAGTATGGGGATCTCCCAGTATAAGAAAAGCGTCGCAGGAGCGGGGTTTTTTGCACGGTTTCCGAGGGCAGCCCGGAAACACGATTTTGCCACTTTTGGCACCGTGTCAGGAACCTGAACGCGTAAGGGAAATCCCTGATTACGGCTCGGAATCGCGTCGCGCACCATGAAATTGCGCCCATTCGACAGAGGTAGCGACGTGACAATGCAACTGGCCGACATCCTCAGCGACCTTCGCCAGGACCACCGCAACATGGCATCCATGCTGGATCTTCTCGAGCGCGAAGCGGGCCGGATCGAGGGCGGCGACAAACCGGACTACGAGCTGATTCACGACATCATGCGCTACATGACCGTGTACTCCGACGCCGTGCACCATCCCAAGGAGGACGTCCTCTATTCGGCGATGCAGGCCGAGAGGCCCGAGCTCGCCGACGGACTGGAACTGGTGGAACCGGAACACGAGGAGCTCGCGAGACTGGGCGAAAACCTGCGCAACGACATCGAAGCCATTGCGTCCGGGACGGCAGTGACCCGGGACCGGGTCCTCAAGGACACGCGCAGCTATGTCGGCAGGCTGCGCGATCATATGAACTGGGAAGAAGGCGACCTGTTCAAGCGCGCCGATACGCTCGTCGAGGCAGAGGCGGCGATGTTCCTCGACATATCGCACCTCGACACGCTCGACCCGGTGTTCGGCCCTGAGCGTGAGCACACGTTCGCGAACCTCCTCGAGAACATCAAGGCGTTTGCTGCCGAACGCGACTAGCCGCGCACTCAGAAATACCAGGCCAGCTGCGCGAACACGCCGTATTCGAACGAGAGAAATCGGCCCGGCAGGCCCGATTCGGGCCCGCCGTATTCGGTGCCCTCGGGTCCCACCGGGATATTGAGGCTGCCGAGAAAGCTCATGTTGTCCGACAGGCTGTACTGGGTGACGAGCTGGACCAGCGCGCTCGGGTCGTCGGCATTTGCGATCACGGTCGGCGTCAGCAGCCACAGCGCCGACATCTCGATCATCAGGCTGCCCGCGACGTAGCTGTTCTCATCGTCGTAGTAATACTCCGCCGACGCGCTGACGTTCTTTTCGGCCCAGACCCAGGAGTAGCTCAGGTTGGCGACGAACTCGGTGATCGTTTCGCCCGGCGCATCGGTGACGACCAGGTCGGCGCGAACGACCGCCCCGCCGACGCTGCGGACCCCACCGACACCGATCACGGTGTCACCGCGGTCCTCGGCCAGCAGCAGGTCGTATTCCGTTTCCCCGGCGAAGCCGTGGTACTTCAGGGCTGCCGTCCCGGCATCCTGTTCCGTATCGCCGGTCACCGGATCGCGCCGGAACACGACGGCAGCCTGCAGGTCATCGCCATTGTCACGCAGGTATTGGGCATAGAGCATGTCATCGCCCGTCTTGTACTCGGTGTCGATCACCGTCGGGTCGAACGGGTTGACGAGATCCATCGGCGTGAAGAACAGCCCGTTTCCCCAGGACAGCGCCTGCCGGCCGATACGAACCACGGTCCTGGTTCCGGTGTACCCGGCCCAGAAGCGATCGAGGCGGTGCAGCGCCGCCTCTTCGTCACCGTCGTGGAGTATATGCGTCAGGTCGAAAAGACGCTGCTCGTCTGTCGGCAAGCCGGCAGGCAGGAACTCGCTGTGCGCGGCGACGAGTTGGTAGTCCGCCTGCAGAGCCCAGCCCTCGCGGGCAAAAGACAGGTCGAGGCGCAACTCCGCAGCCGCGTCCAGGCTCGAAGAACCGGCGAAATCGTGAAACAGGCTGCTCTCGTCGAAGCCCTGGCCGACCAGGCGGAACTTGGTATGCCCGACGAGATCGACGCCGCCCTCCTCGGCCGCGGCTGCGGCGCCGAGAAGCAGCATCAACAGGGCCGGGCTAGCTCGCATCCTGGTCGATGTCTTCGACGATGCGGCCGTCCAGCATGCGAATCAGCCGCTTCGCGTAGGCCATCACGCGCTTGTCGTGCGTCGCGATGACGAAGGTCGTGTTGTGGTGCTCGTTGAGGTGACGGAACAGGTCCATCAGGCCGTCGGCCGTCTTGGAGTCGAGGTTGGCCGTCGGCTCGTCGGCCAGGATGAGCGCCGGCTGTGACACGATGGCCCGGGCGACCGCGACGCGCTGCTGTTGTCCACCCGACATGTCGGCGGGCCGTCGGTCCTCGAGGCCCTCGAGCCCGACCTCCTCGAGAATTTCGAGCGCCTTCTGGCCGCGATCCGCGGCCGGCACGCCCTGCACCTGCATGACGAACTCGACGTTTTCGCGCGCGGTCAGGACCGGGATCAGGTTGAATGCCTGGAACACGAAACCGATCTGCCGCAGCCGAAGGTCGGCCAGTTCGCCCTTGGACAGGTTGTCGATGCGGCGCCCGGCAATGTAGACCTCGCCGCTGTCGGGCTTGTCGAGGCCGCCGATCGCGTTGAGCAAAGTCGTCTTGCCGCCACCGGACGGCGCGGAGAGGCAGACGAAGCCGCCCTCGGCGATCTCGATGCTGACATGGTCGAGGGCCTTGATGTCCACCTCGCCCTGGCGGTAGGTCTTACACAAGTCGACACAAGTTACGGCACTCATAATTCAGACCTTTGTAATCGCCTCGATGGGCTCGTAATGGGACGCTCGCCACGCCGGCGACAGGCTGGCCAGGAAACCGAGGATCAGCACTACGACGTTCGCGAGGATGACGTCGGAGAGCAGCAGCTCGGGATACAGCGTGCTCGACATGCCCCACATGTCGAGGCCCTCGCCCACGATCGAGATATCGATGCCGTCCTTGATCGGCTGGACCGTCGCCCAGGACAGGGCCGTACCGATTGCGAGCCCGAGGGCCAGCAACATCAGCGACTCGATCACGATCTGGCCGAGGATATTGACCGGCCGCATGCCGAGCGCGAGCATCAGGCCGATTTCGCGGACGCGCTCGAACACGGCCATGACCAGCGTGTTCACCAGGCCGAACGACAGCGCGAGGAAGATCACGACGATCCAGACCAGCACGAAGCCGTCCATGACGCCGAGCATCGAGCCCAGGTAAGGGTCGAGCTCGTTCCAGCGCTCCACCTTGACGTCGCCGTCGACGAGCGCGAGGGTTCTCGCGTAGACCGGCTCGACGTCACGGTAATCCTCGCCGAGCACAACGACCTCGGAGACCCGGTCGCCGATGCGCAGCAGCTCCTGCACGGTGGACTTGCCGGCGAACACGAACGCCTCTTCGAAGGCGGTGACGTTGGCATGGAAGATACCGACGATCCGGAAGCCCCGGTCGGCGATATCGTTGTCCGGATCCTGGCTCATTAGGACGATGCGCTTGCCGAGCTCGGTATTCAGCGTCCTGGCCAGCTTGGCGCCGATCACGATGCCGGGGTCGTCCGTGGACTCGAGGAAACGGCCGTCCACGCTGTCGTAATCGACGAAGGTCAGTCCGCGCTCCTGCTGCGGATCGATGCCGAGCAGCGTCACGCCACGCGAGTCATATTCGCTCGTGATCACGGCGGGCACCCGTACCCGCGTCGCCCACTGCACGAAACCGGCATCGGCGAAGCGGCGCTGCAAGTCGGCATCGCTGCGCGGAATCAGGTTGGCGATGCTGGGGTCATCACTGAAATCCGGGTGATGCACCTGGACGTGGCCGGGCAAGGCGCTGATGCCGTCCTTGACCACTTCCGTGACCATGCCGCGCATCAGCGCGGTCATGAAAATCATCGCCCAGGCCCCGAGGACGACGGCCATGAGCATGATCGCCGTGCGCCGGTGATTGCGCCAGAGATTGCGCCATGCGAGCCTCAGTAGTATCGCGACACGATGCATCAGACAGCCCTCATCGCCTCGACGGGATGCAGCCGGTGCAGGCGCAGCGCCGGGTAAAGCGCCGCCAGGATCGTGAAAGCGAACACGATGCCGGGGCCGATCAGCAGGGTCGGCAGCGTGACCTGCGGGTAGAAACGCGCGGGGAGGTTGAACTTCGCCGCCATCTCCTCCATCCCCGGGTAACTGAAACCGGTGATACCGAGGTAATAAGTCAGCACGCCGCCCGCAATCGCTCCCAGCAGCAGGCCGAGGATACCCATGATAGCCGTCTCGAGTAGCACGAGCCGGCCGAGCCGACCCGGCCTGAGGCCCAGCGCCATCACGATGCCGAATTCATGCGTACGCTCGAGCACGGACATCAGCTGGGTGTTCAGCACGCTGAAGGCGACGAGGATCACGAGGATGCCGTACATGAAAAACGCGCTGCTCATGTCCGCCTTGATGGCCTGCTTCAGACCAGGCTGCAGTGCGTCCCAGTCATGCAGGACGAGATTCCCGTCGGCCGGCAGCAGCGCGGCCACGCGCGCCTCGAGCTCCGGAACGGCATCGATGGCCGACGCGTTGACAACCACCTGGTGACCGCTGCCTTCCATGTAGAAGACGTCCTGGAAGAGCCCTAGCGGAATCTCGGCGATGCTGCGGTCGAAATCGGCCACCCCGCTCTCGAAGACGCCTGCGATGCGGACCACGACCGCCGCGAAAGAACCGTCCCGACCGCTGCCGAGCAGAGTCAGCTCGTCGCCGGGCGCGACCTTGAGGTTGCGGGCAAGCGCCGCGCCGATGACGATCTCGGCCGCATCGGTCCCTTCCAGAAACCGGCCCTCGGTGACGAGGCTCGGAATCGTCGATACGTTTTGCTCGAAGCGTGGCTCGACGCCGAAGACGGCTATGCCATAGCTGCGATCCTCGCTCGAAGCCAGCGCAAACGCCATGCCGCGAGCGGCGATCGTGTCCGAGCCGAGCTGGTCACGCAGCGAGTCCGCGAGCGGCACGACG
>JBFFSI010000067.1:0-13929 GCA_041572475.1 Woeseiaceae bacterium
GCGACGGCGTATGTCGAGTCGGCGCTGGGCCAGATCTATAAGGAAAAGGACGAAGGTGAGTACCGCCGCGGGCCAGCCTATTATTTTGAAAAGGCCATGGGCCAGAAGTGGTACGCGTGGCTGTTCGCCGTGACGACAATCATCGCGACGGGCCTGCTGCTGCCCGGCATCCAGTCCAACGCGATCGGCAATGCCGCCGAACTGGCCTTCGGCGGCGGCGAAACCCTGAATACATGGTTCGGCGTGCTCAGCACCACCAAGTTGACGGTGGCGATCGTCGTCGTCGCGGTGCTCGGTTTCATCATCTTCGGCGGCGTCAAGCGAATCGCGCATTTCACCCAGATCGTCGTGCCGGTCATGGCGCTCGGATATATCGTCACGGCGGTGGTCGTCGTCGCGATGAACGCGTCGGCGTTGCCGGACATCGTCGGTCTGATCATCCGGGAAGCGTTCACGGCACAGGCGTTCACGGGTGGCGCCGTGTTCTGGGGCGTCAAGCGCGGCATCTTCTCCAACGAGGCCGGCCAGGGTACCGGCCCACACGCCGCGGCCGCCTCCGAGGTCGAGCACCCGGCACAACAGGGACTCGTCCAGGCCTTCTCGGTTTACGTGGATACGTTGTTCGTCTGCACGGCCACCGCGTTCATGATCCTGATTACGAATTCCTACAACGTGCACGGCAGCGACGGCGCAATGCTGGTGATCAATCTCGCGACGACGATCGACCCCAATACGCCGACCTACACGCAGCTGGCCGTCGAGAATGCGCTGCCGGGTATCGGCAAACCCTTCGTCGCCGTCGCCTTGTTCTTCTTCGCGTTTACGACCCTGCTGGCCTATTACTACATCGCGGAAACCAACGTCGCCTACCTGCGCCGCTTCTTCCGCGTCCCGGGCGAACTCGTCATCCTCAAGCTGGCACTGATGACCTCCGTGTTCTACGGCGCAGTGCGCACCGCGAGCCTCGCATGGGGCCTCGGCGAAATCGGCGTCGGGCTGATGGCCTGGCTGAATATCATCGGCATCCTGATCCTGATGTTCATGGGCAACGCCGCGCTCAAGGCGTTGAAAGACTACGAAGCCCAGCGCAAGGCCGGCGTAGAGAAGTACAGCTTCGACCCGGAGGCGCTCGGTATCCGGGGCGCGGACTTCTGGAAGCGTTAGCACGCGGGCCTCGCAAGGCTTTACATACGTAACACTACGGCTGTTATCGATGTCGTTTCTCTGCTAACTGTGGGTAACCGCATGCGGAGGAATGTCGATGAATACGCGCAGATTTGCCATCCTGACTTGCGCCATTGCGGCCATCGCACTGGCGTCCTGCACCAGCCTCTGGCAGATGGGTACCGGCAATACCCGGACAGGCGTCTCGAGCAGTCTCGTCAATTACCTGTATCCAAGCGGCGAGGAACCGCCACCGTACGAGGACACTGTCCCATACCTCGAACTGCCCCTGCGGATCGGCATCGCTTTCGTCCCCACGACGACTGCCACCGACATACCCGGCCTCAGCGAAGCCACGAAGATGCAGCTGCTCAACAACGTGCGCGAACAGTTTCTCGAGCGTGACTACATCAGTGACATCCAGGTTATTCCCGATTCCTACATGCGGGGCAGCCGCGGCTTCTCGGGGCTCGAGCAGGTCGCGCGGCTTTATGGGGCCGACATCATCGCGTTGGTTTCGTACGACCAGGTCGTTGCCACCGACGACACCCGGTCGTCGATTCTTTACTGGACGATTATCGGCGCCTACTTCATCGAGGGTAGCCGCAACGACGTGCAGACTTTCGTCGATACCGCGGTCTTCGACGTCGCCACGAGAAAGCTGATGATTCGAGCGCCCGGGATCGACAAGGCAACGCAGAAATCCACGCTGGTGGAAAGTACACAGGAGCTGCGTTCGGCACGGACAGCGAGTTTCGATCGCGCCATGGTCGATATGACGGCGAACCTGCAGTCCGAACTCGATCGTTTCGAAGTGCGGCTGAAGGAAGATCCGACCGTGGCACGGGTCGACAGCAGTGCGATGCCCGGAGGCGGCGGCTATACCGGGCTGATCACGTTGCTGGCGCTTCTTGCGGCGGCGCTCCTGCGCGACATGCCCTCTCGACGCCCGGGTAAGAGCTGCTGACACATCGAGCGCGGTGCTTGACTGCCGTCTACTCGCTGGTCGGCCTGTAGTAGTCCTGCCGCATCAGGAAGCTGAAACCGGGGAAGCGGAACTCGACGTTGCCGTCTGCGACCGGCTCCGGCTCGACCCTGCCCGCGATGACCTGCTCGAAACTCTGGTGCAGCTGGATCAGCAGTTGCGGGTCCGCCTTCGGCGTGTTGTGCCCCGGAAACACGGCGCGAAGCTCGGGCGCGAGTGAGGCAAGCCGGGCCACCGACGTCCGGTAGGCAGCAAGATCCGTCTCGGGAAAGAACAACCAGATGGGACCTTCATAGAAGGTATCCCCCGACCAGAGCAAGCCGGCTTCCCTGTCCAGCAGCGCGACCGCATCATCCGTGTGCCCGGGAACCAGCAGCACTTCGAGTTCGCGCCCGCCGATATCCAGCACGTCGCCGTCGTCGATCGTGCGCGTGATCCGGTACGGCCGGATGCGATGCTCGGCCGGCTCGACGCCAGCGGGCAGTGCCCGGCACAGGGCCGCGGCCGAGACTTCCGCGCGTATCGCATCGCCCTCGACGCCGGCGGTCTTCTGCAACGAGAAAGCGGTCCCCGGCGACAGGATCTCCCCGAACTGGTGGTTACCGCCAACGTGGTCGAAATGGCCGTGTGAATTCAGGACCCGAATCGGCCTGTCGGTCAACTGCTCCACCACGCGGCGAATATCGCCGATACCGTTCCCGGTGTCGAAAAGAATGGCGGACTCGGTGCCGACGATCAGGTAGGAGATAACCTCCTGCCACTGAAAGGGCTCATAGATGGCCCAGACGCCCGATTCGACTTCATACACCTCGAACCAGTCGTCGCTGGCCTCGTCTTGCGCGTAGCTCGCGTAGGCAGGACGTGGCAGGCGTTCGCAGAAGCTGCCGAGCTCTGCCGCGCTGGCGTATGCCGCAGGTTCCTCCGGCTGCTCTGTCGTCTGCGCGCCGGCGCTCGCCAGGGCGAGCCCAAGACACAGCAATCCCGGGATGATCTTGCGTATCACGGGCTCAGGGCTTGTTTATGAAATTGAGGGCACGCTTGTCGGCGGCCAGCGCCGCTTCATGGATCGCTTCCGACAGGCTCGGGTGCGCGTGGATCGTACGCTGGATATCTTCGGTGCTCGCCGAGAATTCCATCGCAAGCACGGCCTCGCCGATGAGCTCACCCGCCATCGGTCCGACGATGTGCACGCCGAGCAACTCGTCGTCGTCGGTGGCCGAGATGACCTTGACGAGCCCGCTGGTCTGCTCCATACCCTTGGCGCGGCCGTTGGCCATGAACGGGAAGCTCCCGGTCTTGTAGCCGCGGCCGCTCGTCCTGACCTGCTCCTCTGTCTTGCCGACCCAGGCGATCTCCGGAACCGTGTAGATGACCGAAGGGATCACATCGTAATTCACCTCGGCAATCTCGCCAGCGATGAGATCGGCGGCCATCACACCCTCTTCCGAGCCCTTGTGTGCCAGCATCGGTCCGCGGACACAATCGCCGATGGCGTATACGCCCTTGACGGGCGTGCGGCACTCGTCATCGACAATGATGAAGCCGCGGTCGTCGAGCTGAATCCCGGCGTCGTCGGCGACCAGTCCCTCGGTAAACGGCTGGCGACCGACCGCGACAACGAGCTTGTCGACCTCGAACGAATACGCGCCGTTCTTGTCCTCCCAGTCGACGGCAACACCTTTCTTGCCGACCTTGGCGCCGGTCAGACGCGCGCCCAGCTTGATGTCCAGGCCTTGCTGCTCGAAGTCCTTGGCCGCGACCTTGGCGATATCGCGGTCTGCCATGAACAGCAGGTTGTCCATCGCCTCGATGACGGTCACTTCGCTACCGAGGCGCGACCAGACACTGCCGAGTTCGAGGCCGATGACGCCAGCCCCGATGACAGCTAGCCTCGCTGGCACCTCCTCGAGCTCCAGTGCGTCCCAGGAGTCGATGATGTGTTCGTGATCGAAGGGCGCGGATCCGAGTTCGATGGGCACGGAGCCCGTCGCGAGTATGACGTTGCCTGCGTCGAAAATCTCGGCCTCGCCCTTAACGGGCGTGAACTCGACGCGCTTATCGGCAAGCAGCTTGCCATGACCGGCCAGCCCATCGACCTTGTTCGCCTTGAACAGGCCGGCGATACCGCCGGTCAGCTGTCGTACGATGGTCGCACGCCGCTTCTGCATACCCTTGATATCGATCGTGACATCGCTCGCGCTGATACCGTGTTTCTCAAACTCGTGATGCGCGCGATAGTAGAGCTCCGAGGATTCGAGCAGCGCCTTGGACGGGATGCAACCCGCATTCAGACAGGTCCCTCCGAAGGCATTCTTGCCGTCCTTGTTTTTCCACTCGTCGATGCACGCGACGGAAAGGCCGTGCTGCGCAGCCCGGATCGCCGCGATATAACCGGCCGGGCCGGCGCCGATCACGACGACGTCATACTTCTTGCTCATGCTTCCCTCGTCCTATACGTGGAGCAGGAGCCGGCCCGGGTCCTCGAGCTGCTCCTTGATGGTAACCAGAAACTGAACGGCCTCTTTGCCGTCGATGATGCGGTGGTCGTAGGTAACGGCGAGATACATCATTGGCCGCGCCACGATCTCGCCGTCAACGACCATCGGCCGCTGCTGGATATTGTGCATGCCGAGAATCGCGCTCTGCGGCTGGTTCAGTATCGGCGTCGACAACATGGATCCGAAAATGCCGCCATTCGTAATCGTGAATGTGCCGCCCGTCAGTTCCTCCATGCCGATGGTGCCGTCCTGGGCTTTGTTCGCCATGGCGGCCAGCTCGGCCTCGAACTCGGCAAAGCTCATCTGGTCCACGTCACGCAACACGGGCACCATCAGGCCGCGATCGGTCGAGACCGCGATGCCGATGTCGTAGTAATTGTGGTAGATGATGTCACTGCCTTCCACGGATGCATTAAGTACCGGGAATTTCTTGAGCGCCTCGATGGAAGCCTTCGCAAAAAAGGACATGAAACCGAGGCGAACGCCGTGACGCTTCTCGAACTCGTCCCGGTAACGGCTGCGTAATGCCATTACCGCCGTCAGGTCGACCTCGTTGAAGGTCGTCAACATGGCGGCTGTCTGCTGGGCCTCGACCAGGCGCTCGGCGATGCGCGCGCGCAGGCGGGTCATCGGCACGCGCTGCTCGCTGCGCTCCAGCGTAATGACGCCCTCCGCTTCACCTTCGACGGGCTGCACGTCACCGGGTGCGACGTTCTCGCTGTCATCCGATTTCAGGAATGCGAGCACGTCGGACTTGGTGATACGACCATCCTTGCCCGTCCCCATGACCATCGTGTCGTCGAGATCGTGTTCTTCGAGAAGGCGCCGCACGGCAGGGCTGGTCTTCACGGCCTTCGCCGGCTGCGCCTTCTCGGGTTCGGGCTTGTCGGCCGGCGCCGGTTCCTCGGCTACCGGTTCGGCCGCAGCGCCGGCCTCTCCCTCTTCGAGGAGCGCCAGCAGCTCTCCCGCAGTCACCGTGGCACCGACTTCGGCCTTCAGTTCCTTGAGAACCCCATCTGCCGGTGCGGGGACCTCCAGCACGACTTTGTCGGTCTCGAGGTCCACGAGGTTTTCGTCACGGCTGACCTTGTCGCCGGCTTTCTTGTGCCAGGCGACGAGTGTCGCGTCCGTCACGGACTCGGGCAGTGGGGGAACCTTGATCTCGATAGTCATGAATTTGTCCGTTTAGCGGTCTTTCGCGGCGTCGACTTGCTGGCCTTGGGCTTGATGTCCAGGGCCGCCTCCACCAGCGCCTGCTGCTGCTGTAAGTGAACCTTGAATATTCCGGAAGCCGGCGCCGCTGCGCCCGGCCGCCCGGCATAGTAAAGCTGCTGATGCTCGCGCAGGGGCTCCTGAAGGCGATGCCGGATGTGGTACCAGGCCCCCTGGTTCTGGGGTTCCTCCTGGCACCACACGATCTGTTTGACGTGCGCGTACTCATCGAGCAGCGCCGCGTAATCCAGAATCGGGAACGGGTACAACTGCTCGATACGAACCAGGGCAATGTCGCTGATGCCATGCACCTGCCTGGCTTCGAGCAGGTCGTAGTAGACCTTGCCACTGCAGAATACCACCCGCCGCGTCTTCTCGGGTGCGATACCCTCGGCCTCCGGCATAATCGCCTGGAATGCGCCGTCGGACAGGTCCGTGATCGGCGATACCGAGCTCTTGTGGCGGAGCAGGCTCTTGGGCGTCATGACGACCAACGGCTTACGGAAGGAACGAACCATCTGTCGCCGCAGCATGTGAAACATCTGTGCCGGTGTCGATGGCACGCACACCTGCAAGTTGTGTTCCGCGCAGAGCTGCAGGAAGCGTTCCAGCCGCGCCGAAGAGTGCTCCGGGCCCTGCCCTTCGTAACCGTGCGGCAGGAACAGCGTGATGCCACAGAGACGTCCCCACTTCGCTTCACCGGAGCTGATGAACTGATCGATGACGACCTGCGCCCCGTTCGCGAAATCACCGAACTGGCCTTCCCAGATGACCAGCGTGTCCGGCTCGGTCGTCGAGTAGCCGTACTCGAAGCCAAGCACCGCCTCCTCGGACAGCAGGGAATCAATGACGCGAAACGCATTCGGCCGGTCTTCGATCTGTTGCAGCGGCAGGTATTCGCGATTATTGACCTGGTTGTGCAGCACCGCGTGCCGGTGGAAGAACGTGCCCCTGCCGCTGTCCTGGCCGACGAGGCGCACGTCGCGCCCCTGGCGGATCAGGGAGGCATACGCCATGGTCTCGGCAAAGCCCCAGTCCATGTCGATCTCGCCGGAGGCCATGCGCGCCCTTTCTGCCATGATGCGTTTGACCCGGCCGTGCAGCTGCATGTCGGGCGGCACGTGCGTGATGATCTCGCACAGCTCGGCGACGGCACCGGGACTGATCGTGGTGTCTACCGGGTCGTCCCAATCGGCATCGTGGAACCGGCTCCAGTCGACCGTGAACTCGTTGCCGATCATGCCCAGCGATGCCTGAGGTACCGGCTCGCCACGATCGAGGCGATCGCGATAAACGTCCTGCATCTTCGCGGCATCGGAACGGTTGATGAGCTGCATGTCGACGAGCTTGTTGGCATACAGTTGGCGCGTCGTTTCGTGATTGCGGATGCGTCCATACATGATCGGCTGTGTCGCGGCCGGCTCATCGGCTTCGTTATGCCCGTGACGGCGGTAACACACCAGGTCGATCACGACATCCTTCTTGAACTTCTGGCGGTATTCGAGCGCGAGGCGCGTCATTGCGACAGCCGCTTCCGGGTCGTCGCCGTTCACGTGAAAGATCGGCGCCTCGATCATCTTTGCAACATCCGAACAGTAATCCGTTGAGCGCGCATCCGACGGCCGGCTGGTCGTGAACCCGATCTGGTTGTTGACGACGATGTGCACCGTCCCACCGGTACGGAAGCCGTTCGTCTGCGACATCTGGAAGGTCTCGCTCACCACTCCCTGGGCGGCAAACGCGGCATCACCGTGAATGAGCACCGGCAGAACCTCCTGGCGCTCCAGGTCGCCACGACGCTGCTGGCGCGCCCGCACCGAGCCTTCTACCACCGGGTTAACAATCTCGAGATGCGACGGATTGAATGCGAGCGCGATGTGCACGTTGCCGCCAGGCGTCTTCATGTCCGCCGAGAAGCCCTTGTGATACTTGACGTCGCCCGAACCCTTGAGCTCATCGAGGTCGTAATTGCCCTCGAACTCCTCGAAAAGCTCCTGTGGCGCCTTGCCGAGAATGTTGACGAGCACGTTGATCCTGCCCCGGTGCGCCATACCGATGACAATCTCGTGGATGCCTGCCTTACCGCCCTGCTGGATCAGGTCGTCGAGCATCGGTATCAGGCTCTCACCACCCTCGAGCGAGAATCGTTTCTGGCCGACATAGCGCGTGTGCAGGTACCGCTCGATACCCTCGGCACGGGTCAGCTGCTCCAGTATCCAGAGACGCTCCTCGGCCCGCAACGTATCGACGGCGGCACGCTCCTCGAAGCGCTTGCGGATCCACAGGCGTTCACGAGCCCTCGAGATGTGAGCAACCTCGGCACCGATCTTGCCGCAGTAGATGCGCTTGAGCAGGTCCAGGATGTCGCGCAGTTTCATGCGCTCGTCCGCGGTACCTGCCAGGCCACCGGTGAAGAACTCGGTAGCCATGTCGGCCTCGGTCAGGCCCAGGTACTCCAGTTTCAGGACGCCCGGCACCGGCCGGTCCATGAGGCCCAGCGGGTCGATGTCGGCGACCTGGTGGCCTCGCAGGCAATAGACCTGGATCAGGCGCGAAACGGCCGCCTGCTTGACCCCGGCAGGCGCCGCAGCTGCGCGGCCCGGCGCAGCGACGCGGGTCTTGCGCCGGCCACCGTCGCCCGCTTCCCGCAGCAGTTCCGCCCGGATATCGGAATGGGCGATCTCGGTGTCGGGTGCTCCGAGCGTCTGGAAGTAATCCCGCCACGCAGCAGGTACCGCCGACGGATCGTCGAGGTACTGCTCATAAAGCGCCTCGACGGCGCTGGCGTTGCTCCCGTAGAGCGGCGTCGAGGCGTATTGTTCTTTCAGGGAGTCACTCATGGTCGATGCGACTGGCAGGGATCTGTGATCCCTCGCGTCCTGCCTGCGGCTAGCGATGCGAAAAGGGGCGCTAGTTTAGCGTAAGCCTTTGATGTTGGAAACGGATCCGGTTTACAGGACGCGCATCAAATGTACAAATTCGTAACAGACGAGACAGGCATAGCAACTGAAAAAGAAGGTCAGGACCAGCCCGGTACGGAAACGGTTGAGGAACCTCGATTTGGCCAGGAAGACGAGAATCAGGATGCTGGTGCCGGTCATCAGGACCTTGGTCACCGCAAACGTGCCGGTGCTCTGCCCGAGCAACGCTGCCATGACCGGGTTTGCCTCGACCATCCCGAACTCGAGCAGCTGCAGGGTCATGAATGCGTCTACGCAGCTCAACAGCATGATCCCGACCGAAAGAAAGAACAACCACGGATGATGCCAGTCGATAAACAGGATCTCGGCATCTTCCTCGCGGCGTAGTTCGCGCCGCCTGGACAGCGTAAAACCGAAGATCACCGTGCGCCACGAGAACGCGCGCCTGTCGAGGCGTTCGCGTTTCTCGAGCAGAGCGTCGCTTACGTCGGCGGGAACGGCTGCACGACGCTCTTTCATTGGGGCTCGTCCGAACTGGTGACCGTGAGCAGGTACGCTATCAGCGCGTCCCGGTCCGCGGCGTCGGCCACGCCCGGGAAAGACATCAGGTTGCCGGGCAGGAACCGCCCGGGCTGCGCAAGCCAGGCATCCAGCGCTCTCGGCGTCCAGACGAAATCCGCTCCGCCGAGCACTTGCGAGTAGCCGAATCCGTCGGCCTTGCCGGCAGCTCGGCCGAACATCCCGTGCAGACTCGGGCCGATCATGTGCACGCCGCCGGGCTCGAGCGTGTGGCAGGCACGGCAAATCTGCGCCTGCATGGCGCCCTCCTCGAGATCAGCCTGCGCGTACCTGTCCTGTGCCAGGTACCCGGCTGTGCCCAAGATTTCCTGCTCACCAAGCGTTGCCGCCGTCAGAACCGCCTCCTGCCCCGAATTCCCTGTCGATTCACCCGCCCCGCATGCACCGACAGCGCCGCTTGCAAGCAGCAGGTACAAGACTCGTCTCAAACCCATCAAGTCCTCGCTTTCGGCCCCGTGCAGGGCCTCATCCAATACTCAGCAATTTGCATACCAATCAGCTATCACTCTGATTTCCATCCGATTTAGAGGTTCCCAGACTTTCGCCAGTGCGCAGACTGTATAGCATCCCGACATTCCGTGCACGACCCCGGGTCTGGAGCCTGCCGGGCCGAAAAGCCATAATCGGCCAGAAACTCGGCAGCATGGAGCTCGCCAATCATGCAGGGCTACACCGCGACCGGTAAGAACGGCGAGGCAATTTTTTATCGCGATCCCAAGCGTTGGTGGTGGTCGCTGTCCGCCCTGTATCCGCTGCAGCCCTTCCTCGGGGTCTGGCTCCATTGGCTTTCCGGCTGGGAGGGCTGGCTGCTGCTGAGCATCGTACTCAGTTACGGTCTGGGCCCCGTCCTCGACTGGCTCCTCGGCAAGGACAATCACAACCCACCCGAAGAGGTCGTCATGCAGCTCGACCGGGATCGGTATTACCGATACCTGACGTATGCGGCAGTGCCGCTGCACTACGTGTCGCTGCTCGGCGTCGCCTGGTATGCAACGTCGCAGGACCTTAGTCTCTCCGGCTTCGCCAGCCTCGCGGTCGTTGCGGGCCTGACCGGCGGGCTCGCCATCAATACCGGCCATGAGCTCGGCCACAAGAACTCCCGGCTGGAAAAGACGCTGGCGAAGATCCTGCTGGCCCTGCCGGCCTACGGGCATTTCACGATCGACCACAACCGGGGCCACCATATGAACGTGTCGACCCCCGGCGATCCGGCGAGTTCGCGAATGGGCGAGAGCATTTACCGGTTTGCGCTTCGCGAGATTCCCGGGGCCTTCGCGGAAGCCTGGGCCATCGAAAAAGACCGCCTGATCGCACGCGGCAAACCCGCGTGGCATCCGGCTAACCAGATACTGCAGTCGTACGCGCTCAGCCTGGGACTTGTGGGCGGTCTCGTGTATGCCCTCGGCTGGGCCATGCTGCCGTTCATGGCGATCCACACCGTGTTTGCCTACTGGCAGCTCACGAGCGCCAATTACGTCGAACACTATGGGCTGCTTCGCGACCTGGACGAGGATGGCCGCTACGAGCGCTGTCAGCCCCACCATTCCTGGAACAGCAACCACATCTTCAGCAACTTCGTGCTGTTCCACCTGGAGCGACATTCGGACCACCACACTTACCCGCTGCGGCGCTACCAGTCGTTGCGGCATTACGATGACCTGCCGTCGCTGCCGAGCGGCTACTTCGGCGCCTACCTGCTGGCCTACGTGCCGAGCCTGTGGTTCAAGGTGATGGACCGGCGCCTGCTGGCGCTGCCGCACGTCCGGGCCGACCTCGCCAGGGTGAACATCGACCCCCGCGCCCGCGCCGAGCTGGTTCGAAGATACGGGACCATGGCCTCCCTGTGACCTGACGCACAGAAACCGGTCCGGACGCCGTTTAGGCTGACGGTTGCGTTTGGGCAAACGGGTGAAACATGCGTACATTCAAAAGCATAGCCGCCGTGGTGGCTCTCGGCGTAGTCGCGGCAGGCGCAGCGAGCGCCGACGACAGCAATTTTGGTGTCGGCATCAAGGCAGGCACCCTGGGCCTCGGCGTCGAAGGCCGCTGGGACGGTCTGCCATGGCTCGACTTCCGACTGGGCGCGAATGCCTATTCGATCGACGATGAAGGCCGCGAGGCAAACAATTTTTACCAGTCGGAACTTGAGCTCGAGACGATTTATCTCACCGCCAACTTCCACTTTCCCCTGAGTCCGTTTCGGCTGACGGTCGGCGCCATGTCCAACGGCAATGAACTCCGCCTCGTCGGCGCCGAAACCGGCGACTACAACTTCGGCGGTCAGACCTGGACCCAGGGGCAGGTCGGCATACTCACGAGCACGACGTCTTTTGCCAGTACCGCACCTTACGTGGGTCTCGGGTTCGATTTCGAGCTGTTCGGCAAGGCAGGGCTCAACTTCGATCTCGGCGTGCTGTTACAGGGCGAGCCGGAAGTCACGCTTGTGTCGACCGGAACCGCCGGCGGCGACCCCCTGCTCGGCGATGCGTTTGCCGCCGCGCTGGAAGCCGAACGACAGGAGCTCGAGGACGACATGAGCAGCTTCAAGGCCTACCCGGTCATTTCGCTGGCCTTCGTTTACAACTTCTAGCCTGCGGGCGAGGGCCGGATGGCGGGTACCGGCGCCCGCAGCATGACGCCCACGGGCTGCATGCTCGTATAATCTGCAGGATGACCGAGGACGTCATCATCTCGGATGAAATCGTGATCCCGGGCGCCGAACTGGAGCTGCACTCTATCCGTTCCCAGGGCGCCGGCGGGCAGAACGTGAACAAGGTGGCGTCGGCCATCCACCTGCGCTTCGATATTGGTCAGTCGGCGTCATTGCCTGAACGCATCAAGGCACGCCTCATGGCTCTCGAGGATCGCCGCATCACCGCCGACGGCGTGCTCGTCATCAAGTCGCAGGAACACCGCAACCGCGAGCGCAACCGGCGTGCGGCACTCGACCGCCTGCGCGAACTCGTCCAGTCGGTCCTGGCGGAACCCGAGCCGCGCAAGAAGACGGCACCGAGCCGGCGTGCCCGGCAGGAACGCGTCGACGCGAAACGCCGACGCGGCGAACTCAAGAAGACCCGCGGCCGATTAAGCGACGACTAACCGCTGCAGCTGACGCTGTCGTTCAGCCAGAGGCAACCCGCCTCGTCCCAGTATTTCCGGACGCCGAGCTTGTCGAGCAGGCCGGGAAAGTCGGGATGCTGGCGGAGCGGACGCATCTCGGGGAGAAACAGCATGTCCATCTCGAGGTGACGCTCGGGCACCGCGGCCGCCTCGGCGGCTCGCAGCGCTCCATCGACATCGCCCAGGACCGTGCGCAGAGCGATCTCGATGCGCGGGTCGAGCGTATCGGATATGGCTGCCGCGTCGAGCGCCTGCAGCGCCTCAGGAAATCCCTCGGACTCGGCGATCGCCGCAAACACCGGGCCGACCCAGTCCGACGAGCCACCGTTGACGAGTGAACCCTCGCGGGCGAGTCCCCGCGCCTCGTCGAAGCGGCCGGCGCGGATCAGCATCAGGGCATTGCCCATCAGATGGTGCTGCCCGCTCGCGCCGAGGTGATTCGAGCGTTCGAAGAACTCGGCGGCCTTCTCGTTCTCGCCTATCCACGTGTACATGATCGCCACGCGGCTGTTGACGATCGAGGAACTCGGGTCCATGCGATAGGCACGCAAGGTCTGCTCCAGTGCATCCTGCCTGCGGCCGACGGCCGCGAGCATGCGCGAGTACCAGTTGAACGCATTGGTGTCGACCACCTGCGCGTTCGTCGCTCGCTCGTACTCGCGCTGCGCCATCATCCACCGCCGTTGCTTGTGGTAGACGAAGCCGAAGACCGCGCTCGCCGCGGCGCCGATACCGGGATCGACCTTGACACCCTTCCGAACGGTCTCGAGCGCGAGCTGCAAGGTTTCCTCGAGCGGCGCATCACGGTAGTCCGGCAACGTCGCATACGCGGTCGCGAGCTTCAGGTACGCAGGGCCGAAATTCGGGTCGAGGCGTATTGTCTCCCTGAGCAACGCCATAGCATCCTCGAGGTTCGAATCGACGGCCCGGTTCTCGAGTGCAAACAGTCCTCGCAGATAGACATCCGTCGCCTCGAAGCTCGACGGACGGCTGACAGAAATGAGCTTTTGTTCCGTTGGCCCAAGCATGTCGTTGCGAATGAGCAGTGCGAGCTGCTCCTGCATGTCCAGGATACCCGTCAGCTGCCCCGTAAAGCTGCCCGAGGAGATATTCAGCCCGCTGCGCCCATCCGCGACGTGGTAATTGACCCGCAGTGTGTCGCCGTCGCGCTGAACCGCCGCGAACAGCACCGCGTCCACGTCGAGAACCTTGGCGATCTCCTCGACCTCCCTCCCCGGGTAGTTGACGCGGCCATGCTTGACGGCAAGATCCGGCACCTTGTGCAGTGTTTCTACGAGTACCTCCTTGAATCCGGAAACAAGGTACTCGTCATCCGGGTCGCCGCTGAGATTGGCAATCGGCAGGACCGCGATGGACTGGATTCCGTCGTCGATCGCCCTGCCATCCCAGAACTTGTAGAGCGTGAATCCGGCCAGGCCGCCGAGCACCA
>JBFFSI010000068.1:0-13769 GCA_041572475.1 Woeseiaceae bacterium
GCTGCTCGTCGACGATCAGCGCGCCCGCAGTACCGAGCAGCGCGGCAGCACGAAGACCGGCGGCAACTACGCCGCGGCGCTCGGGCCGACGCTGGATGCCAAGGCGAAGTACGGTGTCACCCAGATCCTGTTCTGCCCCAATGACGACGTGCAGGAGACCGGTGCGGCCAACTTCCTCTTGATCAGTGACGACGAGATCATCACCAAGCCGCTCGACACCAGTTTCCTGCACGGCATGACGCGCGACTCCATTCTCAAACTCGGCGCGGATCTCGGCTACCGGGTCAACGAGCGGAATTTCACGGTGGCCGAGCTGCTGGAGTGGGTCAAAACCTACGAGGCGACACTTTCCGGCACCGCCGCCTGCCTGACGCCGGTCGGCGCGCTGGTCTACAACGGTGAAGAAATCCCGGTTCGCGACGGCGCCGCTGGGCCGAATACCGAAAGGCTGCGCAAGGCCCTGCAGGACATCCAGCAAGGCAACAGCGCGGACACGCACGGCTGGCTGACCACGGTCGGTTGAGCCCGGCTCAGATCGCCCTCGAGTAACGGTCGTCGTGCTCTGAGGCGCGCAGGTAGCGGTCGAACTTCATCGCGATATTGCGCAGCAGCAAGCGGCCCTTGGGCGTAATCCGGATCGCCTCGTCGTCGACGTCGATGAGCTCGTCTTGCTCGAGCGGCGTCAGCTGGGCGAGTTCTTCCGCGAAATACTCCCGGAAAACGATGCCGGTTTTCGCGTCGAAGTCGTCGAACGCGAGCGCGTCGTAACACATCAGCGCCTGGATGGCCTGCGCGCGCAGCAGGTCGTCATCATCGACGAGGAGTCCCTTCTTGATCGGCAGCTGCCCGCCCTCGAGCATGGCCTCGTACTCCATCGTCGTGACCGAGTTCTGCGCATACATGTTGCCGATATTGCTGATGGAGCTGACGCCCAGGCTGACGAGGTCGCAATAGCGGTGCGTCGAATAGCCCTGGAAATTGCGCTGGAGCGTGCCTTCCTCGCGCGCAAGAACGAGCTCGTCGTCCGGCAGCGCGAAGTGGTCCATGCCGATGTAGACGTAGCCCGCCGCAGTCAGGCGCTCGATCGTCTTCTCGAGGATCTCCAGCTTGGTTTCCGGCGCCGGGATGTCCTCGGCATTGATCATGCGCTGGCCCTTGAAGCGCTGCGGCAGGTGCGCGTAGTTGTAGACCGCGAAGCGGTCCGGGCGCATGCCGATGACGATGTCGAGCGTCTTGTCGAAGCTCTCGACCGTCTGCAGGGGCAGGCCGTAAATGAGGTCAAAGGAAATGGACTTGAAGCCGGACTCGCGCGCCGCATCCACGAGGGCCTGCGTCTGCTCGATCGACTGGATCCGGTTGACGGCCTGCTGGACCTCCGGGTTGAAGTCCTGGATGCCGAGACTGAGCCGGTTGAAGCCGAGTTCGGTCAGCAGGCGAATGCCGTCCTCATCGACCGTGCGCGGGTCCACCTCGATCGAAAACTGGCGCTCGTCGCTGGCGTCGAAGTTGAAGGCTTCGCCGAGCTTGCCCATCAGGTCGCGCAGCTGGGCCTCGTCGAGGTAGGTCGGCGTGCCCCCGCCGAAGTGCAGCTGCTCCACCTTGCGGGAACGGTCGAACAGCTCCGCCTGCATGTCGATTTCGCGATACAGGTTTTGCAGGTATTTCGCCACCCGCCCTTCGTTGCGCGTCACGATCTTGTTGCAGCCGCAGTAGTAGCAGAGCGAGTGACAGAACGGGATATGCACGTAAAGGGACAGCGGCGCACCGGTCTCGTTGCTGGCCTTCGCGTGCTCCCGGTATTCCGCCTCCGACAGCTGCTCGTTGAACTGCAGTGCGGTCGGATACGACGTGTACCGCGGCCCGCGGCCGTCGTAGCGGCGGATGAGGTCTGCGTCGAAGCAGACGTGGGTGTCGGGCTGTTCTGTGGTCGTTGAAGCTGTCATGGGGGCGTTACTGTAGGGCAAAGGGGGCGAAAGCGCACCTGGGTATTTACCGTAAGCTGTGTACCAGATACAGCGCCACCGTGAAAAGTAATATCGCGACCGCCTGGTGTGCAGCGGCGAGCGGTACCGGGACCACGAGCAACAAGGTGGCAATGCCGAGCGCGACTTGCAGGGCCACCGTGTGCAGCAGGGCATTGGAGGCTACCGCGGCGCGGCGCGGCAGCGTGGCACGTCTCGCGCCGTACCAGTAAATGCTGACGTACAGCAAAGTGAATATTGCGAGGATGCGGTGATCGAACTGAACCGTCAGCCGGTTCTCGAAGAAATTCAGCCACCACGGACTGTTCTCCATCAGCCCCGCCGGGATCCACGCCCCGAGCATTTTCGGGAACGTGTTGTACATCATGCCGGCATCGAGCCCGGCCACGAACCCGCCCGAAACGATCGTCAGCGAGATGACGGCCGTGACAGCGACCGCGCGGCCGAAGTAGGCATGCCGCACTCCACCCGATCGGGGATACCACAGCGACAGCGCGACCCAGAACATGAACGCATAGATCAGAAAGGCGGACGTCAGGTGGGCCGTCAGCCGATACTGGCTGACGCGAGGGTCGTCGACGAGGCCGCTCTTGACCATGTACCAGCCGAGCACGCCCTGGAGGCCCCCGAGGACGAACATCAACAGGTACTTCGGCCAGTCAGAGCGGACGATGTAGCCGCGGACGGCAAAGTACAGGAAAGGTACTGCGAACGTCAGCCCGATCAGTCGGCCCAGCAGCCGGTGCAGGTACTCGAGCCAGAAGATGCCCTTGAATTGATGAACGTCCATGTAGGAATTGACTTTCTGGTACTCGGGCGACTGCTGGTACATCTCGAAGGTGCGCTGCCATTCTTCGGCGGTCAGCGGCGGCAGCCAGCCCATCAGCGGCCGCCAGTCGACCATCGAGAGGCCCGACCCGGTCAGGCGGGTGACGCCCCCGAGCACGATCATTGCGAAGACGAGGCCGCAGCAGATGAATAACCAGGTCGCGACCCGGCGGTCGCGGATAGCTTGTTGGGTCATTGTTTTCAAAAGAGGGCCTCTGTCAGTTCAGGTGAGGGTCAGATTCTAAGTATTTTCCCCAGTACATTCGATGCCGAGGTCGCTGTAATGTTCCACCATCAAACGGTACCCGGCCTCGGTTTGGCCAATGTCATAACCCCCACAAGCCGACGAGGCCTGACAGACAGGGCGGGCAGGATGCCCGCCCTTTTTTTGCGCATTTTTGACACGGATGCAGGCTGCGGGCGGTGTTGGCGGGGTCGGCTGTTGCACTGCAAAAACCAGAAAAACCCGCAGAAAAACCGGCATTAATGTTTCTGTGGCAATTATCGGGCACTCTGGTGCCCGCAAATAGTGGGTTTTAGGCGCCGAATGTGCGTACTATGTGCCCGATTCGCCGGGTGTTGGCGAGTGCAAGTACCGTCCGCGGACGGCGTTTTATCTAGAGGTAACTATGTCAGGCGAAAGAGTTTCAGGAACCGTCAAGTGGTTTAACGACGACAAGGGTTTCGGTTTTATCGAGCGTGAAGGTGGACCGGACGTTTTCGTTCACCACACTGCGATCCAGATGGAAGGCTTCAAGACCCTCAAGGAGGGTCAGACGGTCACGATGGAAGTCACCCAGGGCCAGAAGGGCCCGCAGGCCGAAAACGTCATCGCCGACTAGGTACCGACAGGCCGGGCGACCTTTCCGGTCGCCGGCTGCCTGCAGCATCTGATTCGTGCCTGCATCGCAGGTAGTTGTCATGCGCGCGCTTACTCGGTTGCCGATCGTTGTCGCCGGCGCACTGTTCGCCGCTTGCGGCGACTCGTCAGCGCCAGAGGCATCGTCTGCCGCTGTGCCGACGTTCGTCGGCTCGGCCGCCTGCCAGGATTGCCACGACGCGGAATATGCCCGCTGGCGTGACTCCCACCATGATCTCGCGATGCAGGTGCCGACGGCCGAGACCGTGCTCGGTGATTTCGACGACGCGGTTTTCGAGTACTTCGGCGAGGAGACTCGGTTTTTCCGCGATGGAGATGCGTTTGTCGCAAGGACGGGCGGTGAGGACGGCGCGCAGCAGGATTTCCGGGTCGCCTATGCCTTCGGCGTGGAGCCGTTGCAGCAATACCTGATGGAGTTTCCGAACGGGCGGCTGCAGACACTGCCGTTCACCTGGGACAGCCGCAGCGAGGCCGATGGCGGCCAGCGCTGGTATCACGTCTACGGCGATGACTACATCGCCCCGGATGACCCGCTGTACTGGACCGGGCGCGAGCAGAACTGGAACTACATGTGCGCCGAGTGTCACTCGACCGATCTCGATGTCGGCTATGACCTCGCATCCGATACCTTCGAGACGACCTGGTCGGAGATAGACGTCAGCTGCGAGGCATGTCACGGACCGGGTTCCCGGCACATCGCGCAAGCCGCGGCAGGCGAGTTCGGTTCCGGTTACGGTCTCGAGGTCAATCTCGACGATCACGGCCGAGCCGTCTGGCGAATGAACCCGGATACGGGCATCGCCGAGCGTAGCGAGCTGGCGATGCGGCCTCCGCAGCAACCGGAGTCCTGCGGGCGGTGCCATGCGCGGCGAGGCGTGATCGCGCCGGAGTACGAGTACGGCAAGCCCCTCGCGCACACTCACCGGCCGTCGTTGCTCAATGACGGCCTGTACTTTGCCGATGGCCAGATCCTCGACGAAGTCTATGTCTACGGCTCGTTCCTGCAGAGCAGCATGTACGCGGCGGGCGTCACCTGTACCGACTGCCACGAGCCGCACTCGTTGCAGCTCAAGGCAGATGCGGAACCCAGCGAAGTGTGTGGCCAGTGCCATCTCGCGACGCGCTTCGGCGCCACCGAGCACCACCGGCACGAGCTGGGCGAGGTGGCTTGCGTCGACTGCCATATGACCTCGCGGGTCTATATGGGTGTCGATGCCCGGCGCGACCACAGCTTCCGCGTGCCGCGGCCCGACCTGACCGTGACGACAGAGGCACCGAACGCCTGCAACGTCTGCCATGACGACCGGGACGCCGACTGGGCACTCGCCGCCTACCGCGACTGGTGGGGCGAGTCGCGCGAGAACACGCCACATTTCGCCAGCGCCTTGTACGCCGGGCGCCAGGGCCACGCCAACGCGGACCTGCGGCAGGTCATAGGCGATGCGTCCGTCCCGGGCATTGCGCGTGCGACCGCGCTGACGCTGATGCGGCCGCCGTATGCCGACGGCGACATCACGGTGATCCGCGAGAGCCTCGAGGATGCCGATCCGCTGGTGCGCATCGCAAGCTTGCAGGCGATCCAGGGTTGGCCGCCGGACTGGCTGGCACAGCTGGTCCCGCCCTTGCTGAGCGACCCGGTTCGCGGTGTGCGACTCGAGGCGGCAATGGCGCTGGCCGGGGCGCGGCACCTTTTGCAGGGACAGGCGAGACTCGCCCTCGACGCAGCATCCCGCGAGTACGCTGCCGCGCAGAAAGCCGTGCAGAGCCGGCCGGAAGCGCACGCCAACCTCGGCACGTTCGCGGCGGCCGGCGGTCAGCTCGACAGGGCGCTCGGCCACTACGAGCAGGCGCTAGCCATGGAGCCGGCATTCACGATGGCGAGGCTCAACATGGCGGACGTGTTGCGGCGCGCCGGAGACGAGGATGCAGCCGAGGCCCTGATTCGCGACGGGCTGCGCCGCGATGCCAATGATGCGGCCCTCAGGCATTCGCTCGGCTTGCTGATGGTACGAAAGGGCCGCTCGGCAGAGGGCGTTGCCGAGCTGCGGTCGGCGGCGGGCCTCGAACCTCGTAACAGCCGCTACGCGTACGTGCTCGGTGTAGCACTCAACTCGACAGGCGAGGCGAATGCAGCGATCGAGTTCCTGCGCGATGCTCGCGAACATTTCCCGGGCGACTTCGAAATTGCCTGGGCGCTGGCGACGATATTGCGCGACCAGGGCCGGGTCGAAGACGCTCTCGACGTCGTCACGGCGCTCGCCGAGCGTTTTCCGGACAACCCGGACGTGGCCGCGCTCGCATCACAGCTCGAGGCGAATCAGTAAAGTCCCGTTAAGCCGTCGTAGACGAGCTTGCAGCCGACGACGAACAGCAGCACGTACATCACCCGGAAGAAGAACTGGTCCGAGACCCGGTGGTGGAGGAAGTGGCCGATCTCGATGCCGAGCGGAGCGAGCGGCGACAGCACAGCTGCGGTCAGCAGGTTGCTCGTGTCGAGTTGTCCCAGCCAGCCATACGGGACCAGCTTGACGTAGTTGACGACGGCGAAAAAGAAGATCGTCGTTGCCGCAAATTCCGTGCGATTGAGAGACCGGCGCAGCAGGTACATGTTGACCGGCGGCCCGCCGGCATGGGCGATGAAGCTCGTGAAGCCGGCAGTGCCGCCGCCCAGGATTCCAAATGCCGTCGGGAAATCGGTATCGGCGGATGCTGCCCCGACGCGGCGGCTCCACCAGTAATGGATCGTAAAAGCGATTGCGACGAGGCCGACGATCAGGCGAATCGCAGCCGCACTCATGTAACCGAAAAGCAAAGTGCCGATCCCGATGCCGAGCAGCGACGCCGGCACGAGAATCCGCAGTTCCGACCAGACCCAGAGCCCTCGGAACCTGCGGATAGCGAACAGGTCCATGATGCACAGGATCGGCAGGAGGATGGCCGCCGCCTGGACCGGCGAGATGACCAGCGCCATGAGTGGGACGCCAACGACGCCAAGGCCGCCGCCGAAGCCACCCTTCGAAATGCCGAACAGGATGACCGCCGGCACGGCGACAACGTAGAACCAGGGGTCCGTTATCAACAAGCGCTCCCGCACAGCAAAACGTGATTTAATCAGCAAGCGATAATAACGAATACCTGCCGTGAAACTCAGAATACTCAATAACTCGTTGCGCCTGCGCCTGACGCGCACAGAAGTCGACACGCTGGACAGGGAAGGGCTCGTCAAGGCCCACACGGACTTTCCCGGCGACCGCGATTTTCACTACGTGGTCGAGAGCAGTCCCGCAAGCGTCAAGCCCGGGGCGTTCTTCTCGGACCGCGTGCTGACCGTGCGCCTGCCCGATTCGATGGTCCGGAACTGGGCCACGTCGGACGAGGTGTCCATCAAGGCCAGCCAGCTGCTCGATGGCGGCGAGACCCTGAAGATCCTGGTGGAGAAGGACTTCCATTGCCTGACGGGCCGCGAGGACGAGGACGAGTCCGACATGTTCCCGCACCCCGCCGCGGAGAGCGGGGAGACCTGTTAGTGGCGGCGTTCGAGCCCAGGACCCTGGCCTTCCTCGGCGAACTCGCCGACAACAATAACCGCGAGTGGTTCACGGCAAACAAGGCTCGCTACGAGCAGGACGTGCTCGATGTCGCGCTGCGTTTCATCCAGGCCATGCAAGCGCCGCTGGCTGATATCGCGCCGCATTTCGTTGCCGTGCCGAAGCGCGTCGGCGGCTCGCTGATGCGCGTCTATCGGGATACGCGGTTCTCGAGAAACAAGCAGCCCTACAAGACCAACATCGGCATCCAGTTTCGTCACGAGCAGGCGAGAGACGTGCATGCACCCGGCTATTACGTCCATGTCGACCCGTGGCAGGTTTTCATCGGCGTGGGGATGTGGCGGCCGGAGCCCGACGCGCTGCGCAGTATTCGCGAGCGCATCGTGGCCAGGCCGGCCGAGTGGAAGGTGGCGACAGGCGACAGCGCGTTCCGACGCCACTTCGAACTGGGTGGCGAGTCGCTGCTGCGGCCGCCGCGCGGCTTCGACAAGGATCACGAACTCATCGACGATATCAAGCGCAAGAGTTTCATCGCGGTGAAAGATATGGTGGTCGAAGACTGCCTCAGCAATCGTTTCCAGCACCGCGTGGAGACCGCGTTCGGCAACGCGGAGCCGTTCATGCGCTTTCTGTGCAAGGCGGTTGGCGTACCCTTCTAGCGCACCGTCAGGACGATCTTGCCCATGTGGCGGCTGCTCTCCATCAGCGCATGCGCGGCGGCGGCCTCATCGAGCGCGAAGGTCGAATCGATCACCGGTTTCACGGCGCCGCTCGCGAGCAGCGGCAGGACGTGCTTCCCGACCTCGGCCGCGATCGCGCTCTTCTCGGCGACGGACTGCGGCCGCAGCGTCGAACCTGTCAGCGTCAGCCGGCGCGCCAGCACGACGCGCAGGTTGAGTTCGGCCACGGGACCTTGCAGGAAAGCGATGATCGCGTAGCGCCCTTCGAGGGCGAGGCAGTCGAGGTTCTTCTGCACGTAGGGCCCGGCCACCATGTCGAGAACCACGTCCACGCCAGCGCCGCCCGTGGCCTCGCTGACCCGGGCCGGCCAGTCCTCCGTGCGGTAGTTGATCGCGACGTCCGCGCCCAGTCGCTCGCAGAAGCGGCACTTTTCGTCGCTGCCGGCCGTCACGATGACGCGGCATCCCCGGGATTTGGCTAGCTGGATTGCGGTCGTGCCGATGCCGCTCGAGCCGCCGTGGACGAGCAGGGACTCGCCGCTTGCGAGACGGCAGCGCATGAACACGTTGTACCAGACCGTTAAAAAGGTCTCCGGCACGGCGGCAGCCTCGACCATCGAGAGAGCAGCGGGCACCGGCAGGCAGTGGCCCTCGTTGACGCGGCAGTATTCGGCGTAGCCGCCGCCGTGCGTCAGGGCCATGACCTTGTCGCCGACCGACCATCGGCTCGTCGCAGCACCCGTGGCGACCACCGTGCCCGCGACCTCGAGGCCTGGCAGGGGGCTGGCGTCCTCGGGGACCGGGTATTTGCCCAGCCGCTGCAGCACGTCCGGGCGATTGATGCCAGCCGCCGCGACCTCGACGAGCACGTCGTGATCAGCGGGCGCCGGGCGCCCGGTCGAGATGCTTTGCAAGACCGCGGGCGGCCCCGGTTCGCGGATCGCCACGGCTCGCATCATGTCGGTCGATTCACTCATGGACAGGCGGCAACGAATGTGGATACTGACCCGGGCATCATAAGACAAGCAATCACGGCCATGCACGAGAACCCCGTCGTCTGGACGCCGACTGACGAACGCATCGCGGCCTCCGCCATGTTTCGTTTCATGCGGGCAAACGGCTTCGAAAATTACCCGGACCTTTACCGCTGGTCGGTCGGTCGGGCGGCCGCCTTCTGGGAGGCACTCGCCGGGTTCTGCGCGGTTCGCTTCGATACGCCGGCTGCCACGCCACTCGCCAACCCGGACGACATCATGCATGCCGGCTGGTTCCGGGGTGCCCGGCTGAATTACGCGGCGCACCTGCTGCGGCACGAGGGCGAACGGGCGGCGATCATTTTCTGCGGCGAGGACGGCAGCCGGCGCGAAATCAGTTTCAATCAGCTGGGCGCGTCCGTCGCCGCCGCCGCGGCGGGCCTGCGGCAAGCAGGCGTCGTCAAGGGCGATCGGGTCGCAGGTTTCCTGCCGAATTGCCCGGAGGCGATCATCGCGATGCTGGCCGCTGCCAGCATCGGCGCGATCTGGTCGTCCTGTTCGCCCGACTTCGGGGTTTCCGGCGTGGTTGATCGTTTCGGCCAGATCGGCCCCCGCGTCCTGTTCGCGACCAACGGCTACTTCTACAACGGCAAGCGCATCGATTCGCTGCCGGTGGTTGCGGACATCGTCGATGCCTTGCCCAGCGTGGAGGCAACCGTGATCGTGCCGTTTCTCGAGAACGCTGCGGACATGGCCATAGCCAATGCGATTTCGTGGGACGAATTCGCGCAGCCGGCCGGCGAGCCGGAATTCGAGCCAGTCGATTTCGATCACCCGCTGTTCATCATGTACTCGTCGGGAACGACCGGCGTGCCCAAGTGCATCGTGCACGGTCACGGCGGCACGCTGCTGCAACACCTCAAGGAGCACGTGCTGCACACCGACATAAGCGCAGACGATCGCCTGTTCTACTTCACGACCTGCGGCTGGATGATGTGGAACTGGCTCGTGTCCGGTCTCGCCAGCGGCGCGACGCTGGTGCTCTACGACGGCTCGCCGTTCTTCGACGGCGGCCACGTCCTCTGGAAGATGGCGGGGCGCGAGCGAGTGACGGTGTTCGGCACCAGCGCCAAGTACCTGTCCGCTCTCGAGAAGGCCGGCGTACGGCCGCGGGACGACTACGAGCTGCCCGCGCTGCGCGCCGTGTTGTCCACGGGCTCGCCGCTGGCGCCGGAGAGTTTCGACTTCGTCTACGATGCGATCGGCAGCGACCTGCAGCTTGCCTCGATTGCCGGCGGCACCGACATCATCAGCTGCTTCGTGCTGGGCAATCCGCTCCTGCCGGTTCGCCGCGGCGAGATCCAGTGCCGCGGGCTCGGCATGGCGGTAGAAATCTATGACGACGAGGGCCGCGCCGTCGTGGGCCAGCACGGTGAGCTGGTGTGCACGGGCCCGTTCCCGTCCGCGCCGGTCGGTTTCTGGAACGACGAGGGCGATGCGCGCTACCGGGCCGCTTACTTCGAGCGTTTCCCCGGCGTCTGGGCGCACGGCGACTTTGCCGAGCTGACGCCGGCGGGTGGCATGATCATCTACGGCCGGTCGGATGCGGTTCTGAACCCGGGCGGCGTCAGGATTGGCACCGCCGAGATCTACCGCCAGGTCGAGAAGCTCGACGAGGTGCTCGAGAGCATCGCCATCGGCCAGAGCTGGGACGACGATGTTCGTGTCGTGCTGTTCGTCGTGCTGCGGCCCGGCGTGGTACTCGACGACGCACTGCGTGCACGCATACGCCGGGTCATTCGCAGCAACACGACGCCGCGCCACGTGCCCGCAAAAATCCTCAGCGTTGCCGAGATCCCCAGGACCAAGAGCGGTAAAATCGTGGAACTCGCGGTGCGGTCCGTCGTCCATGGTGAACCGGTCAAGAATACCGAGGCCCTGGCCAATCCCGAATCACTGGAAAACTTCCGAAACCTGCCGGAGCTTGACCAAGCATGAGCAACCAGCGTTACCTGCTCGCAATCGACCAGGGCACGAGCAGTAGCCGAACCGTCATTTACGATCACTCGGCGCGCGTCGTCGCGAGCGCCCAGGAAGAATTTCCGCAACTGTACCCGCAGCCCGGCTGGGTAGAACACGATCCCGAGGCGATCTGGGCATCGGTCGTCAACGTCACGCAGCGCGCGATGGCCGACGCCGGCTGCGTCGCGGCCGATATCACGGGCATCGGGATCACGAATCAACGCGAGACCACGGTCGTCTGGGACCGGGACACGGGCCGCTGCATTCACAATGCGATTGTCTGGCAGGACCGGCGGACCGCGGCGGTGTGCGACGGGCTGCGCCGGGAAGGCGTCGAGGCGCTGATCAGCGAGAAGACAGGCCTCAAGGTCGACCCGTATTTTTCGGCGACCAAGCTCGCGTGGTTGCTGGACAACGTGCCGGGGGCCCGCGAGCAGGCCGAGGCCGGCCGCCTGGCCTTCGGCACGATCGACTGTTTCCTGCTCTGGCGCCTGACGGGCGGGCGCGTGCACGCGACAGATGCCAGCAACGCCTCGCGAACGATGCTGTTCAACATCCATACCCAGGCGTGGGACGACGAGCTGCTGGCGCTCTTCAACGTGCCCCGGAGCCTGTTGCCCGACGTTCTCGATTGCGCCGCCGAGTTCGGCGAGACCGATGCCGACCTGTTCGGCGGCAGAGTACCGGTGCTCGGCGTGGCCGGCGACCAGCAGGCGGCGCTGATCGGACAGGCCGGGATCGCGCCGGGAATGACCAAGAGCACCTATGGCACCGGTTGCTTCGTGATTGCCAATACGGGCACCGAAGCGCTCGCGTCGAAGAACCACCTGCTGACGACAGTGGCAAGCCGCATCGGCGGCGAGGTGACCTACGGGCTCGAAGGCAGCGTGTTCGTTGCCGGCTCCGCCATACAATGGCTGCGCGACGAACTGCGCATCATCGAGGCCGCACCGGATTCGGAGTCGATCGCCGAAGCGACGGTCGTCGTCGAGGATGTCCACGTCGTCCCGGCCTTCGCGGGTCTCGGCGCGCCGTACTGGGACGCGCATGCCCGCGGCGCGATACTGGGGCTGACGCGCGGCAGCGGGCGCGACGCCATTGTGACGGCGACCCTGCAGGCGGTCGCCTTCCAGACTCACGACCTCATAGACGCGATGGCGGACGACGGCATTGCCCCGTCGCTGATCCGGGTCGATGGCGGCATGGTTGCCAACGGCTGGTTCCTCCAGTTTCTGGCGGACATCCTGGACACGCCGGTCGAGCGCCCGCAAAACGTGGAGTCGACCGTGCTCGGGGCGGCCTATCTCGCGGCTTTGCAGGGCGGCATCATCGCTTCGCTGGAGGACATTTCGGCACTCTGGCAGCGTGACAGGCTTTACGAGCCGCGCATGACGGCCGGGCAGCGCGAGCGTCTGCTCGCAGGCTGGGCGGACGCCGTGGCGCGTGTGCGCGGAGGCGGGTAGCGGCGTGCTTCGGGTCAGGCAGAAGATCGGCAAGTACCGCATACTGGGCCGCGTCGCCTCCGGTCCGCTCGCCGACGTCTACAAGGCGTACGACACGATCCAGAAAATTCGCGTGGCGCTGAAGCTGCCGACGCTGGCCGATCGCGTCAGCGAGGAGGAAATCCTGCACGAGGTGCAGGTCGCGACGAAGCTGCGGCACCCCAACATCCTGTCGGTGCTGAACGCGAGCTACATCGACGACAAGTTCGTGATCGCGATGGAACTCGGCCAAGAGTCACTCGCCGACCGGATCGAACGCCGCATCTCGACCGCGAGGGCTCTCGATCTTGCGGATCAGGCCCTCGCCGGACTCGCGTTCGCGCACGAGCATCGGATCATCCACTGCGACGTCAAGCCGGAGAACTTCATCCTGTTTCCCGATGACCGTTTGCGCCTGGGCGACTTCGGGTTCGCCAAGCTGAGCCTGCGCACACTGAAGGCTTCGGGCTCCGGGACGATTGACTACATCGCGCCGGAGCAGGCCATGGGCCGGCCGAAGTTCCAGTCGGACGTGTTCTCGATGGGGCTCGTGCTGTACCGGTTGTTCTCGGGCAAGCTTCCCGAATGGCCCTACGAATGGCCGCTGCCGGGCCTCGACCGGCTCAAGGCGCGCGTGCGGCCAGAGCTCATCGACGTGCTCAGGAGGGCGATCCAGCTGGATCCCGCGAAGCGCTATCGCGACGCGATCCAGATGCAGGCTGCCTTCCGCAAGGCGGGCGGGCACGTGCGCCGGCAGCGGCGGGCGCCGCGGCGCAAGAACGGCAGCAAGGGTCCCGCATGGCGCGCGGTCCAGTGGCGCGAGTTTCAGCGCCGCTATCGAGAGGTCCTGGACACCCGCTACCAGTGCCGGCGCTGCGAGGGCCCGGTCGCCGAGAGCATGCAGGCGTGCCCATGGTGCGGATTCGATCATCCTGCCCGCGGCTCGGCGTCGCGGATGCCCGCTACGTGTCCCCGCTGCGAACGCGGCGTCAAGAACGACTGGGATTACTGTCCCTGGTGCTACGGGCCCGGTTTCGTCGCGGAAACGATGCGCCGCTACCCGGACAAGCGCTACAAGACCCGGTGCGCGAACAAACGCTGCCGGGGTGAGCTGATGCCGTTCATGCGCTACTGCCCATGGTGCCGGATGAAGGTGCGCAAGCCGTGGAAGCTGCCCGGCAGCCGGCACAGCTGCACGGCCTGCAACTGGGGCATCGCGCAAGAATTCTGGAACTTCTGTGCCTGGTGCCGGGAGCCGGTGCACCGTGAGTGACGAACCCGTAATCCTGGAGGGCGCGGAGACCGCAGACCTGCGCACCGGTCTCGTTGCCGGTGGCGAGTTCGTCGCCTTCACGCGCAGGTCGCCCGACAAGA
>JBFFSI010000069.1:0-13307 GCA_041572475.1 Woeseiaceae bacterium
CTACGTGACGCAGCGCGACGACACTCCCTTCTGGAACTACTGCCGGACGATGGACGTGCCGAAGACGCTATCGCGCAGACTCGAGCTGTTTCAAAGCAATGGCAGAATATTTCGCGAGAACTTCGAGTTGTTCTTCGACGGCTCCTGGTCGCAGGTCATGACCGGGCAACGCCTGCTTCCTGATGGCTACCATCCCATTGTCGACATGATGACGAATGACGAGCTGCGAAAATTCCTGCAGGAAATCAAGGTATCGCATACGCGGACCGTAGCCGGTTATCCGAGCCACCAGGAATTCCTGGATGAGTACTGCAAAGCGGCCAGCCCCGACTGACGCCTGGCGCGCTGTTGCCGTTGCAATTTGCCTGCTAAGCCTGGGCTGCGGGGCCGAGAACAGCGAGACCGATCTCGTCTGGGCCGTCAACATCGGCGGGCCGGCGTACATCGGCAGCGACGGCACCCGATTCGCTGCCGAGGAATCGGTGTCGGGCGGGGAGATTGCGGTGCTGGATGCCGTGCAGGGGTCACAGGACGGGTTGCTTTACCAGCGCTACCGGGTCGGCGATATCCAGGTCGCCCACCCGATCGCAAACGGCAGCTACGACGTTACTTTTCATTTTGCCGAGCCCGACGATGTGTCCCCGGGGGAGCGGCTGTTCGACATCATCGTCGAAGGCGAACGGGTGATAGAGGCGCTCGACGTCATGCTGCTGCGCGACGCCAAGGTGCGCTCGGCGCTGACCGTAACGATTCCCAACCTTAGCGTTCAGGATGGTGAGCTGACCATCGACCTCGAAGCGTCAACCAACAGGCCGATACTGAACGGCCTGGTTGTCCGGGACAGGCACCGGCCGCCCCGGGAATGGCAGCTCGTCTGGAGCGACGAATTCGACTATGAAGGCAGGCCCGACCCGGACCTCTGGTACCTCGAGGAGTGGCCGCCATTTGTCGCCAATTCCGAGGATCAGGCCTACACCGTCCGACCCAGAAATGTGCGTGTGCAGGATGGCCTGCTGGTCATTGAAGCACACAAAGAATCGTACAAGGGCGCCGATTACACATCGGCCCGCATCCGTTCTGTCGGCAAGGGCGATATCTTTTACGGGCGGGTCGAGGCGCGCGCCAAGCTCCCCGGTGGTGTCGGAGCCTGGGCGGCGATCTGGATGTTGCCCAGGAACCCGTATCTCTACTCAACAAATTGCGAACCCGGCGACGACATCCACGGCGCCGCTGCCTGCGATGCCTGGCCGAACTCCGGTGAAATCGACATCATGGAGTACGTGGGATACCAGAAGGACCATATTCACGGCACGGTGCACAACGAGACGTACTATTTCGTCAAGTGGAACCAGCACAAGGGGCGCATCATCGTCGATGGCGTCGAAGACGAGTTTCATGTCTACGCCCTGGAGTGGTCGCCGGACAGGATCGATATCTTCGTCGATGACTCGCTGTACTTTAGTTACGTTAATGAGCAGGAGGGGTGGGAGTCCTGGCCGTACGACCAGCCGTTCTACCTGATATTCAATCTCGCGATCGGTGGCGACTGGGGACGCGCCGGCGGCCCGATTGACGATTCCGTGTATCCGCAGCGAATGCTGATCGACTATGCGCGCGTCTACAAGCCGGCGGACTGATCCAGGCCTGGTCAGCCGGTTCGAGCGCGACGGCTTCCTGGTCATCGACGATTTCTTTGCGCAGCCGTTGATGGACGTACTCGACAGGCTGGTTCGGCGGCATTTCGGCGCCGCCCCGGAATACCTCCACGACGTGGAATTCCTGGCCCGGTCGAAGGCCGACGTCATCCCGTGGTTTCCGCAAAACGACGGCGTTGCCGCGTTCGATGCGATCGGTGCGGACTCGCGACTCGACCAGCTGACGCACGCGATCCTGGGCGACGGCTGGCGAAACCTTTATTGCATGGTGATGTTCTCGAAAGCGGGATCCGAGGGCCAGGCCTGGCACCAGGACTGCCCGCCCGACGATGCCGATACGTTCAACCTGAACCGCCTCGTCTACACGAGCGACATCAGCGCTGACACGGGTGGGGAGGTCGTCGTCGTGCCAGGCTCGCAGCAGCGGGGACTGCTGCCGGCCGGGGACCCGACGGGCGAGTTCGAGGGACAGGTCGTGTTGCGGCCGCAAAAGGGTACGCTGGTGCTGCTGCACGGCCATACCTGGCACAGGGTCCTGCCGGTGAGGGATGCGCCGCGCATCTCGACCAACTACCGCGCGGCGCCGAAGGACGCGCCGGACGACGTGACCGACGTCTGCATCTACCGCAACATGCGCTACCGCTTCTCGACGGCCGAAGTCGTCGAAGAGCGAACCGTCGGCTAGCGGTCGAAGCTTGCCCTGACGCGGTCCATGTCTTCCTGGAACGCGAGGCTCGCCGCGTGCGGGACGATGGCCGACTGAGTGCGGCCCTCGAGAATGTCGGCACTGGCCGACTCGATCTGGTACTCGAAGCCGGAGCCCTCGCGGGGGTCCTTGAAGGCATCGACGACCTCGTCCATGACGACGAGGCGGCATTCCCGGGCCGACCAGAAATGCGGGATCTCGATGGTGCCCTCCGTGCCGATGATGCAGGCCGTGTTCGGCAGCTTGCAGCGAAACGACGTCGCGAGCGTGGCGACAACCTCGCCGTAGTCGAACAGCATCGACACGTCATCGTCGACGCCGTTCGGCGCGTGCCGGGATACCACGTGCACCTCGTGGGGGTCGTCGTCGATGAACAGGCGCGCGATCGCGATCGGGTAGATGCCCATGTCCAGCAGGCAGCCGCCGGCGAGCGCCACGTTAAAAACACGATCCTCGGGGTCATAGGCCTTCGGGTAGCCGAAGTCGGCCTTGACGTGCAGCAGCTCCCCGATACGCCCGGCATCGAACCAGCTCTTCGCCTGGCGGACCGCGGGCAGGAACCACGTCCACATGGCCTCCATCAGGAAGCTGCCCGTCTCCCGGGCGACGGCCAGGAGCTGCCGGCATTCGTCGGCCGAGGTCGTCAGCGGCTTCTCGCACATCACCGCCTTGCCGGCGCGCAGCGCGTCGGCGGAGTTCGGCAGGTGCAGGGTGTGCGGGGTGGCGACATAGACCGCATCGACCTCGCCATCGTGATATAGCCCGGCGTAGCCCTCGTAGGCCTTCGGGATGCCGTGGCGATCGGCGAACGCGTTCGCGTCGGCCCGGCGGCGCGCCGCCACCGCGACGATTTCTGCGTTAGGGGCATGGTCGACATCGCTGGCAAACGTGTTCGCGATATTGCCGGCACTGACGATGCCCCAGCGAACCTTGCTCATGCCGCCGATGGTAACCGATATGTGCCCGGGCGGTCGAAAAAATAATGCCGATCAATAGGTTACTGCGTGCTAGACTAACTGGCAGTATTGCAGCCATGGGGGAGGCCGATATGACAAAGCTGCGCTTGGGGGTTCTTCTACTTCTCGCTCTGCCACCGGCGTCGCACGCCGACGCCCTGTTCGGCAACAAGATGGCCGGCGACCGGAAGTTGCCGCGCACGTTCGGTATAGGCATCGACTATTTCAATATGCGCCAGCCCTATGCGCTCGACGGGCTGACGCTGATCGATACCGGGCCGGTCGACGTCGATCTCGGCGCGATCCTGCTGCCCGATCCGAGCATCCTGCCGATCGACAACGAGATTCGCCACACGGACCTCAAGCTCGACGTCTGGGTATTTCCGTTCCTGAATATCTTCGGCATTTACGGCCAGATCGACGGCGAGACCAAGATCGACCTCGGCGTGCTCGGCCTGCCGTTGCCGCCGCAGACCAACTCGCTGACCATCGATTACGACGGCAACGTGTACGGCGGCGGGTTCGTGCTCGCCGGCGGCGGCGACCGCTGGTTCGCCTCGCTCACCGGCACGTTCACCAATACCGATCTCGGCGGCGACTTCGACTCGTCGGTGAAGGCGACGATCTACCAGCCGCGCGTCGGCATACGCTTCGGCGACCACACCGAATTCTGGGTCGGTGGTTACCTGCTGGATGCCGAGGAGAAGCACAGCGGCTCGGTGGATATCGACCTGGGCCTCGTGGGCTCGCAGCTGCCGCCGCCGATCGACGGCCAGGACGTGGCGTTCGACGTCGACCTCTCGCAAGGCGAGGACTTTAACTGGAGCGTGGGCACCCATATGACCTGGGGAGAGGCCTGGGAAGCGACGGTGGAGGTCGGCGCGGGTGACCGCCAGATCGCCCTCGCCAACATCACGTACCGATTTGAGTGACATTGCCAGACAACGCGTTTTAGCACTTGTCGCGGCCGCATTTGCGGCCGCGCTGCCCTCGGCCGCGAGCGCGTACGAGACGGACCAGCTCACGAACCGCGGCCAGCCGATCGCCGACTCGACCGAAATCCTGAATGGCAAGATGAATCGCACGATCGGCAAGATCGTCGAGAAGTGGGACCGGGGCCACGACGAGATGGCCTTCGTCAACGCGATCTACGGGGATGTCGGCGGGCTGCACTGGGTCGACCGGATCGAGAAATGGGCATGGCAACACCCGGAGATCGAGAAGCAGGATATCCCCCGTTACGACAGCGTGTTCGCTGGGCAGCCGATCTGGGCAACGCGGGTGACGGCGCTGTTCGGCGTGGGCGGGACCATCAAGCTCAATGACCAGTTGATCGGCACCGACAAACTCGGGCACTTCATCTCGCAGGGCCGCAAGTATTACAAGCGCTACATCCGCTATGGTTCAGAGGAAAAGGCCGCGGAGCAATCGCACCTGACCGAGCGCGCCATCTTCGGCCAGCTGACCAACGGCATTTTCTCGAACGCCGACCTCGTCGCGAATTACGAGGGGCACCGCTTCTACCGCAGCCTTTTCGAGGACGACATCATCCCCGGCAAACCCGCAATCCTGCGCTGGGAAAACGACCATTGGGTCATTCAGCGCCCCTTCGACTGGGCGGACCACGTCAACGAGTACTGGGACGAGGCGCTGAACGTCAACTATTTCGATGCGGCCCTGTACGGCCACATGCACGAGAAATTCATCACCTACTGCCCGGAATACTGGGAGCAGCCCTCGCTGTACACGATCGTCGACGAAGACCGGCTGCAACAGCGCTATGAGCTACTGGGAATGCGGGACAACTCGCAGCTGCGCCTCGATTCGCTGTGCCCGGTCCAGCTCTACCTCGAAACCGGCATCATTCCGGGAGAAAAATCGTCGCTGGGTGCTCAAGCAGCTCCCTGATGCGCTGGATCATCGCCGCGGCGTCGTAGCCGTCCACGAAGCGGTGGTCGAACGACGACGACAGGTTCATCATGCGCCGCACGACAACCTGGCCGTCGAGAACGACGGGCCGATCCACCGCCCGATTGACGCCGATGATGCCGACCTCCGGCATGTTGATGACCGGCGTGGACACGATGCCGCCGAGCTTGCCGAGGCTGGTGATCGTGATCGTCGAGCCGGCGAGTTCCTCGCGCGTAATCGTGTTGTTGCGGGCGGCGTCGGACACGCGGCGGATCTCCGCCGCGAGCTCGTGCAGCGAGCGCGCATGCGCGTCGCGCACGACCGGGACCTTCAGGCCGTCATTCGTCTGCGTCGCGATGCCGAGGTGCACGGCGCCGTGCTGCAGGATGACGTTGCGCTCCTTGTCGTAGGTCGCGTTGCACTGCGGAAACTCCCGCAGCGCCCGGATCAGCGCCATGCCGAGAAACGGCAGCGGGGTCAGCCGCGCGTCCCGATCCCCGATCTTGCTGTTCAGGTGTTGGCGCAGCGACTCTAACTCGGTGATGTCGATTTCCTCGACGTAGGTGAAATGCGGGATTTCGCGGCAGGCGGCGGCCATGCGCTCGGCGATCATGCGCCGGAGGCCGATGACCTTGATTTCCTTTGTCTCCCGCTCCGGCCGCAGGAGCGGCCGGTGGCCGCGATCGCTATCAGGCTGTAGGAGCGGCCCGTGGCCGCGATCGCGCCCGGAGGGCGCTCCTGCGACAAAGGCATCGAAATCCCTGCGCGTAATCCGCCCAGCCGGGCCGGAGCCGGGCACCAGCGTGAGGTCGATGCCTGCCTCTTTCGCTCGCCGCCGAATGGCCGGCGAGGTCATGACACGGGCTGTCTGTTGGAGCGGCCCACGGCCGCGATCGTCGGGTGCGGGCTCATCGCGCTCGACAGGCGCTGCTGCAGGTTCATCGCGCCCATGGGGCGCTCCTACAGTATCTCCTGTCTCGAACACAACGAGCGCCGCCCCCACGGCGACGATGTCACCCGGCTCACCGGCGAGCCTGACGACCTTGCCGGACACCGGCGATGACAACTCGACCGCCGCCTTGTCGGTCATCATCGTACCGACGACGTCCTCTTCGGTGACCTGGTCGCCGACCTTGATGAACCATTCGCCGATCTCGGATTCGACCGTGCCTTCACCGAGGTCGGGGAGCTTGAAGATATACTCGCTCATTCGACCTCCATGATGGCGCGAATGCCCGCGATCATGCGTTTCTTGCCCGGGAAGTACTGCCACTCGAACGCGTGCGGGTACGGCGTATCCCAGCCGGCGATGCGAGAAATCGGCGCCTCGAGGTTCCAGAAGCATTCTTTCTGGATGCGCGCCGCGAGCTCCGCGCCGTAGCCGCCGAAGCGGGTCGCCTCGTGCGCGACAATGCAGCGGCCCGTCTTGTTCACGGAGTTGGCCAGCGTCTCGACGTCGAGCGGCGCTATCGAGCGGACGTCGATGACCTCGATATCGACGCCGGTCGCCTCGGCCGCAGCGACCGCGATGTGGACGAGCGTGCCGTAGGTGACGACCGTGAGCTCGGAGCCCTCGCGGACGATGTCGGCTTTGCCGATAGGCACCGTGTAGTGCCCTTCGGGCACCTCGCCTTTCGGGTGCGACGCCCAGGACACGGCGGGCTTGTCGGGGTCGCCGTCGAACGGGCCGTTGTAGATGCGCTTGGGCTCGAAGAACACGACCGGGTCGTCGGACTCGATCGAACTGATAAGGAGGCCCTTTGCATCGTACGGGTTCGACGGCATCACGGTTACGATGCCGCTGACGTGTGCGAAGATGGCCTCCGGGCTCTGCGAGTGCGTCTGCCCGCCGCGGATGCCGCCGCCACAGGGCGTGCGGATCGTCACCGGCGAGAAGAACTCGCCCGCGGAACGGTAGCGAAGGCGCGCCAGCTCGCTGACGATCTGGTCGAAGCCGGGGTAGATGTAATCGGCAAACTGGATCTCGGCGACGGGACGCAGGCCGTTGACACCCATGCCGATCGCCGCGCCGATGATGCCGCCCTCGGTGATCGGCGCGTCAATGACGCGGTGTTCGCCGTACTTGCGCTGCAGGCCGTCGGTGCAGCGGAATACGCCGCCGAAATAGCCGACGTCCTCGCCGAGGATGACGACGGTAGGGTCCTTGTCCATGACGACGTCGAGCGCCGAGCGGATGGCCTCGATCATGTTCATCCGGGCCATCAGGACTGCTCCTCGCCGGTCATCTTCTCGATTTCCAGCATACGCCGCCGCTGGGACTTGAGGTGATGCGGGGTTTCGGCGTACACGTCGTCGAACATCGTCGCCGGGTCGAGGAACGGCCCCTCGGTCATCGTGCCGTACTGCTGCGCCTCCTTCCAGGCCGCGAGCACCTCCGCCTTGAGCTCCTCCTCGAGGGCCGCATGCTTCTTCTCGGACCAGTGGCCCTCCGCGACCAGGTGCTGCTTCAGGCGCTCGATGGGGTCGCCCAGCGGGAAATCTTCCCATTCGTCCTTGGGCCGGTACTTGGACGGGTCGTCCGAGGTCGAATGCGCGCCGCCGCGATAGGTCACCAGCTCGATCAGCGTCGGTCCACCGCCGCGCCGGGCGCGGTCCGCCGCCCACACCGTCACGGCGTAGACGGCGAGCAGGTCATTGCCGTCGACGCGAACCCCCGGGATGCCAAGCCCGAGGCCGCGTGCCGCGAACGCCCGGCGTTCACCGCCGGCGGTGCCCTGGAAGGTCGAGATCGCCCACTGGTTGTTGGTCACGTTCAGGATCACCGGCGCCTGGTACACCGCGGCGAAGGTCAGCGCGTGGTGGAAGTCGGCCTCGGCCGTCGAACCGTCGCCGACCCACGAGGCCGCGATGTGGTCCTCGCCCTTGATCGCCGACGCCATGGCCCAGCCGACCGCGTGCGGATACTGCGTGCCGAGGTTGCCGGAGATCGAGAAGATGTTGGCCTTCGCGCTGTGGTACATGATCGGCAGCTGGCGGCCCTTGCACATGTCCCGCGTGTTGGACAGGCACTGGCACATCATGTCCACGAGATTCATGCCGCGGTACATGTACAGGCCCTGGTTCCGGTACGACGGGAAGCACATGTCGCCGGGGCGCAGCGCCATGCCCTGCGCGATCGAGACGGCCTCTTCGCCGCGGGCTTCCATGTAAAACGAGATGCGGCCCTGGCGCTGGATCTGCCACATGCGCTGGTCGAACACGCGGTTCAGCATCATCCAGCGCAGCGCGACCTGCAGCTTGGCCGGGTCTAGGTCCGGAGTCCACGGGCCGACCGCCTTGTGCTCGTCGTCGAGCACACGCACGAGGCCGGAGCTCAGCCACTCGATGTCACGCGTGCGAGCCTCGATGGAGGGCCGGTCGATCTCGCCGGCCGGGGAGATATCGAGGTAGCTGAAGTCGGGCTTGTCGCCCGGCCTCGCTGTCGGCCTGGGTATGTAGAGTCGAGATTTCTTGTTCATGCTGCCTGGCGCTTTTCGATGACGAGGCGACGCGCCAGCTCGTTGGCGATCAGGTTGGTCGGCTTGCCGGTTTTCCCGGCTTCTTCAAAGATCGCCGTCAACCTGCCCGGAATTTTCTCGACCTCGGCGCGGACATGGTCTTCGTTGCCCTTGTCGAAATACTCATAGGCGACGTTGATGATGCCGCCCGCGTTGATAACGTAGTCGGGCGCGTAGAGGATGCCGCGGTCCGCCAGCCGGGCGCCGTCGTTCTCAGTGGACAGCTGGTTGTTGGCGGCGCCGGCAATGATCTTGGCTTTTAAATTCGGGATCGTGACAGAGGTCAGCACGTTGCCGAGCGCGCACGGCGCGAGGATGTCGACGTCCTCGAACACGATCTGTTTGGGCGACACGACGGTCACGGGAACGTCCTTCTCGACGCGTGCGAGGCTCTCGCGGCTGACGTCGGCGACGACGAGTTCCGCGCCGGCGTCATGCAGCAGGCGGCAGAGGTGGTAGCCGACGTGTCCGACGCCTTGAACCGCGACCTTCAGGCCCTTGACGGAGTCCGCTTCGAGCCTGGCCCTTACGGCCGCCTCGATGCCGAGGAAGCAGCCGAGCGCCGTCCACGGCGACGGGTCGCCGCCCGCCGTGTCCGCGCGTTTCGGCAGCCCGGAGACGTAGCGGGTGACTTCCTGCACGTAGTGCATGTCATCGACGCTGACACCCACATCCTCGGCCGTCACGTACCGGCCGTTCAGCGACTCGACGGCACGGCCGAAGGCGCGGAAGAGTTCGGGCGACTTCGGCGCCTTGTCCGACGCCAGGATGACGGCCTTGCCGCCGCCGAACGGCAGTTCTGCGACGGCATTCTTGTAGCTCATGCCGCGCGACAGTCGCAGCGCATCCTTGAGCGCCTCCGCATCGGATAGGTATTGCCACCGCCGGCAGCCGCCGGCGGCGGGACCGAGCGCGGTCGAGTGGATCGCGATGATCGCCTTGAGCCCCGTGGCCGGATCCTGGAAGTAATGCAGCGAATCGTGCTGATCGAAATCCGGATGGTCGAAAACGCCCATGAGGCTTACTCCGCGCATGTAAAAGGTGCCCTATGATATCCCTCCCGATGGGCATTTTCGTTGCATTTTCTTTTGATAGCAGCCGGAATAGCGCATAATTAATGTCTGTTTAATACATAAATCGCATAAAAAATGCAGACAATTGACCTCGACCAGACCGATCGCCGCATCCTCGAGTGGCTGCAGCAGGAGCCGGGCATCAACGCGTCCGAACTCGGTGAGAAGATCGGCCTCTCGCAGTCCGCCGCGTGGCGACGGATTCAGCGCCTGCGTGACGAAGGCGTGATTCGCGAACAGCCCGTCAAGATCGACCGTGAAAAGATCGGCCTCAACACGATGGTCTTCGCGCACGTGAAACTGACCTCGCACGGGCGCAGCAACCTGGCGGAATTCTCGGACGCGGTGCAGGAGTTTCCCGAGGTGCTCGACTGCTACGTCTTGCTCGGCAACGTCGACTTCCTGCTGCGCATCGTCACCGAGGACATCAAGGCCTACGAGCAGTTCTTCTTCGAGAAGCTTTCGCAGCTGCCGGGCATCCAGGAAGTGAATTCATCGATCGTGCTGTCCGACATCAAGCACACGACGGTGCTGCCGATTTCTCCATAGCCGCGTGCGACTGCTAGACTGATGCGCCGAAGCCAATACCAATAAAAAGCGAGCGGTTTTTCATGTCTCCACACCAGATCATTGCGGTCGCCGTGCGGCTGTTCGCTGTCTGGCTGGCTGCGACTACGATAGTGGCAGCCCCGAATGTCTATGCGCAGTTGCGGGAAGTAGAGCTCAGTTCAACGTCGTCCCTTGCCGTCCTGTCTTTGATGACCATGCTCGTGCTCGGGGCAGCTTTTATCTTGTGGCGTTTTCCGCAAACGATTGCGGGCAGGCTCCTCGCTCCCTCGGCAGAGAGGCCGGCTGAGTCAGCTTCGCCGGACGTCTGGCTTGCCATGGGTTGCTCGATCGTAGGTCTCTGGTTGATTGCGTCACATGTGCCGACGTTGGTCATGATGCTCGCATTCGGAGGCTTTGGAGAGTGGAGTGTTACCACGTGGTTGCCGCACCTGACCGGACTGGCTCTGGGCCTGTGGTTGATGTTTGGTGCGAGAGGGTTCCGGAGAGTATTCTGGTGGGTTCAGAATGCAGGCAAAGGGCAAGCTGCCAGAGATGACTCGAGCTGACCTGGGTGGCCTCGTTCGGGGCGTCCGCTGTCGGCGGGCACTGATACTCGCCGCAGACACATTCTCGGGAATTTCGTCGAAGATGCGTCTGCCCAGAAATTCGGTTGCGAGGTGGGAGGTTCACAATGAACGCAAACGCAGAAGCAGAAGCACGCGCGCTAATGGAGCTGAGCCGAAAGTGGTCCGCGACTGTTGGCTCGGGTGACCTGGAGGCGGCGCTCGACTACTGGGCCGACGACGCCATCATGCTGCCGCCGGACCTGCCGACCCGGTCGGGCAAGGCGGCGATAAGGGACCATGTCATGGGTGCGGCCAGCATCCCCGGCTTCAGGATCAGCTGGGAGCCTGTTTCCGCGCATGTCTCGGAGAGCGGCGACATGGCCTACCTGATCGAGCGCAATGTGACGGAGATGGACGGGGAAGATGGCGAGAAGATCGTGATCCACGGCAAGGTCGTGACGATCTGGCGCAAGGATGCGAACGGTGAGTGGAAGAACGTCGTCGACATATGGAACACTGCGCCGGATCCCGATGACGGCTAGCGGCTGATCCCCGGTCGCATTCCGTCAATGTGATTGTCGCGGTGTGTCCCCGGCCGGGCATTCCGAAGGCTTGCCGCGCACCCGCGAGGGCGCCCTTCGCTGGTTCGCCGGGGCCCGCCCTGATTAAACATAATCCTAGTACTACAGCACACGGAAAAAGGTGACGGGGTCGGTCGCTGTGGAGCGATGTCTTCACTACTGTTAGACGCAGTTTTCATCTAATCACTGCGGTGAGCGAAATGTCATTTCAGCAGAGTCGTCAGAGCGGAATCACGCTACTCGAGTTACTCGTGACGGTCGTCATCGGGGCCATTCTTGTTACGATCGCCGTGCCGATGTTCGGCGGTGCAACTCCCGATTGTGACAACCCGGGAGCACCGCAAGGGCCATTAGTGCGGGCCAAGGTCGCGCAGGTGACGGCCGATATGGGCCAGATCCACATGGCGATCAGCAAGTTCGAATTGTCCAACAATCGCTACCCTGTCAGCCTGGCCGAGGCAGGCCTCGGGGATCTCGAAGACCCGTGGGGCAACCCTTACCAGTACCTGGTCGTGTTCGGGCGCAATGACGCCGGCCCGGTGCGCAAGGACAATAACCTGAAGCCGGTCAATACGGGCTACGATATCTACAGCATGGGACCGGACGGCCGTACCGAGACACCGTTCACTTCGACCCTGGGCAAGGATGACATCGTCATGGCGAATGATGGCGATTATTTCGGGCTCGCCTGCCAGTACGACGGCTCGGGCAAGAAATAGGTCGTCGTTACCCGCCGCTAAGGCCCTGCCTGCGGCTGCCTAGCGCTCGTCGATGATGATGTCCCTGACGCCACCGTGGGCATTCGCCAGGCAGGTCACCTTCGCTGGCCTGCCGCCGCTCAGGGTGATCGACGCCCGCAGCGCATAGCCGCTGGAATCCTCCCTGACGTCGTACAGCCGGATGTTGGACACGTTATAGCGAGCACCGATCGCGTCCGTGCATGCCTTCTCGGCGAAAGCCACGACGTCGCCCGATTGATCGCTGCCCGCCTGCCATTTAACGACGCCATAAACGCATGCGCAAAAGATTGCGACCTTGATGAGGCTGTTGCCGACCTGGCTTATCTGCATGAGATTGACTCCTCGAGCGACCGCTGCCTAGTTCGCGAGTGCGTAGATGAAGTCGACGTAGGCCTTTTCGACGTCGGCAAGTCCGGCGGCCGCGATGCCCTCGGCCGGCTCGATCAGCATGATCTCATTGGGCGCGTGCGCACCGGTGCCGAAGCCGAGACCGGCCGGCACGAGCGGCAGGCCCAGCCTCTCCGTGAACTGGTAGAAGGGCGCGCTGCCGGCGACGCGCGGCTGCACTGCGAGGTTGTCCGCGTATTTCTTGAAGACGGACAGCGCCGCCTGCACCGCCGGGGCCTCGACCGAGGTCTGCGACGGCGGGTAGCCGCCGAGCTGGCGGATCTCGACATCCGCGTAGCCGTTGTCATCGAGGTGGGCGCGGATTTTCGCCATGGCATCAATGGGATCGATGCCGGGCGGCAGCCGCGAGTCGACCTTCGCCGTCGCCTGGTGCGGCAGGATCGTCTTGGTGCCCTCGCCCGTGTAACCGCCCCAGATGCCGTCGATGTTCAGCGTCGTCGCATAGAGGAGTTCGAGCGCGGCATCGACACCGGTCTTGCCATCGGCCCACTGACTGACGCCGAGCATGTCCTGCATCATCTGGTCCGACCATTGCTCGACCCCGGCGTTGATGAGCATCGACTCCTCGTCGTTGGGCGGGCGGATGTCGTCGTAGTAGCCGGGCACGAGGATCGTGTTGCCGTCCTCGGAGACCATGGTCGACA